>PCVW01000016.1:11658-18801 GCA_002787095.1 Candidatus Omnitrophica bacterium CG11_big_fil_rev_8_21_14_0_20_64_10 | reverse complement strand
GCCCGGATCGCCGCCAGCACCGCCTTGCGGGCGGTGGTGACCCCGCCGATCAGCTCCACGACGAGGTGGATCTGCGGGTCCTCCAGGATGTCGGCCGGCCGGCCGCTGATCATCCCATCCGGCACCCGGACGGAACGGACCCGCCGGGGATGGCGGGTGACGATCTTCTTGAGCACGATCGGCACCCCCGCCTGCCGGGCAAGGAAGGCCCGCCGGCGCAGCAGCAGTTCCGCCACGCCGGACCCCACGGTCCCCAGACCCAGCAACCCCACATTCACCCGATCCATGCCACGCTCCATTCTTTCAAGTGGTCGGGGCGGCGAGATTCGAACTCGCGACCTCTTGCACCCCATGCAAGCGCGCTAGCCAAGCTACGCTACGCCCCGTTATGACGAATTTCGAGTCGACCTGTCGGCCCGAAATTCGTTTATTCCGGTTTGGGCTGGCGGCCCATCAGGTCCCGCACCACCTCCAGCGGGGGCTTCCCCTCATGAAGGATCCGGTAGACCGATTCGGTGATCGGCATCTCCACGCCGTGCTTCTTCGCCAGCCCGTGGGCTGAGCGGGCTGTCGTCACCCCCTCGGCCACCTGGCTCATGCCGCCCAGGATCTCCTTCAAGCTCTCCCCCTCCCCGAGCCGCTGGCCGACCATCCGGTTCCGGCTGTGCAGCGAGAAGCAGGTGGTGATCAGGTCCCCCAGCCCGCTCAATCCCCAAAAGGTTTCCTGCTTGGCGCCCAGCGCCACCCCGAGCCGGGCCATCTCGACGATCCCCCGGGTCACCAGGGCGGCCTTCGAGTTGCTGCCGAATCCCATGCCGTCGGAGATGCCGCAGGCGATCGCGATCACATTCTTGAGCGCCCCCCCGAGCTCCACGCCGGCCACATCGGCCGAGGTGTAGATCCGGAACCGCTCAGTCGTGAATAACTCCTGCGTCTCCCGGGCCAGCGCCGGGTCGGCGCTGGCGGCCACCGCGGTCGTCGGGACTCCCCGGGCCACCTCGTAGGCGATCGTCGGTCCCGAAAGGACTGCGAGCTTTTTCACCTCGACCGCCTGCCGGATCAGCTCCGACATCCGCAGCAGGCTGTCCGGCTCCACCCCCTTGACGACCGAGACGACCGTCGCGGCGTCCCAAGCCCCCGGTTTTGCCCGCTTCAGCACCTCCGAGAGATAGCGGGAGGGGACGGCCACCACGATCACCTCCGCCCCCCGGAGCCCCTCCTCCCAATCAGCGGTCAGCTTCAAATCGTCCGGCAGATGGACGCCGGGGAGAAACTTCTCATTCTCCCGGGAGCGCCGGACCGCCTCAATCTGCTCCGGAAAAGCCCCCCAAAGGGTGACCGAATGCCCCTTCTGAGAAAGGAGGAGGGACAGACAAGTCCCCCACCCCCCGTCCCCCAGGACCGTGATCCGACGGGTGATCCGCATGGAGAGGGTAGTTTACCACAACCGAAGTAGTGGTAGCGGGTTAGATTCGCCGCTCGATCAGGCCGGCTGTGGAAACCGTCTGCAGCAGGATGGAGAAAAAGATGATCACGAGGAAACCGACCAGGACCCCCACCGCCAGAACGACACCGGTCCGGATCAGGATCGTCAGCCGTTTGACCTGCTCCGTCAGGACCTGCTGGGCATGATTGGAGAGCATCTGCATCAGTTCGGGGATTTTCCCGCTTTTTTCCCCGGCCGCCAGGAGAGCATGCCCCATCGGGGAGATCACCCGGACTTGGGAGAGGGCCACCGCGACCGGGCCCCCCCCTTCCAGCTTCTGGTAGGCCTGGTAGAGGTCCCGGCGGACCGAGCGGGAGCCGACCCCGAGACTCAGATTTCGGACCGCATCCAGGATCGGAATTCCACCCTCCAGCTGAACCTGCAACCCCTGGGAAATGATCATCAGCTGGATGTTGGCGATGATCGGGCCGATCCCGGGAGTCCAGAGGGGAATCCGGGACTCGATGAAGCCCATCTCCCGGTTGGCCCGCCGGGTCACGAGCGCGACGAACAGCAAGCTCGCGACCCCCAGGGCGATCCACGGCCCGGCGTGCCCAAGCCAATTGGTGAACAAAATCACCCGATCCAGCAGGGCCGGCAGAATCCCTCCGACGGAGTGGACCAACGAGGCCAGACCCGGCACCACCCGCAGCAGGAAGATCCAGAGCCAGACCGCGACCAGCCCCAAAAGGATCAGTGGCATCGTGAAGATCGAGAAGACCTCCTGCTGGAACCGGACGGAGCGCTGGGCGTAGCGACGCAGCATCTTCAGCGGGTGAACGAAATCCCCCTTCTTCTCCCCGATCGACAGGACCGACACCCAAGAGGGGGGAAAGATTTTCGTTCGGCTCAACGCCTCGACGACCGTGCTGCCGGCGTCGATGTCGGCCTGGATCTGGTCGAGGGCCAGCGCCAGGTTCCGGTTGCGCAGCTGCATCCGGATCCGCAGCAGGGCGGTCTGCATCGCCATGCCGGCCTCCAGGAAATTCGACCAGGACTCCAGGAGGAACAACCGCTCGGCGTTGGACATCATCACCCGGCCGATGATCGGCCGGCGGAACCGGCCCTTCGCCGGCACCAGCGCCACCAGCGTCACGCCGGCATCCTTCAGCCGGGTGAAGGCGCTCTCCGGGCTGACCGCCAGCACCAGTCCCCGGACGCGGCTGCCCTCCAGGTTGCGGCCGATGTAGCGGTACCGCTGCATCAGCCCCGCTTCCCGAAGAAGGCCATCCCCCGGCCGCCCGACTTGCCGATCCGGGGCTCCTCCCCATGGAGAAGACGCAGGATATTGGAGCGGTGCCGGCTGATGATCGCGATCCCGATCCCGGTTCCGGTCAGGACCCAGGGCGTCGGCAATCCCAAGAGAGCCATCCAGAAGGGAGCGCTGAAAGCGGCCAGAATCGATGAAACCGAAACGATCCGGGTCACGGCCAACCCGATCCCCCAAACCGCCATCGCGCCGCCGGCAACCCGGGGATCCAGCGCGATCAAAACCCCCAGGGAGGCGGCGACCCCCTTACCGCCGTTGAATTTCAGGAAGGGATTCCAGATGTGACCCGCCACCGCCGCCAGGCCGAACGCGGCCGAAAACCAAACGGCGGCAGGAACGGACAACCCGGCCGCCGTCTTCGGAAAGAGGACCGCCAGCGGGAACCACCCCTTGGCGACATCCACGATGAGGACGAGAATCCCCAACCACTTGCCGGCGGTCCGGGCGACATTGGTCGCCCCGACATTGCCGGAGCCCCGGCTGCGGACATCCACCCCCTTGAGCCGACCGGCCCAAAGGCCGGTCGGGATCGCCCCGCAGGCATAGGCGCCGGCCAGGCCGGCGATCGCAAGCAGAACCGTCATCACGGAATAAGTTTACCTGTTTTCAGCGCTTTCTCCTAGCGAGCCAGGATTCGCAGATGAATCGGGACGCCGGTCAAATCCAGCTCCTCCCGGAAAACCCGCTCCAAAAAGGCCAGATCGTTCCGAGTAAGACGCCGCTTGATCCGGACCCTCAACTGAAAGACGGTCGGCGGCGGCGTGCCGGCCTGCTTCAAATTGAAGAAACGGGCGTTGCGGACCGCAACCGGAGCCGATGTCGTCGACTGCAGCCGTTTGAGGAGCCGCTTGAGGTCCGCCTCCGGAGCGGCGCGCCGGCTGCGGAGGTAGGTCTCGACCAGTTCCGAGAGAGCGCTCAACACATTGCGGCCGCTCTTGGCCGAGATCGGCATGACCGAAGCGAAGGCGGCGAACGGCGCCCGCCGGGCGAAGGCCCGGCGAACCTCCGCCGGCTGCGGCTTGGGATCGGCCAGGTCCCATTTGTTGATCGCGACGCTGAATGGTTTTCCGGAACCGGTCACCTCGGCCAGCAGCTGCAGGTCGTCGTCCAGGATCCCCGCCCCACCGTCGAGGATCACCCAGCAGACATCGGCCCGCTCCAGCACCCGCAGGGAGCGCAGCCGGGCGATCACATCCAGGCCGGACTTCAGCTTCCGGCGGGCCCGGATGCCGGCGGTGTCGATCAGGGTGAAGTCGTTCCCCAGGTAGCGGAAACCGGCCTCGATCGGATCCCGCGTCGTCCCCGGCAACTCCGAGACGATCGCCCGCTCGACGCCGAGCAGCCGGTTGAGGATCGAGGATTTTCCGACATTCGGCCGGCCGACGATCGCCACCCGGATCCCGCGGGGCTCCGGCGCCCGTGCGGCCGGTTCCTTCCCCCGGGCGCCGAGGAGCCCAGCAACCTGGTCCAGCAGTTCCCCGATCCGGCGGCCGTGCAGCGCCGAGACCGGAACCGGATCGCCGAACCCCAGGGAAAAAAGCTCCGGCAGAACCTCCTCCTGCGCGGCCCCCTCCACCTTGTTGGCGACGACCAGGACCGGCTTGTTCCGCCGGCGGATCCAGTCGGCCACCCGCCAGTCCAGCGGAATCAGGCCGGCCCGGGCGTCCACGACCAGCAGGACCGCGTCGGCCTCCCCAAGCGCTGCCTCCACCTGCCGCTCCACCGCCTCCTGCAGGGGATCGGTGTCGGTCAGATGCAGCCCGCCGGAATCACAGAGCCGGAAGCGGCACCCCTTCCAATCCATCGTCCCGTAGAGACGGTCCCGGGTCACCCCCGGCGCGGCATGGATCAGGGCGGCCGAGCGCTTGAGCAGCCGGTTGAAGAGGGCCGATTTGCCGACATTCGGCCGGCCGACGATCGTAATCAACGGCAGTCCCATCAGAATTTCCTCTTGTACTTCACCGAGATGTCCCCTCCCCCGGTCTGGCGCTTCTCCCCCGCCATCTCCACCGTCTGCTCCTGCCCCAGATCGTACGCCACCCCGACCTTTTCCTTCCATTCCTGCGCGGGGCGGTCCAACGCCTCGGTCCGGGCCGGCGTCAGCTCGTAGCCGGCCCGCACCTTCTCCCCGATCCGGACCTGTCCGCCGGTAGCGCCCGTCTGAAGATCCAGCGTCGGGGTGAATCCGACGGTCTTGAACCGGTCAGCCAGCTGATCATCCACCCGGCCGAAAATGAAGTACTCGAGAAAATCCTCCGCCAGCGCCGGGGAGATCTTCCCTTCCGAAACCGCCAACTCCACCGCTTCCCAGCGGCGGCCGGTCGCCAGCATCAGGAGGAGCTGCTCCTCCCGCTTGGGGGGGTCCGAGGAGAGGCGGATCTCCGGCCGCTCCAGCGTTCCCTGAACGCCGATTGAGATGTGAACCCCGCCCACCAAGGATTCCGCGGCCAGATTCAACCGGGGGGAACCACCCGAACCGTCGTATTGAAGCCGCATCCGGTCCAGCCGGACGACCGTTCCCCGGGCCGACAGCTCCCCCCCCTCCACCTGGAGGGAACCGGCCAGGACCCGGCGGCCCGATCCGCTCTCGACCAAGCGCCCCTCAAAAGCGGCCCGGGCCCCGGTCACCGAAAAGTCCTTGAGCCGGAACAGTTCGATCCGGGCGGTCCCGTGAAAACCGGGCTCCTCAAACGGCGGATTGACCTTGAACCGGACCTCCCGCAGAAGACCGCCCGGACGGCGTCCGGAAACTTTGGGGAAAAGGATCCTCCCGATCTCCTCGATGTCCAGGCCGGAGGAGAAGAGATCTAGGGGACTCCCCCTCCCCTCCGGAAGGGAGAAGAGGATCGGATCGGAGCTGGACAGGGTCAACTGGCCCCGCTCAATCCGGCGGACCCGGTCGGGACGGAATGGAAGCGTGAATTCCGCCCGCTCCATCCGGCCGGTCGCCTCCGGGACGCCCGGCAGGCCGCTCGTCTGGACCTGCTCGACCACCAGCCGCCGGGGAAGCGTCATGACGGCCCGTTCGGCCAGCCCGTCGAAACCGGGCGCGGTGATCCGGATCCCGGCGGCCCGGGCCGCCGGCTCCCCCGGCCGGCGCAGGAGGTCGGCGGCGGAAGCCAGCGCCACCGACTCGACGGAGATCCTTCCATCGGGCAGAAAAACCGGCCCGGCCAGGACCAGGCCGATCAACCGGCCGCCGGCCAGCAGATTCCCCTCCACCCGCTCCAGGCGGACCGATTCGGGATGAAAGGCCAATCGCAGAAGGGTCTCGATCGAGGCGGCCGCCCCCCGCCCCGACAACAGGAACAAAACTCCGCCGAGCAGCAGGAGCAACCCGGCCGCTCCCACCCCGAGTCGTCGGCGGGCCAACCGTTTCACCTCAGTCCGACTTCTTGAAATTCAGAAGTTGGTTGCCCAAACGCAGGTAGCCGATGCCGGAGAGGACCGTGAGCCCCATCGCGATCCAGAGAACGATCCGGGAGTAGGAAAACCCCAGAAGGACCGTCACGATCGTCAGCATTTGGAAGAGGGTCGTCGCCTTGCCGAGCTTCGAGGGATAGGCCCGGATGTCCCCGGTGACCAGGACCACCAGCAGCCAGCCGGAGACGATCAGGATGTCCCGGGTGAAAACCAGCAGGGGCACCCAGGGCTCCAGCCGGACTTCCGGCGGCAGGGTCGTGATCAAACTCAGGGAGAGAAAGGCGGTGACCAGGAACAGCTTGTCGGCCGCCGGATCCAGAATCGCCCCGAGCCGCGAGGCTTGGTTCGCGGCCCGGGCGATGTAGCCGTCCACCGCGTCGGTGATGGTCCCCAGCAGGAAAAGCCCGACCGCCGCGTAGCGGAAGACCTCGCTCTCTCCCGGCCGATAGTACAACAAACAGGCCACAAAACCGGGAACCAGCAGGATCCGGAAGAGGGAGATCTTGTTGGCGAGACTCATCAGCGGAAATACCTGATCCGCTTGAGCGGCCACATGATCAAAAAGGTCCGGCCGACGACATGGCGTTCCGAAACCGATCCAAAATATCGGGAGTCCTTGGAGGAACCGGAGTTGTCTCCCATGAAGAAGAGCTCCCCCTCCGGCACATGGAACGGCTGGCCGGCCCGGCCGAACGCTCCCCGGTTGTAGTAGACCCGCTCCAGGAAGATCGGCGGGTCGTCCACCGGCCGGCCGTTGACCCAAAGCCGGGCGTTCTTGATCTCCAGGGTGTCCCCGCCGACGGCAACCAGCCGCTTGATGTAATCCTTCGTCTTGTCCGGGGAACGGAAAACGATGATGTCCCCCCTGCGGGGCTTGGAGAACTTGAGGAGCCGCTGCCCGGTGAAGGGGACCCGGACGCCGTAGACGATCTTGTTGACCAGGATCCGGTCCCCCTCGATCAGC
>PCVW01000016.1:0-11639 GCA_002787095.1 Candidatus Omnitrophica bacterium CG11_big_fil_rev_8_21_14_0_20_64_10 | reverse complement strand
CATGACCTCCTGGGTCGTCTCCCGGCTGGGAGCCCGAAAATAGCGGAACGGGTTTAAGTTCATGATCCGATTTTCAGAACCGCCATGAACGCCTCCTGCGGAATCTCCACTTTACCAAATTGCTTCATCCTTTTCTTCCCCGCCTTCTGCTTTTCCCACAGTTTCCGCTTGCGGGAGATGTCCCCGCCGTAGCATTTGGCGGTGACTTGCTTGGAGAGGGGCCGCACCGTCGAACGGGCGATCACGCGGGAGCCGACCGCCGCCTGCACGACCACTTCGAAGAGCTGCCGGGGAATCACCTCGGCCAGCTTCTCGACCAGCTCCCGCCCCCGCCCGTAGGCCTTCTCCTTGGCGACGATCGAGGAGAGGGGCTCGCAGACCTCCCCGTTGATCAGGATGTCCAGCTTCACCAGGTCGGCCGGCTGGTAGCCGGTGAACTCATAGTCCATTGAGCCGTAGCCCCGGGTCGCCGACTTGAGCTTGTCGTTGAAGTCGATCACGATCTCCGCCAGCGGAAACCCATAGGTCAGCATCGCCCGGTCGGCGCTCAGGTACTCGGTGGACTGGTAGACGCCGCGGCGGGCGGTCGCCAGCTGCATGACGGCCCCAACCGAATCGTTGGGGACGATCAGGTAGGCCCGGATCGTCGGCTCCTCGATCCGCTCGATCTTGCCGGTCGGCATCTGGTTGGGGTTCTCGATCTCCAGCCGTTCTCCGTTGGGCAGAACGACCCGGTAGACGACGCTCGGGGTGGTCGCCACCAGGTTGAGGCCGAACTCCCGCTCCAGCCGCTCCTGGATGATCTCCATGTGCAGCAGCCCCAGGAAACCGCACCGGTAGCCCATCCCGAAGGAGCTGGAGTTCTCGATCTGTGCCTCGAAGGAGGCGTCGGAGAGCTGCAGCTTCGGGATGCAGTCCCGCAGGGTCTCGAAATCGGCCGGGTTGACCGGGTAGATGCCGGAGAAGACCATCGAGCGGACCGGGCGGTAACCCGGCAGCGGGGCGGCGGCCGGCGATTGGGCCAGCGTGATCGTCTCCCCCGCCTTCACCTTGCGGGGGTCCTTGAGGTTGCAGGTGATGAAACCGACCTCCCCGCAGACCAGCCGCTCTACCTTCTGCGGCTTGGGGGCGAAGATCCCGACCTCCTGCACCTGGTAGACATCACCGGCCCGCATCAGCAGGATCGAATCGCCGGTTTGAATGGCGCCGTTGAAGAGCCGCAGATAAACCACGACCCCCCGGTAGGCGTCGAAGCTGGAATCGAACACCAGCCCCTGCAGCGGGGCGTCGGGGGAACCGGCCGGCGGCGGGACCTCCCGGACCACCCGTTCCAGCAGCTCATCCACGCCGGTCCCCTCTTTCGCGCTGACGAGGACCGGCTGCCCCTCCACCGCCAGGGTCCGCTCCATCTCCTCGGTGACCCGGTCCGGATCGGCGGTCGGCAGGTCGATCTTGTTGATCACCGGGATGATCCGGATGTCCAGCTCCCCGGCCTGGAAGTAGTTGGCGACCGTCTGGGCCTCCACCCCCTGGGCGGCGTCCACGACCAGGAGGGCCCCCTCACAGGCCCGAAGGGACTTGGCCACCTCGTAGGAGAAATCCACATGGCCGGGGGTGTCAATGAGATTGAGCATGTACTCGATCCCGTCCCGGGCGGTGTAGCGCATCCGGACCGCGGAGGCCTTGATCGTGATCCCCCGCTCCCGCTCCAGGTCCATGTCGTCAAGCAGCTGTTCCCGAAACTCCCGGGGGGTGATCGCCCCGGCCCGCAGCAACAGCCGGTCGGCCAGCGTCGACTTGCCGTGGTCGATGTGAGCGATGATCGAGAAGTTTCGGATCCGTTCCTGCGGGATCAACTCAGGCAAGTCCCCGGCCGATGGTCCGGCCGGCCGAGAGCAGGGCCTTCAACCGCCGATCGCTTGGGGCCTCGGCGTAGATCCGCAGAAGCGGCTCGGTCCCGGAAGGGCGCAGCAGCATCCAGCCGCGGTCGGAGAAGAACAGTTTGACGCCGTCCTCGGCGCTGACCGCCGCCGGTTTTCCGGCCCCGCCCGGCAACCGGCCGGTCCGCCGGACCCCTTCCCCCCACCGCTTGAGCTTGACCGGATCAAGCGGCCGGGTCAGCGCCTGGTCGGCCCGAGCATAAGACCAGCGGCCGAACGACCTGCGGATCCCCTCCAGCAAATCGGTCAGTTTTTTGCGCTGCATGACCATCATCTCCAGCGTCAGCAGGCCAGCCAGCAGGCCGTCCCGCTCCGGGGCGCAATCCCTGAAGCCGAACCCGCCCGACTCCTCCCCGCCGAAGATCACCCCCCCTTCCCGGATCAGCCGGGCGATGTGCTTGAAACCGACCGGCGTGCGGATCAATTCCACTCCGTAATGGGCGCAGAGGTCGTCCATCAGGTTCGTCGCCGCGACGGTCGTCACGACCCGTCCCCGCCAACGGCGGTTCTCCAGCAGGTGCCAGAGGAGGATCGCCATTGTCTCCTGCGAGGAGACGAACCGGCCGTCGGAACCGACCAGACCGGCCCGGTCGGCATCCCCGTCGTTGGCCAGTCCCATGTCGCACCGCTCCCGGCGAACCAGGCGGCCCAACCCGTCCAGGTGCTCCCCGACCGGCTCCGGCCGGTGATGGGAGGAGGGGTTCGGGGGATAGGCCACCCGGACGACCCGATGCCGCGTCCCTTGGAGGACCCGCTCCAGCAGGTCTTGTCCGGCCCCGAGCATCCCGTCGTAGCCGATCCGGAAAGCCGACTTGCGGATCAGGTCCCACCGGACATACCCCTTGAGGTACCTCAGGTACTCGCCGGCCAGATCAATCTTTCGAATTTTGCGCTGCTTCAACCCCTCGGCCAGCTCCAGCTGCCGGACCTTCCCCTTGAAGAGCCGCCCCTCGATCCAGCGGGTCATCTCCGGCTCGGCCGGACCGGCGTAGAACGGTTTGAACTTGATGCCGTTGTAGGTGAAGGGATTGTGGGAGGCGGTCACCACGATCCCCCCCTGCAGGCGGTGCTGCTTGATGCCGTTGCTGATCGCCGGGGTCGGGGCCGGAGAGGCGGTCAACCAGACGGTGAAGCCGTTTCCGGCCAGCACTTCGGCCACCGCTTCGGCGAAACGGTCCCCGAGCGGCCGGGTATCGTAGCCGACGAGCACGGTCTTTGGGCGGCCGGCGGCCGGATGCCGCTTCAGGTACTCGGCGGTCGCCTGAATCACCGCCCGAACATTCGGCAGCGTGAAATCCTCCGCCACCAGAGAACGCCAGCCGTCGGTCCCGAACTTGATCGTCGTCTTCACCCGCACGCCCCCTCTCCCCCCTTCTTGGAACAGGACTTCACCGAAACGTTCCCGGCCCGCAGGGAGGCAATCGCCTCCTTCGGATCGGCCGCCTTGAACAAGTAGGTTCCGGCCACCATCACATCGGCGCCGGCTTGCCGGCAGAGGGCCGCGGTCTGACCGTTGATCCCGCCGTCCACCTGGATCAATCCCTTGTAAACCTGCCGAAGGGCCCGGACCTTCGGCAGCATCTGAGACATGAAGGCCTGCCCCCCGAAACCGGGGTTGACCGTCATCACCAGCACCAGGTCCAGCCGATCCAGCACCGGCTTCAACACCTGCCAGTCGGTCTGGGGCCTCAAGGCCGCTCCCACCTTCACCCCCTGTTTCTTCAGCCCGGCGATGGTCCGGCTGAGATCCTCGGCCGCTTCGGCATGGAAGGTGACCCGATCGGCCCCTGCTTGAACGAACTGGGGGCCGTAGGCGTCGGGATCGGCGATCATCAGGTGGACATCCAGCGGCAGTTTCGTGATCGGCCGCAGCGCCCGGACCACCTGCGGCCCGATCGTCAGGTTCGGCACGAAATGGCCGTCCATCACATCCAGATGGATCCAGTCGGCGCCGGCCTGCTCCATCCGCCGGGTCTCTTCTCCAAGCCGCCCGAAATCAGCCGACAAGAGCGACGGCGCCACCTTCACTTCACTCATGACAGGTATTTTCTCAGTTTCGCCGAGGCGGCCATCGCCGCCACCAGTTTGCGGACCCCCTGCGCCTGCGCCTTGTGGCAGACCAGGGTCGCGTCCGGCGTCTGCACGATCACCAGGTCCCTTAAGCCCGCCGTCGCAATCAGGTGGCCGGGCGCCCCGACCACGATCGAGTTCTCGGTGGAGATCCCCAGATGGGAGCCGACGACGATGTTGCCGTCGGCGTCCCGTCCATGCAGGATCCCGAGACTGTTCCAGGAGCCGACATCATCCCACAGGAAGCGAGCCGGCACCATCCAGACCCGCCGGGACCGCTCCAGCACCCCGACATCAATCGAGATCGAGGGAAGCCCCCGGTAAAGCTGGTTGAGCCGTCCCTGAACACGCGGCGCGTTGAGGCCCGCCCCGCCGGCGCTCCCCAGCACCCGATCAATCGCCGTCAACCCGGCGTAAAGACGGGGCAGCCAGAGACGGATCTCCTCCATGATCACCGCCCCCTGCCAGCAGAAAATCCCGCTGTTCCAGCTCATCCCGGGGCGGCGGATCAGCTTCCGGGCGGTCACGACATCCGGTTTCTCCAGAAACCGCTTGACCTGGAAACCGCCGGGGGGAACCCGCCTCTGTATCGGTTCGATGTACCCGAAACCGGTCGCCGGATAAGAGGGCTTGATCCCGAGGCAAACCAGCCCCTCCTGTTTGGTCGCCAAAGCCACCGCGGTCCGGACCGTCCGATAGAAGGCGGAGGCCGGCTCGATGATGTGGTCGGCCGGCGCCACCAGGATCACCGCTTCCGGGTCCTCCCGCAGGATCGCCAGCGTCCCCAGCCCCACCGCCGCAGCGGTGTTGCGGGAGGCCGGCTCCACCAGCAGATGCCGCTTCGGCAGGCGGGGCAGCTGCCGGGCGATCAACTCCGCCTGATTGCGGGTGGTCACGACGACCGTCCGGTTGATCGGACAGATCCGCTTGAGCCGCTCGGCGGTCACCTGCAGCAGGGTCCGCCGGGCGCCAAGCTTCAAGGTCTGTTTGGGATGGCTCTTGCGGGACAGCGGCCAGAGCCGCTCCCCCGAGCCGCCCGCCATGATCACGGTCCAGAGCCGGGCCGGCCGGCTGCGGTGAATCACCCGACGCGTCGTCATTGACAGGCCCCTTTCAATCGTTTGAGGAATGCGGCTCCCCGGCGGATCCCCTCCCGCCTGGAGCCGGTGAGTTTCCGGATCAAAGCCGATCCGACGATCACCCCATCCGCCTCCCGGGTGATCTGCCAGACCTGCTCCGGGGTGGAGACCCCGAACCCGACGCAGACCGGCAGGCGGGTCCGCCGCTTCAAGGCCCGGACCCCGTTGGCCCAGCCGGCCGGCAGCCCCCGGCGTTCCCCGGTGACACCGGTGAGACTCACATAGTAAACGAAACCCCGGCTCACCCGGGCGGCCCGGGTCAGCCGCTGCGGCCCCGAAGTGGGGGCCGCCAGAAAGATCGTATCCAATCCCGCTTTCCGAGACGACGGGATCAACTCCCACCCCTCCTCCGGCGGCAGGTCCGGCACAATCACCCCGTCGAGACCGGCGGCGGCGGCATCCCGGCAGAAGGCCCGGGAACCATACGCCAGGATCGGATTGATGTAGGTCATCGCGATCAGCGGCAGCCGGTCGTTCCGTTTCCGGATCCGCTCCACCTGCCGCAATGCCTTCCTCATCGTGACCCCGCCGGCCAGCGCCTGCTGGGAGGCGGCCTGGATCGTCGGCCCGTCGGCCAACGGGTCGGAAAAAGGAATCCCCAGCTCCAGCAAGTCGGCCCCCGCCTCGGCGAAGGCGGTGACCGCCTCCGCCAGCCAATCCAGCTTGGGATAGCCGACGGTCAGATACGGGATCAACGCCTTCTCTTGATTCCGGCGCAGACGGGAAAAAACCGAGGCAATCCTGCTCATCGGACCTTCAGCCGCGCCGCGACCGTCTCCATGTCCTTGTCCCCCCGCCCGGAGAGCCCCAACAGAACGACGCTGTTCCGCTTCAGTCTCGGAGCGATCCGCTTGAGACAGCCGATCGCGTGGGCCGGCTCCAACGCCGGCAGAATCCCCTCGGTCCGGGCCAGAAACTCAAACCCCTCCAGCGCCTCGGCGTCGGTCGCCGAAAGATAGGTCGCCCGACCGCTCTGCTTGTACCAGGCATGCTCCGGTCCCACGCCGGGATAATCCAGGCCGGCCGAGATCGAGTGGGTCTCCTTGACCTGGCCGTCGGCATCCTGCAAGAGGAAGGATTTGGAACCGTGCAGCACCCCGACCGTCCCCTTGACGAGCGTCGCCGCGTGCCTGCCGGTCGCCAATCCCGAGCCGGCCGCTTCCACACCGATGAACCGGACCGACCGATCCCCCGCGAAGGGATGGAACAGCCCGATCGCGTTAGAACCGCCGCCGACGCAGGCCAGCGCCAGGTCCGGCAGCCGCCCGGCCGCCTTCAAGACCTGCCGGCGGGCCTCCCGCCCAATCACCGACTGAAAATCCCGCACGATCATCGGGTAGGGATGGGGACCGACGACCGATCCTAAGATGTAGTGGGTGGTCCGGACATTCGTGACCCAGTCCCGGATCGCTTCATTGCAGGCATCCTTGAGGGTCCTGGAGCCGGAGGTGACCGGAACCACCCGGGCCCCGAGGGTCCGCATCCTAAAGACATTCAACCGCTGCCGCTCGATGTCCACCGCCCCCATCGTGACATCGCACCGGAGCCCCAGCAGGGCCGCCACCGTCGCGGTCGCCACCCCATGCTGCCCCGCCCCGGTCTCGGCGATCACCCGCGGCTTCTTCATCCGGAGGGTCAGCAGCCCCTGTCCCAGCGTGTTGTTGATCTTGTGGGCGCCGGTGTGAAGCAGGTCCTCCCGCTTCAGATACACCCGGATCCCCCGGCCCAATTTTTTGCTCAAGTTCCCGGCGAAAGTAAGAGGGGTGGGCCGGCCGGCATATGTCTGCTGAAGGGATTTCAGATCGGAGAGGAACCGGCGGTCCCGGCGGGCCTGTCGGTAGACGCTCTCCAACTCAGTCAGGGCGGCCATCAGGGTTTCCGGCACATACTTGCCGCCGAACGGCCCGAACCGCCCCCGCTGATTCGGGAGGCCCGATTGAAAACCCGCAAGTCGTTGGGAAGCCATCAGAAGCGTCATCTCTCTAAGAAAGGTCAGTCTATCATAAAAAAAGCCGGCTTTACGCCGGCATCCGAGGGGAAACAGCGGGGCGACCGGCCTTACACCTGTCCCTCCAGCCCAGAGAGCTGATCGAGGAATTCCCGCGTCTTGCCGGAGAGGTCCGGCACCCGTTGATCGGTCACACCCAGGATCTCCAAAATCTGAAGGAGCAGCGCGCGGGCGTCGCCTGGAACCGCCTCGGCCCGGACCGTCCGCTGGGCTCCAGCCCGCTCATCGGCGAGCTGGGAGAAAGCATCCGCCGCTTCATCGGAACCCGAGGCATAAACATGAAAGAACGCTTCGGGACGATAAAAGGAAAGTTGTCTTCTCAACTCCTGCTCCAAAGCCTCATCCATTTCCCCCGCGGGAAGCAGAAGGATGTGGTCGCGGAAATATTGGGACCCCCTCTGCAGCGCCTCCAGCGCCCGGCGCAACTCCACCCCTTCCTCCCCATTCAGGAAAGAGGGGGCGATCACCGCCACCCCGCCCAACCTGGCCCGCGCGGCGGCCCGGGAAAACTCCCTGACAATCGCCCGGACCGAACCGGCCGCCACCGTCGCTTCCAGTCCGCTTGCTGAGGGCCGCCTGCATACCAATTCCTGCACCAGGTACAAACAAGCTGTTTTGTACCTGGTGCGCGTTCACGCGTTCAGGAAGCGGCCATCCGCTCCAAGATTTCGATCCGCTTCGCCAGGGGGGGATGGGTGCTGAAGAGAGACATCAGTCCCCCACCGGTCAAGGGGTTCACAATGAAGAGATGAGCGGTCGCCGGGTTGGCCTCCATCGGGCGCTGCTGGGCGCCCGCGTGGATCTTTCGGAGGGCCGCCGCCAAAGCCAGCGGCTTGCCGCACAATTCCGCCCCGGAGGCGTCCGCCCCATACTCCCGGGACCGGGAGATCGCCATCTGCACCAGCATGGCCGCCAGCGGGGCGATGATCGAGATCACCAGCAGCAGGATCAGATGCAGGGCCGCCCCTGCCTGGTTGCGGCCGCGGCCGCCGCCGAAGATCATCGCCCAGCGGGCCCAGTTGGCCAGCATGTAAATCGCGCCGGCGATCGCCGCGGCAATTGAGCTGACCAGCACATCCCGGTTGCGGACGTGGGCCAGTTCATGGGCCAGCACCCCCTCCAGCTCCTCAGGGGAAAGGAGGCGCAGGATCCCTTCGGTCGCCGCCACCGCCGCGTGCTTGGGGGAGCGGCCGGTCGCAAAGGCATTGGGGGTCTCGCCGGGGATGATGTAGACCGCGGGCATCGGCATCCCGGACTGTTCGGCCAAGCGCTGGACGGTCCGGACCAAGACCGGCGCTTCCGCTTCGGTCGCCGGGCGGGCCCGGTACATCTTCAGCACGATCTTGTCGGAGAACCAATAGGCCCCCCCGTTCATCAGGAGGGCGAAGACAAACGCCATCACCATCCCCTGCTGTCCGCCGATCATCCCGCCGATCCAGATGAACAGCAGGGTCAGCAACGCCAGCAAAAACCCGGTCTTCAAAGCGTTGATCATTTTTGTGACGCTCCTTTCGCGTTGCGAATGAATTGTTTGACCCGGTCGGAATTCTTGCGGCCGGGGGTCGCCTCCACCCCGCTGACCACATCCACTCCAAAGGGAGCCGTTTGCCGGATCGCGCCGGCCACATTCTCGGGGGTCAATCCCCCAGCCAAGAGGACCGGTATCCCGAATCCCGCCGCCTCCCGGGCCAGATTCCAATCGAAGGTCTCGCCGGTCCCGCCGAGGCGGCCCGGCCGATGGGTGTCCAGCAGGACCGCGTCCACCCCGCGATAGGCCGGGATCTTCTCCAGACTCTGGGGCCCGGCGACCCGGATCGCCTTGATCACCATTCGGCCCGGGGCCTTGACGGCCAGCACTTCCTCCGGCGGCTCGTCGCCGTGGAACTGGATGCCGCTGAAATCGCAGACCCTCAGCAGCTCCTTGAGGAAGCTGGGCTTCTCATTGGCCACCACCGCGATCGTCTCCACCCCCGCCGGCACTTGGCGCAGGATGGTATCCGCCTCCTGCCGGGTCACCAACCGGGGACTGGAAGGAACGAAAATCAGGCCCAGCGCGTCGGCGCCGCACTCGGCGGCGAACCGGGCATCCTCCGGCCGGGTGATCCCACAGATTTTCACGAACATCTCACCACCCCATCAAGGTTTTGATCCGGACCGCCGGATCATCCGATCCCATCAACGCCTCACCGATCAGGACCGCGTCCACCCCCAGCTTCTCGACGGCCTCCACATCGGCCCGGCAGCCCAAGCCGCTCTCGGAGACGACCGTCCTGTCGGCCGGAATCAGCTGGCAAAGCTCCCGGGTGGTGTTGAGAGCCACCTTCAGCGTTTCCAGGTTCCGGTTGTTGATCCCGATCAATTGGGCCGGCAGATCCAGCGCCCGCTTCAATTCCCGCTCGTCGTGCGCCTCCACCAGGGTGTCGAGCCCCAGGTCCCCCGTGAGTTTCAGCAGGCGCTCCAGCGGCTTTTGCTCCAGGGCAGCCACGATCAGGAGAACGGCGTCGGCCCCGGCCGCCGCGGCCTCCACCACCTGGTATTCGTCGATCAGGAAATCCTTCCGCAGGACCGGCACCGGCACCCCTTCCTTGACCCGGGTTAGGTCCTCCAGCCGGCCGGCAAAGAACTTCTCGTCGGTCAGGACCGAGATTGCCTGGGCGCCGGCCCGGGCGTAAAGCCGGGCGGTTTCCACCGCGTCGGCCCCGGCTCGAATCACGCCGGCCGACGGGGAGGCCCGCTTGACCTCGGCGATCAGGCTGAGCCTCCCCGATTTCGCCAAGGTCTCCCGAAAGGGACGGACCGGCGGCCGGTCCTTGAGCCGCCGCTCCAGACCCGAAAGGGGCCGGACCTGCTTGTTCCGGGCCACTTCCTCCCGTTTGTGCGCCAGAATCTCCTTTAATTTCTCCATCAGCGGAAAGCCGCCTTCACCTTCGGCTTCAGAAAATAGGCGATCCCCCCGAGACAAACGGCCAACAGGGCGGTGCGCAGCAGCAGGAAGGCGATCAGGATCCAGGGGGCCTGCCAGGCGGAGTCCACCGAGGCGATGTCCTGGATTACCGCGGCGGTCGCTCCGCTGAAGATGTCGGCGATCACCCATCCGGCGTTGAGGGCGCTGACCGTGATGAAAAGCCGGCGCCCCCAGCGCCGCTTGAGGATCACCCCCAGACCGGCCGCCACCCAGAGGGCCGCCATCCCCATCTGAATCAGATGGGGACCGATCAGCATCAATCCGAACACCACCCCCAGCCCCCCGAAGTAGCCGATGCCCGGATAAAGGTCGGGCTTCGATTCCGCCGTCCGGTTCATGGTTTTTTCCCCTTCGGTTCCCCCTCGGTCAACCGGGCAAGCCGTTCCACCAATTCCAGTCCTTTTCTCCGATCCAGCGCCTCCCGGGCCAGGGAGACGCCGGCGGCGATGTCGCCGGCGACCCCGGCGACATACAGGGCGGCGGCGGCGTTCAACACCACCCCTTCCCGGACCGGACCTGGAGCCCCTTCCAGGACCGCCCGGGCCAGCTCGACATTCTTCGCCTTGTCCCCCCCCTGAATCGCCGCAAGCCCGACCGGAACGATCCCAAACGGCTCCGGCGTCAGGGTGATCCGGGCGATCTTCTCCGGGTCGCGGCCGCGGTTGTACTCCAACATCTCGGTCGGACCGGTCACCGACAACTCATCCTGCCCGTCGGCCCCCCGGACCACCAGGAACCGTTCGGCCCCGAGCCGCTTGAGGGCCTCGGCATACAGATCCATCTTCCCGGCGTCGGCCACGCCGACCACCTGGTGCCGGACCCCGGCCGGGTTGGTCAAGGGCCCGAGCAGGTTGAAGATCGTTGGGACCCCAAGTTGTTTCCGGATCGGAGCCACCGCCTTCATCGCCGGATGAAAGGCCGGCGCGAACAGAAAGGCGAAGCCGGTCTCCCGGAAAACCCGTTCCATGACCGCCGGCGGCGGATCCACCCGGATCCCGAGCCCCTCCAACAAATCGGCCGAACCGCAGGCGGAGGTGATCGCCCGGTTCCCATGCTTGACGACCGGAGCGCCGGCCGCGGCGGTCACGATCGCCGCCAAGGTCGAGAGGTTCGCGGTCCGAAGCCCGTCCCCACCGGTGCCGCAAGTATCCACCGCGGCGATCCCTCCGGTTGAGAACGCCCGGGCGGCGCGGCGCATCGCCCGGGCCGCCCCCACCACCTCCGACAGCCCCTCCCCCTTCTCCCGTAAAGCCAGCAGAAAGGCGCCGACCGCCTCGGGCGCCGCCCCGCCCAACATGATCCCGCCGATCGCCCCTTCCGCCTCACGCTCGGTCAGCGTCCGGCCGCCCCGGATCGCGTCGGTCAGCTTCTCAAGCATCCGCCGCCTCGGACGGTGCCAGGTTTAAACCTGGCACCGGATAAAGTTCTCCAACATCGGCTTGCCCGCCTCGGTCTTGATGGACTCCGGATGGAACTGCACGCCGAAAATCGGGAGCTTCTTGTGGCGGATCCCCATG
>PCVW01000068.1:12891-13114 GCA_002787095.1 Candidatus Omnitrophica bacterium CG11_big_fil_rev_8_21_14_0_20_64_10 | reverse complement strand
CCGCAGGGCGTCGGCGCCGAAGGCGGTGTTGTCAATGCCGTCGGTGTTGGCCGCCAGCGCGAGCGATCCGAAGGCGGTGTTGTTGGTCCCGATCGTGTTGTCCCGCAGCGCCTCGAAGCCGGCCGCGGTGTTGCGGGAACCGGCCGTGTTGGCGGCCAGCGCCCGGGTCCCGACGGCCGTGTTTTCAAAGCCGGTGACATTGGCGGTCAGGGCCGCCTCCCCC
>PCVW01000068.1:3311-12881 GCA_002787095.1 Candidatus Omnitrophica bacterium CG11_big_fil_rev_8_21_14_0_20_64_10 | reverse complement strand
TGTCGGCGCCGGTCATCGTGAGGTTGCCGGCGCCGAGCCCCGCGAAGGTGTTGCGGGCGCCGGCGCCGTGCAAAAGCAGGCGGGCGCCGGCCCGGATCGCTCCGGTTTCCGGCAGGCGCAGGTTGCCGATGATCTCAAGCTGCTGCTCCGGGTCTTTGATCCCGATCGTGCCGATGCCGACCCGGCCGGCCAGAGTCGCCTCGTCGAAGTTGATCGCGATCGTCCGCTCCGCCAGCGCCTTGCCGAAACCGGCCCCCGGCAAGGTCTGCCAGGTCACGGCCGACGGCTGCCCGCCGGCGGCATAATCAAAGATCAGGTTCCAGTCGGTCATCGTGACCGCCCCGTCCCCGGTCACATCGGCCCGGGCCCGCTGGCCGGTGTTCAGGAAAGGGGTCGCCCCGTTGAAATAATTGGTCAGGATCAGGGCATCAAGCGCGGTCAGGGAGCCGTCGCCGTTGACATCCCCGTCCCCGCCGGCGAGAACAACGCCCCCCTCGGCGTGCAGGGCCGCCTGGGGAGCCGCGGTGCCGATCCCGACCCGGTCCTCGACGAACATCTGGCCGGAGGCAATGCCGGAATTGCTCTCCACCGCCGGTGGGGCGGTGGCCGGGCCGACCGTCGCGCGGTCCACATGGAGGCGGCCGTTCACGACGAGGCCGCCGGTTCCGCCGCCCCCGCCCCCTCCGCCGCCGGCGGCAACCGGGTAATAGGTGACCAATTCCACCCGCTCGGCCCAGACCGGGGCGGAGAAAACCGACGCGAACAGGAGGAGCGAAAGGATCAGGACCGCCTCGGACCGCTTCATGGAATGGCCTCTCCGGCAGCCCGCCGCCGCGCCCTGGCTTCCAGCGCCTCAAGACGCCGCCGGAGCCGCCCGTTCTCCTCCCGGAGCTCCACCGCCGCCTGCAGGATCACCGCCAGCCACCGGTCATAATCCAGGGTGAGGACGCCGGCCTCATTCCGGCTGACCAACTCCGGGAAAACCGCTTCCACTTCCTGCGCGATCAGGCCAATCTGCCGCTCCCGGCGCCGGTGGCCAAGCGCCGCGGCCGCCTCGTTCCACTCAAAGGAAACCCCTCGCACGCGGGCCACCCGCTCCACGGCGCCGGTGAGCGTCCGGATATCGGTTTTGAGGCGAGCATCGGACACCGTCGGCGGCCAGGAGGCGGCCCGGGCCTCGCCGCCCACATCCACCCGGTAAGCGGTGGTCGCGGCCCGACGGATGCCAAGATAGGCGGTGAGATGGACGCGTGATGTCGAAAACCATCCGTGGATCGGACCGTTGCTGCTGCCGATGAGCAGATAGTCCGAAACATTTGCTGAAGAGCGCCCGGCCTGATGACCGATCAAGACATTCCGCTCCCCCCTGCTTTTGAGCTGCCCCGCCTGGAAGCCGACCGCGGTGTTCATGTCTCCCCGACTCTGCCTGAGCGTCTCGTAACCGAACGCGGTGCTCCGATCCACACCGCCAAAAAGCGCATGCGCCTCATGGCCAACCAGGGTGTTGTCGCTCTCATTTCCCTGCCACTGAATCCCGGCCTGGTAGCCGACCACCGTGTTGGAAATGCCGTATTGAACCTGCTGCAGCGCCCGGGAACCAAGGACCGTGTGGTTCACGCCGCTTTGATTGGTCGCCAGTGCCAGGAAGCCGGCGACGGTGTTGCCGCCGACGATCGCGCCGGCGCCGGGTCCCCAGGAACGCAATGCCATGGCGCCGGCGACGGTGTTGAAGGATCCTTCTGGATCGTCGTCGAGCGTCAGCATGCCGGCGGCGGTGTTGCCCTCCCCGCTGCGCCGCCACAGCATGCTCCGACTGCCGAACGCGGTGTTGTCGGAGCCGGTCTGATTAAAGCTCAAAACAAAGTCGCTGCCGAGCGCGGTGTTCCGGGAGCCGCTCGTATTGGCCGCCAGCGCCGAGTGGCCGGCCGCGGTGTTGTCGGAACCGGTCTGGTTGGAAGACAAGGCGCCGCGGCCGGCCGCGGTATTTCCGGAACCGGCCGCGGTCCGGTAAAGGACGAGGGCGCCGGCCGCGGTGTTGTCGGAGCCGGTCGTCTCCGGGAGATGGACATTCCCAATCGCCTCGCTCCCGATCGCGGTGTTTCGGGAGCCGGTCGTGACCGCCCGCAGGGCCTGCTCGCCGATCCCCGTGTTGCCGGTCCCGGTGAGAGACCCGTTGTCATAAGTCCCGCCGGCGTCCGCTCCGAGGAAGGTGTTCCCCACGCCGAAATTGTGGAAGAAGACCGCCGCCGGCTTTCCCGCGTCCGAGAGATCGAACCCCGGCCGGCTCCCCACCCAGACCGCCCCGGCGCCGGCGGCCGTCTCCGGCAGCCGGAAATCCCCCCCAATTTCCAGGCGCTGTCGCGGCTGACGGACGCCGATCCCAACCCACCCCTCGCCGGAATCGGCGTCTTCCACAACATGCCAGGTCTGGTCCACGGCCCGCTTGCCGAAGGGAGCCAGCGGGAAGCTGCGCCAGGCGACCGGACCGCCGCCGCCCGCGTCAATCTGGCGGAGCATCAGGGCCCAGTCCAGGCCGTTGACCCGGCCGTCGCCGCTGACATCGGCCCGCCCCCGCTGGGCCGGCGTCAGAACCTCGGCCGGGTCGCCGTTCATATAATTGATGACCGCCAGCACATCCACCGGGGCAAGCGTTCCATCCCCATTGACATCCCCATTGCCGCCTCCCAGAAAAAAGCCGCCGGCCGCCTGCAGGGCCCCGGCCGAATCGGCCGCGCCGATCCCGACCGCCTCCTGGACAAGCAGATTGCCGTCGGCGATGTCCTCATCCCGGACGGAGCCGCCGTCGGCCGGATCAGCAACTTCCGGCCCGACGGTCAGCCGGTCCACATGGAGGCGGCCGTTCTCCAGAAGGGAGGTCCCTTCGCCGCCGCCCCCCCCGCCGCCCGAAGAGGGGTAATAGGTGACCATTTCCAGGGTTTCCGCGCCGGCCGGAATCCCCGGAGAAAAGACCGCCGAGAACGCGAGCCATCCCGCCAGAGACCGGATCCGGGCCGGCATCAGGCGCCCCCCTCCGGCAGCAGCCGCTCGAGCCGGCTGATCCGTTCTCGGATCTCGGCGTTCTCCCGGTCCAGCGCCCGGACCGCTTCGGCGAAAACGCCGCCGAGCTGGGAATAGCTGACCGAGAGATGACCGCCTCCGCCCCGGCCGACCATCTCGGGGAAGACCCGCTCCACCTCCTGCGCGATCAGGCCGATCCGGCGGCCCGGCGGCACCGATCCCGAAACCGAAAGCTCCCTGAACCGCTCCCCCCACGCGTAGGAAATCCCCTGAAGGCGTTCCAGCTTCCCGAGGACCCCGGTGAGGGGACGGATGTCGGCCTTCAGGCGAAGGTCGGAGGCAAGCTCCTCCTTCCCCATCGCCACGACATCCCCGGCCACATCCAGGGGGTAGGCGGGGGCAGCGGCGGTCAGCACCCCGACATCCCCGTTGATCTGAAGGAGGGCGGCGGGGGAGTTCAGGTCTCCCCGAATCAGCGGCAAAGGGAAATCCGCCTGGTTGCCGATCGCCAGAATCTTCGAACCCGTTTCGTTCCAGCCGGCCGCCGGCCCGATGAAGAGGTTGTCGGAGGCGACCCGGTCGTCCACATCCGGGTCGAACCCGGCCCGCCAGCCGACCGCGACATTCCGGCCCCCCTCAAGCAGGGAATCCATCGCCTGGACCCCGAGAACGGTGTTGCCGGTCCAGGCGGAGGGAGGGTTCTGAAGGATCGCCAGCCCCCCAACCGCGATGTTCCCCCACCCCTCTCGGTCCCAGGCCAGGGCGCCGGCTCCGATCGCGATGTTTCGCCCGCCAGCCGCGCCGCGCTGAAGCGCGCCGGCTCCCACCGCGGTATTTTGGTGGCCTTCAACATTCATCAGCATGGCCCGGCTGCCGATCGCGACATTGAAGCCGGCGCTGGCGCGGTTCCATCCGCCGCTGTTGCTTGCCAAGGCGCCCGCCCCCACCGCGGTGTTGCGGAAGCCGTAGGCATTTTGCTCCAGCGCCCGGGAACCGATCGCGACATTGTTCAGCGCGTCTCCGGTCTCCCGCAAAGCCCGCCAGCCGACCGCCACCTGATGCGTCGGCGTGGTGCCGGTCGCCGACCTCCGGAAGGCGCCCTCGCCTCCCCGGAGGGCCTCCCGGCCGACCGCGACGGAGTAATCGAGCTGCCGGACATTGTGCAGCTCCATCGCGCCGGCCCCGATCGCGACCGGCCGTTCCTGACTCACGGCCGCGGCGGCCCGGCGCCCGATCGCGACGAGACGGTCGCCTCTCTGGCCGCCGCCGGCGCCGGCGTCCCGCCCGGCTTCAAAACCGATCCCGACATTCTCGCCCCGATGACCGGCCCCGAGCGCGCCGCTTCCGACCGCCACATGAGCCGCATCCATCGGAGTGTTCGAGAGGGTCCCGAAGCCGACCGCCACCTGGGAGTTGAACCCTTCCCGGAGACTCGTGACGCGCTGCGGCGTGCCGGCCCCGATACCCAGATAGACCCCCTCTCCGGAGCTGTGCAGGAACGGCTGATCCTCCAGATAAATCACGCCGGAGGAGAGGCCGTTGGTGACCGTGGTTCGGGGGAGCTGAAAATTTCCGGTGATCTCAAGGGCGGCGTTGGGGTCGGGCGTCCCGACGCCCACCCGGCCGGCGCCGGTCACCTGGTCAAAGGTGATGTGAAGGAGGCGGTCGGCGACCGACTTGCCCAACGGAGCGTCGGGGAAAACGGTCCAGGCGACCGGGACGGAACCGGCGCCGGCCGCCCGGGCGATCAACTGGCGGTCCAGCGTGTCGACCCAGCCGTCCCCGTTGACATCCGCCCGGGCCCGCCGGTCGGCCGGAAGAAGCGCCCCCGCCAGCCCCGCGTTGAGGTAATCTCCGATCGCGGCCGCGTCGGCGGAGGTCAGCTGGCCGTCGTTGTTGACATCCCCGCTGCCCCCGGCAAAGTGAACGCCCCCCTCGACATGCAGCAAGGCCTGAGGCTGCGTCGTACCCACACCCAAGCCGCGGCGGATAAACAGCTCCCCGTCGAAGATATCAACGCCGTCCACGACATTCGCCGGGCTGTAATCGGGGTCGCCGACCGTCGCCCGGTCAGCGTGAAGCCGCCCGCCCTCTCCCGACTCGATCTGGATGACTGCCGGATAATAGTCCACGAACTCCAGCCGCTCGGCCGCCGAACGGCCGCCGAACAACAGGAGTGCGGCTCCCAATAAAAGAACCCGGCAGGAGTTGATCGGTCTCATCGGCGCCCTTTCCTCAATAATTCTACACGGAAAAGACCTTTTTCTTCCCGAAGGAATCGGGTGCAGGATGGGAAATGTGTAAAAAGCTACTCCGGCTTCCCGGCGCCGGCCGTTGAAGCGGGCTTGAGAGCAGCTTCCAACCGGTCCAATCGCTCCTGAAGCGCCTCGTTGCGGGCTTTGAGCTCCTTGAATCCCTCGGTCAGGACGGCGGCCATCCGGCCGTAGCTGACGGTCCGGACGATCTTTCCTTCCCATTCGGCCCGGCTCACCAGCTCCGGAAAGAGGGGCTCCACCTCCTGGGCGATCAGCCCGATCTGGGACCGGTCGGCAAAATGCCCGGACGCCAGAACCTTCTCCTTCCATCGGTAGGAAACCCCCCGCAGCCGGTCCACCTTCGCCAGAACCGGTCCGAGCGGCCGGATGTCGGTCTTAAAGCGCAGATCGGATGACTCAGGGAAAGAGGCGGCCTGGATACTCCCAACCGTCATCGCCGCCCCCCCAATGAAGGCCGGCTTGTTGATCCCCACATTCCCGTAAAAAACCAGGTATGGGACGGAAAAATCCCCGTAGATCAGGGGGGTCGTCGTGTCCGAGTTGTGGATGTAAAGCTTGTTGGAGCCGGTCTCGAAATAGCCGGCTTTGTAGCCGATGAAAATGTTGCCGTTGCCGGTTTCATTGGAAAAACCGGCCTCGTAACCGATCGCGGTGTTGCGGCTGCCGCTCGTGTTGGAAGCCAACGCCCGGACCCCCACCGCCACATTGCCGTCTCCGGTGGCGTTGGCCTCCAGAGCGCTGGCCCCGATCGCGACATTGTTGGAGCCGGTGCCATTACTCCTCAGGGCCCTGTATCCCAGAGCGATGTTGTTCGATCCGGTCGTGTTCTGCTCCAGCGCCGAGCGCCCCACCGCGGTGTTGTCGGAGCCGGCGGTGAGCCGGGACAGCGCTTCGGCGCCGAAGGCGGTGTTGCGGCTGCCGGCGCCGGCGGCATCGGGACTGCCCCCCATCGCCTGGTATCCGAACGCGGTGTTGTCAGAGCCGGTCCCGTTGTTCGCCAGCGCCCAGGCGCCGAAGCCGGTGTTGTCGGAGCCGGTCGTGTTGCCGGCCAATGCCCGGCAGCCGATCCCGGTATTGGAATTGCCGGTCGTGTTGGAGACCAAGGCGAAAGCCCCCACGGCGGTGTTGTCCGAACCACTGGTGTTGTCGCGAAGGGTCTGGGAGCCGAACCCGGTGTTGTTGATCCCGTCGGTGTTGGAAGTCAGGGAGGAGGCGCCCACCGCGGTGTTGTTGGTCCCGACCGTGTTGGAGGCCAGCGCCTCAAAACCGAAGGCGGTATTGCGGGAGCCGGCGGTGTTGGACATCAGCGCCCCGGCGCCGAAAGCGGTGTTTTGAGAGCCGGTCACATTGGCGTTTAACGCCTCCTCCCCGAAACCGGTGTTGGCGCTGCCGGTCATCGTGAAATTGCCGGCATCAATACCCGCAAAAGTGTTTTGGGAGCCGGTGTGATGGAGAAAGGAGGCATCCCCCGCCCAAACCACGCCGTTGGTCGGCAATTGGATGCTCCCCGAAACATCCAGCTGCTGCTGGGGGTCGTCTCTCCCAATGCCGAGCGCCCCAGCGTCCCCGGCCGGATTCAGGGTCAGCCGGTCAATCCGGTCGTACGCCCCCTTGCCGTAGGCCGACTGGCTGAAAACCTGATGCGGCCCCACCGAGCCGGCGCCGCCGCTCGCGAGGGCCTTGTTCATCAGGGCCAGATCCCAATCGTTGATCAGGCCGTCTCCGTTGACATCCGCTCGGGCTCGGGCCGCCGCGTCGCTGTTCAGCGCCGGGGCCCCCGATTGAGCATCCAGATAGTTCCCCAGCTTGTTGCGGTCCGCGTTGTTGAAGTTTCCGTTGCCGTCCAGATCCCCGTTGCCGCCGGCCAGGACAAAGGTCCCGGGGACATGAAGCATCGCCGTGGGAGCGGAGGTCCCCACCCCAACCGCCGTCTCCACAAACAGCTGGCCGCTGGTCATGTCGGAGGCGCTGTTGAGCGCCGCGTAGCTGTTCCCGCCGATCGTCGCCCGATCCACATGGAGCCGGTCGGCCGAGGACCATCCTCCGCCGCCGCTACCGGAAATCGGAGAGGCGGGATAGTAGGTGACTAACTCCACCCGCTCGGCGTGGGCCGGAAGCGGGCCGGACAGCAAGCCGACGGCGGCAACTCCGAGGAAGGTCGTCAGGCGCCTCATATGGCCCCTCCTTTCCGGCGGGCGAGCTGCTGTTCCAACCCATCCAACTCTTTCTCCAAGGCGGTATGCTCCGCCTCAAGGGTCTTGAGGGCCTCCACCATGACCGGCATCAGAGCGGCGTAATCCACGCTCAGAGTTCCTTCCTCTCCCGACCGGATCACCACCTCCGGAAAAACCCGTTCCACCTCCTGCGCGATCAGCCCGATTTGCCGCCGGTCGGCCGCCCCCCCTCCGAACGCGGCGGGATCCTTCCAGCGGAAGGAAACACCGTGGAGCTGGGCGATCTTTCCAATGACATCCCCCAGCGGGTGGAGATCCCGTTTGAGGGTGAGATCGGAGGCGGAGCTCCAGGAGGTGGCGTGGGCCGCCCCCGAGACCGCCATATCCAGGGAGGATGCGGCATCGGGCGGCCCCATCCCCACCCCCACCTTCGCGTTGATCGTCAGGTAGGAGCCGACCGCAAACAAGGCGCCGCTCAGAAAACCGTTTGGGTTCTCATCCCCATCTCCGACTTGCAGGGAGGAGTTGGTCCCGCCGACGTTGTAGGCCATTTTCGTTCCGAGCAGGACCGCCGAAATTCCTCCGGAGCGATAGGCCGCCTCCCTGCCCAAGACGACGCTCTGGTTCTTAACAAAACTCGTCGAGGTGAGGGTGTTGTGCCCCACCACCGTGTTTTCCTGGCAGTTGGAACATGAATTGCCGAGCGCTTCATTTCCGATCGACACATTGTTCGAGGCGCCGACCATATTCTGACCAGTGGAATAAGAGCCGATGACCGTGTTGTCACTGGTCCCGGAAGAGACCGTCATCGTATTCTTCCCGACGGCGACATTGCGGGTCCCCCCCGGGTCGCTGTAGTTCCCACCGTCTCCCAATCCCCAGATCGCCGTGTTGTCGTCCCCATCCTTGTCGGGCAACCCCCAAGCGGCCGTATTGTAGGAGCTCGAAGCGGCGGTCGAGGAGAACCCCCCGATCCGGCTCATCGCTCCCAAGGCGGTGTTGCCGTTCCCCGTGGTATTGGGATTCATGCCCTGGAGAGCGGTGTTGTCGCTCCCGGTGGTGTTGTTGCCCAGCGAACGCATCCCGAGCGCCGTGTTGTTGTCCCCGGTGCTTTGATACCCCAGGGCATGTTTCGGCGACACAACCGGATCATAGCCCATCGCCGTGTTGTTGTCCCCGTTCCTGGGACCGTTCGCGTAGACCGCCGTGTTGTGGGAGCCGACATTCCAGGAAGGCCCCTGAGTCCTGATGCCGACATTGTCGGATCCGGTTGTCAGATAATGGAGCCCGTCAAACGCCGTGTTCCTGGAGCCGGTCGTCAGCGACCTCAGGGTCGAAGTCCCAAAACCGTTGATGAAGCCGCTCCCCTCCCCATAGCCGGTATTGCCGGACCCCTGGATCCCGGACAAATTCACCGGCCCCGCCAGGAAAAACATGTTCCGATCCCCGAAGTTGTGCAGAGCGAAGGAGGTGATCTGCCCGCCGGCGGCCGTGGTCTCGGCCAGCCGGAGATCTCCGTCAATCTCCAGCGCCTGGTCCAGCGTCCCAATCGCCGCTCCGAGAGCGATCCGGTTCAGCGTCCCGTTCGCCAGATCCATGTCATGGGCGACCGTCCGGTCCTGAATCGCCCGGCCGAAGGCAGTCTGGGCCGCCGGGAAAGACCGCCAGGTGACCGCCTGCTGGGCGCCGCCCTCCTCAAGCTGTTTCCGAATCAGGGCCGCGTCCATGCCGTTGACGACCCGGTCGCCGTTCACATCCGCCCGGGAACGGGCGGCAGGATCGGCGTTGAGGACCGGCGCTCCCGCGATCCCGTTGAGATAATCCAGGATCAGCAGCCAGTCGTTGTCGGTCAGATTCCCGTTGCCGTCCACATCTCCGCTGCCGCCGGCAATGAAAAAATCCCCTTCGACATGCAGCGTCGCGGCGGAGGTGTGTGTCCCGATCGAAAAAGTCTTCTCGATCAACAGCTCTCCCGAATCAATGTCGTCATTTGAGACGCTCCCGCCATCCTCCGGCGGGGCGTAGCCGGAGCCGACGGTCGCCTTGACCGCATGCAGGCGTCCCTGCGCATCCAGCGTCGGCGGCCCCTCGCCGCCTCCCAC
>PCVW01000068.1:0-3300 GCA_002787095.1 Candidatus Omnitrophica bacterium CG11_big_fil_rev_8_21_14_0_20_64_10 | reverse complement strand
CCGGGTAGTAGGTCACCATTTCCAGCTGTTCCGCCCCCGCCAAGGCAGCCGGCACGATCACCAGGCTCAGGAGGAGCAGGACAAGCCGTCTCATGCGGCCGGCTCCTCGGCAACCCGCTCTCTCAGCAGCCGAATTCTCTCTCGGAGCACCTGATTCCGTCCCTCCAGCTCTTTGACCGCCTCCACGAAGAGAGCGCTGAAGCGGTCATACTCTACCCCCCGGTACCCTTCCTCTCCCCAGCGAACGACCAGTTCCGGAAAAACCGCCTCCACTTCTTGGGCGACAAAACCAACCTCCCGCCGGCCGGTAGAGCGGCCCAGAGCCCGATAGAGATCGTTCCATTCAAAGGAAACCCCCCGCAAACGATCCAGCCGGTCCAAAACGCCGGCCAGGGGCCGCAGGTCGGTCTTGAGCCGGGCGTCCGAGGCCGTCACCCGGGTCGTGTAGTTGGCGGTGCCGCCCACATCCAATCCAAAAGCAGCATCCGGAATCAGCAGGATCCCGAGCCGCCCGTTGATTTGAAGCCGGGGATCGGTCCCGGCCGTCCGGCCGATCAGAAGCGGCTGGGCGAAATCCTCCAGGTTCCCGATCACAAGATACTTGCAGAGCACGCTGGCCGCGCCGCCGGTGGTGACGCACCCCGGCAGGGGGTTGGGCGCCGCGATCTGCCCCTCGCCAGCGGAAGGACCGATCAGGATGTTCTTTTCGAACAGGACCGGACCGGTGATCGCGGGGTTGTGCCCTGCCTTCCAGCCCAGGATCAAATTATCAAAACCCAGATTCATCGAGTTGCCCGCGTTGACGCCGACGGCAATGTTCTGGGCGTCGCTGGCGGCGGCATTCTGGTTCAGGTAATTGGTCAGGCCGCCGACGGCGATGTTCTCCCCATGAATCTGGTTGGAGAGGGCATCGGCGCCGATCGCGATCGCCTCATCCCCGGCGTGATTCCCCGACAGAGCGTCGTAGCCGATTGCGATATTTTTATTCCCGTCATTAAACAGCCGAAGCGCCCGGGAGCCGACCGCGACGTTGTCCTCCCCATCACTCACCCAGTTGTAAATGGGGTCCTGAGAAACCGCGGCGTGAGAGCCGATCGCAAGATTGGAATAGGCGTCCCCCCGTACATACCCCATCGCCGAAGCCCCAACCGCCCAGTTCACGAGGCTGACATTGCTCTTGCCCGGAGAATAATAGAGCGCCTCGGAACCGATCGCGACCCCGCCGCCGCGATCCTGTTCCCGAAGCGCGTCCTTACCGATCGCGAAACCGTACTGCCCGGACCGGAGCGCCCCAGCTCCAACTCCGTAGGATTGGGCGTTGAAATCGTGGCGGACGAACTGACCGGTCTGATGTCCGATCCCAACGGATGTCATGGACCAGGAGATCAGAGGCGAGGTAGGATTGCCAACCGCCTGATAGCCGACCGCGACCATGCCGCCGAGCGCCTGCGTTCCCGCCAACGCCTCCGCCCCGGCGGCAAGATTCATCTGAGCGCCGAAACCCTGCTGCGATTGCCCTTGGCCGTGAGCGGCCAGCGCGTTGTGCCCGATGCTGTAGTTGATCCCAACGGCATTCGAATCGCCGGCGCTGGGTCTCAACCCAATGCTGAAGTGGACCTTGTCGCCGCCCCCGCCGGGGGCCTTGATCCGGCGAGAAGAGACGAAGGGATTGGTCCCTGTGTACAGCCCGATGGTGTGGAGGACATCGGCCGGAAGCGGATCCGACAACTGGATGTTCCCGGTGGTCTCCAGCATTGAGCGGGGAGTCGGCGTTCCCAATCCGACCCGGGGCTCCAGATAGGTGGGGGAATCGGAATCGGCGTCGAAGGTGACCTGGAAGGTGCGGTCGGTGATCGAGCGGCCGAACGCCGATTGGTCTGCGCCGAGCGTTACCAGCCGAAGGTCCAGATCGGTGAGCCAGCCGTCCCCGTTGACATCCCCCCGGGCCCGCCGATCCGGCGGCCACAGCGCCCCGTTCATCCCGGCATCCAGGTAATTGATCATCTGGGCCCTGTCAGGCCAATTGACCGTTCCGTCGCCGGTCACATCGCCTGTGCCGCCGGCCAGATAAATCCCCCCTTGCACATCCAGGAGCGCAGCCGGCGCGGTCGTCCCGATCCCCACCTCCTTCTGGACGAACAACTCCCCGTCCTCGATTTCCGGATTGCCGCCGGGATTCGGCTCCCCGGCATTAACCACATTGACTTCGTTGTATTCCGGGTCCTTGACGGTCATCCGCTCAACATGAAGACGGTCGGACCCCGTCTCCTCACTCTCGGCGCCGGTGGAGGGGTAATAGAGGGGAAACTCCATCCGCTCGGCCGCCACCCGACCGGCGAACGGCAACAGGATGATCACGAGGAAAAACCAGCGCAGCCTGTTCGGTCTCATCAATCCGCTTCCTCTATAATTCTACACGGAAACCGGCCGTTTCTTCCCGAAGGAATCGGGTGCAGGATGGGAAATGTGTAAAAAGCTACTCCGGCTTCCCGGAGGAGGAATCAGACTTGCCGGAAGAGAGAGAGGGGACCCGAAGGGAGGGAAAAGGGGTCGGTTCGGCCGGTTCTTCCACCGGCGCCTGGGCGAGATGCGTCTGCCCCCAAAGGACCCGGCCGCCGAAGGTGACAAACCGGACCGCCTGGATCGTCTCTCCCTCCAGCGCCATGTCCTCAGTGAAAACTTCCAGATCGGTCGGCTTGCCCAACTCCGGCAGGAGACCGTAATACCAGATCTCCGCCTGTTCCTCCGCCGGGAGGAAGACCTCGGCTTCCCCTTCCCAGTAAACCCCCACCTCCTGGCCGGCCGCGGTCCGGAAGCGGAGGGAGATCCCCTGCGGCGGATCGGCCGGATCCAGCCAAACCTGCTGAACGATCATCTGCCCGGGCAGCAGGATCACGGGGGCCGACAGGGAAACCGTTTGGCTCTGAAGCGCCTTCCCCTCCCCCCGCACCTCCAGCCCATCCGGCAACGGGTCCCCGACCAGAAGGACCGGCTCCGGAGGTTCGGGTTTCACGGCGGCCGGCTTCTCCTCGACGGTTTCCGGTTTTTCCTTCGGAGAAACGGGCCCCGGCTGCTCAACCGATTCGGCCTCGGCAGGAGCTGCGGCGACCGCCGCGCTTTTGGCGACCTCCGGCTTCTCGGCCATCTCAGCGGCCCCCACCGGCAGACAAAACGCCAGAGCGAGAACGGCCGGCAGAAGCGGTTTACCGAAGAGCTCGGCGCGCATCAGAACAGCTGAAACCTGACGACGAACGCGGCGAAGACGATCGAGACGATGGACATGAGCTTCAGCAGAATGTT
>PCVW01000034.1:870-13142 GCA_002787095.1 Candidatus Omnitrophica bacterium CG11_big_fil_rev_8_21_14_0_20_64_10 | reverse complement strand
GGCGACCCGCCGATGGGCCTGGCCGTCGATCCGATAAAACCAGTCCCGGGTGATGGCCTCCAGCCGTCGGGCAATCTCCGCCGGCATCTGAAACCGGCCGGCCTCGATCGCTTCGATCGCCCCGGCCAATTCATCGAAATGCCGGCAGCCGAGCGAGACTTCATCGGCGACGGGCGCCACCGCGTCCCGGGGGATCCAGGCCGGCGCCAGCGCCGGAACACCGGCGATCCCCGCCTCGATCGCGGTGGAACAACTGCGCTGAATCACCGCGGCGGCCCGCAGAATCCAGCTCTCCACCGTGCCGCTCTTGACCAGATGCAGGTTCGGGAGCGCCTCCAGCAGCCCCTGCTCCCGGTAGCTCTCCGCCCGTTCGTTTGGGTGGGGCCGGTAAACAAAGGTCCGCTTCGGAAACCGCCGGGCCAGTTGATTGGCCAACCGGGCGAATTCCACCAGGGCCCGCCGCTGATGCCGCTGATCCGTGTACCATTGCTCCGGCTCCCCTCCGAAATAGGCGGCGTAGCGCCGGACGGCCCCCCGCTGGGTGACGGAGATGGGATTGGCCAGGGGATAGTTGCCGTTCAGCAGGATGATCCCTTCTCCGAACCGGCCGCTCTCCGGCGCCAGCTGCTGCGCCCGTCGGCGCCAATCGGAGGCGTAAAAATCGCTTCGGGGGGTTCCGGTCACCCGGACCTGATCGGGACGGTACCACCCGGCCCGAACCGCGTGATCGGCGACCACCGGCCCCCAACTGCAATAGAATTTCGCTTGCGCTCGAACGGCCGAATCCTGGGCCAACACCGAACCGAAATACTCCAGACTCGGCATGACCCCCCCCTCGGCATCCAAGACGCCGAATGGGATCCCGACCGCCGTCAGGGCCCGGGCCAAGGATTCATTGCTCCTGTACAACTGGTCCAGCACCACCAGATCGGGCGCCAGCGCCGCCACCTCCCCCCAGCGAAGGTTGTACGGCACCAGGTACGAGGTCACGCCTGATTCCGCCAGCCGGCCGGCCAGCAAAACGGCCGCCGGCAGATCCCGGTAGGGGCTGTTGACGATCCAGGCAACCCGCAGGCGCTTCATCGTTTTCCCGTCGCGGCGGCAGCGCCGCTCCAGTCCCAGTCCGGAATCGGGAAATCGGGGATCTTCCAAATCCCCCCTTCCCGCGCCCAGATCGACCGATTCCGGAACTGCTGCGCCGTTTCATCGAACCGGGCCCTGGGAACGCCGACATAAGCGCAGAACCGCTCGATGTCGGCATGCGGCGTCTCATCTCCCATCCGCCGCAGCCGTTCGATCGCCTCGGCCCGGGTGATCCGGCCGTTCCGGATCTCCAGCGACAGGTTGTCCCAGGAACGGGTGAAGCCGAACTTCAGCCACTTCAAATGGTGGTGGATCGAGATGAAGTCATCGTCAATGTCGGCGAAATCGTACAGGCCGGTCCGGGCCCCGCCGGGATTGGATTGAAAACCGTGCTGCCGGGCCGCCTCCAGGCTCCGCTGCGGGTCCCACGGGAAGTAATAGCCCAGGAAGATCGTCTTGACCCCCCGTTCCCGGATCTGCTCATCCGAGGGACCGAAGTAGGGGGTCAGATCCTTCCGGCTCAGGGTCTCGTCCACCCAGTCGGCTGCCGTCGTCCCCTGCATGACCCCGTAGCGGGCCAGCCAGCGGGAATTGAGCTCGAATCCGGTCTGGTCCTCGGCCGGCCCGCCGTACTCGAAGGCGGAATTCTCTCCGAAGACCAGCAGCGGGATCCCGAAGGCGGTCGCCACCTTCAGCGGAATCTGGAACAGCGCCATGTGCATCGGGATCGCCGGCGTTCCGAACCGCTCCAGCGCCTTCCACATGAACCGCTTCTCCACCTCCGGGTGGATTTGGTAATCGATGTGGTCGACCCCCAGCCGCACCAGGTTGTCCAGGTTCGCCTGTCCGATCGCGGTCCGAACCGGCGTCTTCCAGGTGACCGCCAGCACCCGCAGCCCCGCCTCCAGGCAGGTCACCGTCTGCCAGGTGCTGTCCTTCCCGCCGCTGACCGGCACCAGGCAGTCGTACCCGGTTGACAGCCGCTTGGCGCGGGCCGTCACCCGCTCAAAGGTCTTGGCTCGGGCTTCCCAATCGATCGTTCGCCGACTCTCGAAGGCCCGGCAGGCGCCGCAGATCCCTTCGGCGTCCAGGGTCAGATTGGGGCGGGTCTCCGGCAGAATGCATCGGCGGCAGGCGCGCATCAGGAAAAAGCCTCCAGGAAAAGCTTGGCGCTCAGGAAATAGAAGAGGAATTTGCTCTCGCTGTTCGGCAGCTCTGCCTGGTCGATCAATTGCTCGATCCGCTCCCGCCGGACATGCTCAAAGATCGGGCTCTCCCCCAGCAGCCGGCCCCGAACCTCCGGATCCCGGACATCCAGATAGGAAAAGATCGGCGCGTTGAATCCCACCTTCCGGGGATTGGTCCGGACCCCCTCCGGAGCGATCCCGGCCAGCGCGTCCCGCAGCAGCGATTTCGCCAGCCCGTCATGGATCAGATGGCGGGTCGGCACCGAGTAGGCAAACTCGAACAGACTGCGGTCGAGGTACGGGGAGCGGTTCTCAATGGAGAAGTACATCGCATTGAGGTCGTCCTCATGCAGAATCACCGGCACCGCTTCATGGAACAGCTCGTTGAGCATCCGGTTGCGCAGCAGGTCGCCGGTGTAGGCCGCCTCCCGAAACGGCTCCGACCAGGGCCGGGTCAGGTACCCGGCGAAATCCTCCGCGTTGAGATAAATGTGCTCCCGCATCGCCGGATTCCGGAAGAAGGCATCCGGCTCCCGGAGGAAGGGATTCCGGACCCAGGGCTGCACCTTCTCCGTCCAAGCGGTCCGGGAAGCCGCCAAGAGGGCCGGTTCTCGGCGGATTTCGTACAGATAAGCCAGGTGGTGGTCGTAATAGCCGCTGAACAATTCGTCGGCGCCGCTGCCGCTGATCGAAATCTTGTAGCCGGCCTTTCGAATCGCCCGCATCAACTGCCAGTGGGCGAAATAGGTGATCGTGTAGACCGGGGCGTCGTGCTGCCGGACCAGCTCGGTCATCTGGTCAAGAAACCGGTCGGGCCGGACCGGAATCGGCGTGTGGCGGACCTGCAGGTCCGCGACCGCGCCGGCCACCGCCTCCGCCTCGTCGTACCGGTGGTCGGAGCTGACGATCGTGAAGCCGTGGACGTCGTGGCCGCAGAGACGCTTGGCGATCCCGATCAGCCCGTTGGAGTCCACGCCGCCGCTCATGCAGAAGGCCAACGGAACATCGGCCCGCAGCCGCAGCTCGACCGACCGGATCAGCCGCTCCCGGATGCCGGCCACCGCCTCGGCCCGGGTCATCCCCTCTTCCGGCGAAAAACCCGGCGTCCAATAACGGCCGTTCTCCCGCCGCCCGTCCGGATGGATCCGCATCCAACCGCCGGCCGGCAGCTCCCGGAGCCCTTCGAAGAAGGTGTCCTCCCCCTTGTAGAGGGATTTGTAGCCGTTGACCAGGTAGCGGTACAGCTGGGAGACATTCACCCGCAGCGGCCGGCCCAGCAGCCCCTGGATGAACTTCACCTCGGAGCCGAAGACCACCCCCCCGTCCTGTTCCGTCCAGTAGAGAGGCTTCTCTCCAAACCGGTCCCGGCAGAGGGTCAGGGTCCCAGCCCGCTCATCCAGAAGAGCGAACGCCCACATCCCCTCGCAGCGGTCCAGTCCTTCCAGCCCCCATTGTCCCAGCGCCCGAAGCAGCACCTCGGTGTCGGAACGGGTCTGAAAGGTCACCCCCGCCTCCTCCAGTCGGGCCCGCAGTTCCAGATAGTTGTACAGCTCGCCGTTGGTAACGATCACCCGGCGCCCAATCCGGAACGGCTGGTTGGAGCGGGGGTCCAGATCGATGATGCCGAGCCGGCTGTGCAGCAGCAGGGTTTGGCCGCCGCCGGGATGCCGGGAGCGCAAGGCGGCGCGGTGGTCCGGTCCCCGGCGTCCCATCCGGTCGAGGACCTGTTCAACGGCCGCCTCGGGAATCTCCCGCCGTCCGATCGCCCCGGCGATCCCGCACATCAGAGCAAATCCTCCCGGGTGATCGGCTCCCCGAGCGAGACCGGACGCTTGAGCCGCTTGCCCAGCAGATGCGGCAGCGCCTCCGACTCCACGCCCGGTAGGTGCCTGAGCCAGACCAGATCCTCGGCGGCCAAAGCGGCCCCCTCCGGCAGATCCCGCCCCGCGGCGGTCCCCCGCCGCGCCGCCTCCCGGACCGGCGCTTCACACGGCTGGATTTCCTTCTCCGGCCGGCCCAGCATCGCTGAGGCGGTCCGGATCCCTTCGACCAGCGCCCGCATCTGCTCCGGATCGGCCGACAACCGATGGTCCCGAAAATCGGAGAGGTTCTTGTCCAGAGTGAAATGCTTCTCGATGATCCGGGCCCCGAGGGCGACCGCCAGCAGCGGAGCGGTGTTCCCCTCCGTGTGATCGGAATAGCCGATCGGAAGTTCCGGAAAAAGCTGCCGGAGCCGGGGGATCACCCTCAAGTGCGCGTCGGCCGGCTGAACCGGATAGGCGGAAACGCAATGCAGCAGGGCCAGTTCGGCCCGGTCGCCGATGAAATCGACCGTCCTGCGGATCTCCGTTTCGGTGCTTGCCCCGCAGGAGAGGATCAGCGGCTTGCCGCTCCGGATCGCCTGCTCGATTAAAGGGAGAAAACGGTTGTCCCCGGAGGCGATCTTGAGGGCGTCCATCTCCGCCCCCAGCGCCGCCGCCGTTTCCAGATCGAGCGGCGTCGTGAAGCAGCCGATTCCGAGCTGCCGCGCCTGCCGGGCCAACGACCGGAACTGGTCGGCGCTCAATTCAAACCGCTTCAGCTGTTCGAAACGCTGCGGATTGCGCCGGCTGATGAACCGATCGGTCCGGAAAGATTGGAACTTGACCGCGTCCGCCCCCGCCCGGGCCGCCGCCTCGACCAACGCCTGCGCCCGGCCAAAATCCCCCTCATGGTTGTTGCCGATCTCGGCGATGATCAGCATCCGGTCCGGCAGCGGAAAGGGTCTCATCGGCCCCCCTCCGAAAGGATCGTCCGGCCGGCATGACCGTGCAGGACCGCCTGAGCGCGAACCAGCCGGAAACCGCACCCCTCGTGCAGCCGGGCCGACGGCCCGTTGGCCGCCTGCGTCCCGATTTCCATCGCCGATCCCTCGGCGGAGGACTCGGCGATGAACTGGTTGACCAGGGCCCGGCCGATCCCCCGCCCCTGAGTCCGGGAATCCACGCCGATCAGATCGATGATCCGGACCCGCTCGGAAGGGCGGGCGTCGGTCAGCGCCGCAAGGAAACCGACCGGTCGGCCGTCCCAACGGGCCACCCAGAGCCGATCTCCCCGCTCCCCTTCGATGCAGCTCTTGATCCAGGCCCGTTTGACCCGATCGGCGATCTCCTTTGAAAAGAGGGGGTCCAGATGAAAACGGGAATACCGGAAGCAGCTGCCGGCAATCTCCAGCACCCCCTCCCGATCGGCCGGGGCAAACGGAGCGACGGCGATTCCGGATCCCGCCGGCGGGACGATTCCCTCCGGCGCCGACTCCCTTCGGAAGGTCAAATTCACATCGGCCAGAAAAAGCCCGGCCCCGGTCAGGGCCCGAATCGCCGGAACCGCCTCGATCGGAACCTTGGCATCATAGAAAGCATTGGGGTGCTCGGCGGCATGGGACCGCAGCGCTTCCCGCCAGGCCGCGGCCGCCCCCGATTCCGGCTGGGCGGGCACGGTCAGACGAAAAGCCGGCCGGCCGATGACCTCGGCCAACCAGCGGTCCGCCCGGATGCCGAGCCCTCTCAGATTCTGGCCGGCGTCTGTGTTGGCTCTTGGAGTTGCTGGTACCATTGGACGTAACGGCGACATCCCTCTTCCAAAGAAACCTGCGGATCGAACCCGATCCGCTCCTTTGCCTTCCGAATGCTCAGGGTCCCCCGCACCGGCATCAGCCGGTCCCGATCGGTGGATTCCACCCGCAGTCCCGGGAAGTGTCCCTTCAGGATCTCGGCCAGGGATTGGATCGAGCGCCCCTCCCCCCTTGTCAGGTTGAATATTTGATTGATCCCCTTCGGGTGCCCGATCGCCTGGGAGACCCCGGCGACCAGGTCATCGATGTAGGTGAAGTCCAGTTTCTCCCGGCCGTCTCCCTCCACCCGGAGGGGCGCGCCGCCCAGCGCATTCTCGATGAAGATCTGGGTGACCCGGCGGCTGACACAGCGGGGCCCGTACAGGGCTGAGGGACGGACGATCGTATACGGCAGGTCAAAGACCTGGTTGTAGGCGATCACGAGCTTCTCCCCCGCCACCTTGAGCGCCCCGTAGATCCCGATCGGCTCCAGCGGATGGGTCTCCTCCACCTCCTCGGCCTGGAAATTGCCGTACACCATGCTGGAGGAGAAGAAGATGAACTGCCGCACCCCGGCCCCGCGGGAGAAGTCGAGGGCGTTCTCCAGCGTCCGCAGGCTGTGGTCGAAGGTGCTGTAGGGGTCCTTGTTGGAGCGGCCGGCGTGCGAGACCGCCGCCAGGTGGATCACCACTTCCGGCTGGATCTCCCCCAGCGCCCGGGAGAGGGCGTGGTAGTCCCGGGCATCCATCGGATGGAGCGGGATCCCCGCCTGATGAAGCAGCGACAGCCGTTCATGCAGGATCTGCAGATAGAGGGTCCGGTCCGGGGAGGGAGCGAACCCGGAAGCGAACCAGAGCAGGTTGTTGACCTGCAGACTGTCCACAATCTCCACCCGCGCCCCCTGCCGGACCAGCTCCAGGGCCAGGTTGTGGCCGATGAAACCGCCGCCGCCGATCAGAGCAATCCGCTTCCCGCTTACCGACTCCCTTGTCATCCGGTCACCTCTTTGTAAAGTTCACGAAAGACCCGCGCCATCCATTCGATGTCGCCGGGTGAAATGTGCGGTCCCACCGGCAGCGCGATCGAACCGTCGCTGATCCGGACCGCGTTCGGAAAATCCGACGCCGGGGCCCCGAACCGTTCCCGGTAATATCGGGTCAGCGGCACCGGCCGCGGGTAATAGATGCTGGTGCCGATCCCCCGGGCTTTGAGCCGCATGACCATCTGGTCCCGCTGCGCCCGGCTGGCATTCTCCAAGACGACCACCGCGCAGTAATGGCTGTTGACCTGATCGGGGGCGGTCCGGTCCAGCAGCCGCGCGCCGGCGCAGCCGGCCAACCCCCGCTTCAGGCGATCGAAGTTCTCCTGCCGGCGGGCCTGCATCTCCGGATATCTTCGGATCTGCGTCAGGCCCAAAGCCGCCGACAGCTCGCTCATCCGGTAGTTGAGCCCCAGACCGATGACATCGTACATCCCCGGCAAGGTCCGCTCTCCGTGGCTGCGGTCCACTCCGAAGGCATGCAGCTTCCGAACAACTTGAGCCAGCGCGGGGTCCCGGGTCACCCACATCCCCCCTTCGCCGGTCGTGATCTGCTTGACCGGATAAAAGGAATAGCAGCCGGCTTCTCCCCAGAGGCCGACCGACCGGCCGCCGACGCGGGAACCGATCGCCAGCGCGCAGTCCTCCACGATCGGGACGCCCTTGCGGTCCGCCAGCGCCCGGATCGCCGGCATCGCGCAGGGGATCCCGACGAAATGGACCAGCACGATCCCCCGGGTCTTGGGAGTCCAGGCCGCTTCGATCCGTTCGGCGGTCAGATTCCCGGTGGCCGGATCACAATCCACGAAGATCGGACGGGCCCCGGTGAAGGCGACCGCGTGGACGGTCGCCACATGGGTTTGCGCCGGCACGATCACCTCATCCTCCGGCCCCCAGCCGAGCGCCCAGACCGACAGGTGGAGCGCGGCCATGCAGGAGCTGACCGGGATCCCGATCGCCCCTTCCCCGAGAAAAGCGGCGAAGGCCTCTCCGAAAGCGGCCCCGACCGGGCCGTGGGTCAGGACCGGACCGTCCAGAACCGCCGCCACCGCTTCCCGCTCGGCATCGGTGATCCAGGGACGTCCGAACGGGATCGAACGGGCCGCTTCTGAAACCGGTACAGGGACCGCGTCACTCATTTGGACAACGCCTCCATCCGCCCGCTCGCCAGGGCCCGGTCGGCGGCAACACAGACCCGAATCAATTGAAATTCCCGAAGCGCCTGAGCCGCCGCCGAAGCAGGCCGCTCCGCCTGCTCCAGGAAGGCGGGGATCAGCGCTCCCTTCCCGGCCGGCAAAGGGGCCGCCTCGATCCGCTGCGGGGGCCGTTCCGGGTCCCGGCTGTCAAACAACCGGACCCCCCGATCATCGGAGATCAGCGTCCCCCGGGTCCCGTAAATTCGGACCGCATGCTGATGGGGCTGGACCGACCCGAAATTGGCGGTGATCCGTCCTACCGCCCCCGAAGGAAACCGGTACAGGGCCGCGGCGTAATCGTTGTGGCGAAAGGAGGTCCCTTCAGTGGAGATGCGGTTGCCGAAAGCGGCGACCGAAACCGGCGCCTCTCCGAAAACCGACAACATCCAATCGACGAGGTGCACCCCGCCGCCGGCCATCACCGAATAATCCGCCTCCCGGCCCCGCCAACCTTCCGTGATCTTCTCCAGCCGCCCGTACAGGTAATCGCCGTCAAAGGCATAGATCTTCCCGAGCCGGCCGTCCGCCACCGCATCGGCCGCCCAGCGGTACAGGGGGGCGGCCCGCAGCACCAGGTTCGACATCAGGACCGGCCGGCCGGCTGCTTCCCAAGCCCGCTCGATCCGCTCCAGCTCCTCCAGGGTCCGGCAGAGGGGTTTCTCCACAAAAAGATGCTTCCCTCCCCTCAAGCCAGCCAGCACCTGGTCGGCATGATCGGCGTCCCGGGAGGCGATCGAGACCACCTGCACCTCCGGATCGGCCCAAAGAATCTCCGGACCGTCCGCCACCGCTCCGTTCCCCAGCCGGAGCTGCACCTGTCGGGCCCGTTCCGGGTCCAGATCCACGAGCCATTTGAGCCGCCAGCCGGGGGCGTCGCAATAGGCCCGAGCATGCTGTTCTCCGACCCCCAGCCCGATCACCGCCGCCCCCCGCAGCCTGGTTTCCCGATGAACCGCGGTCGGCAAGCTCATCGCCGGCTCCGGCCGGCCGACCGCTCCGGCAACGGATAACGCTCCGGTTCCGACATCCCTTCCAGGCGGACCAGATCCTCCGGCCTGTCCACGACCAGGCGGAGGGCCGACTGGTCCCCCCAGGGAGAGACGATGTTCCGGATCCGGAACCGCTCCGGATGACGGTAATAGAATTGGGTCACATGCTCCAGCGCTTCCGAATCCCAGGCGGAGAGGTCCTGCGCCAAGAAGATATCGCTCCTCAGAAGCTCCAAACTCCGGCCCCGCGGAAAGGTGCGGGGGAAAACATTGGTCACCAGGTCGGCCGGCTCCCCTTCCCACATCGCCCGCGCCAGGTTCGGATCCACCCAGGGGCTGTCGGCGCAGACCCGGAAGAAACGGTCGCAGGGATAGACGGCGAGCGCCTCCCGCAGGCGCCGGGCCACCCCCGACAGCTCTCCCCGGAAGAGGGGAACCCCCGCCTCGGCCGCGAAACGGGCCAGCGGATCGTCCGATCCTTCCCGGCTGGTCGCCAGCACCACCGCCTCTTTCGGCAGAACGGTGTGCAGCCGCTCCAGCAGATGGCTCAGCAGCGGCCGGCCCCGGAAGGGGGCCAGCACCTTTCCCGGGAAGCGCCGGGAACTCATGCGGGCCTGAACAAAAGCGCGCAGCGGAAGCCGGTTCATCGGCCCGCCTCCGTGGAGATCGGCCGGCCGCCGCTGCCCAGCCGGACCGGCGCCCGCCGGCCGTTCGGCAGGATCCACTCGTACGGCAGCAGCAGCGGAACCGATCCGGCCGCCCGCACATCCGCCTTCTCGTCCTTCAACCCGTAATCCCGCAGGGCCCCGATCACATGGAAGGCGGCCACCTCCTGCGGCTCGAACAGCGCCCGGCGGCCGTCCGCCTCCCGGACACAAAGGGTGATGTGATACGACTGGGGCAGGAGCGGCACCTCCGGAAAACGGCAGCCGATCCGGCCCGAGCCGGTCAACACCTCGGGACGGTTCCCGTCCAACGCCATGTTCGCCGAAAAGATCTCCCCGCCCCGGCCGCCGATCGACAACCAGAGGTACGGGGCCGGATGACTTCCCTCCACCCGGTAATCGATCCAAAGGGTCAAGCCCTCTCCGGGCCGGAAGGTGGTGGTCGTTTCCCCCGCCTCGTTCTGCAGCAGAACCCGCTCCACCTGAAACGGTCCGGTCCCCCGGCTTTCCAGGGAACCGTCGGTGACCGCCTCCAGATACCGGCCGATCATCTCGGTCGGATCCCCCAGCCCCCGCAGCCGGCCCCCATCCATCCAGGCGACCCGATCGCACAGATGCTCGACCGCCCCCAGGTTGTGGCTCACGAAGAGCACCGTCCGCCCGGAGCGGGCCACCTGCTCCATCTTCCCCAGGCACTTCTTCTGGAAGGCCGCGTCCCCGACCGCGAGCACCTCATCCACCAGCAGAATCTCCGGCTCCAGGTGCGCCGCGACCGCGAAGGCGAGCCGGACAAACATCCCGCTCGAGTACCGCTTCACCGGCGTGTCGATGAACGGCTCCACGCCGGAGAAGGCGACGATCGGGTCAAACTTCTTTCGGATCTCCGAACGCCGCATCCCGAGGATCGCCCCGTTCAGGAAGATGTTCTCCCGCCCGGTCAACTCAGGATGAAACCCGGTCCCCACCTCCAGCAGGGAGCCCAACCGGCCCCTCACCCGGGCGACCCCTTCGGTCGGCTCGGTGATCCGGGAGAGGATCTTGAGCAAAGTCGTTTTCCCCGCTCCATTGCGGCCAATCACCCCCAGGACCTGCCCGGCCGGGACCTCGAGAGAAACTCCCTTCAGCGCCCAGATCCAGTTAGGCTCGGGCCGTTTCCCCCGCAGGCGGCGCAGCGGGGCGGCCGCCAACTCCACCAGGGCGTCCCGGAAATTCCGGTACGGTTCGGGGCGGCCGATGCGGTATCGCTTGCCGAGCCCCTCGGTCCGAATCCTCCAATCAGCGGACATCGGCGTCACACCTCATCGGCGAAGGTCCGTTCCATCTTCCGGAAATAGATCAGCCCCCCGACGCCGATCACCGCCACGACCGCGGCGGAAACGAAGATCAGCGGGTCGGGCGGTCCCTGCTTTCCCAGGAGGGCCCACCGGAATCCCTCCACGACCCCCGCCATCGGATTGAGCCCATACAGGAGGCGCCACTTCTCCGGAACCAGGGTGCTGGGGTAAGCAATCGGGGTCACGAAGAGCCAAAACTGCGTCAGGAAGGGGATCGTGTAGCGCACATCCCGGTAGCGGACATTCAGCGCCGACAGCCAGAAGCCGACCGCCAGCGCGGTCCCAACCGCCAGCGCCAGAAACAGCGGCAGGGTCACCACGGCCCGGGTGGGAACGATGCCGTAGAACCCCATCAAGCCCAGCAGGATCACGAAGGCGATGAAGAAATCCACCAGCCCCGCGAGGACCGCCGAGGCCGGGATCAGCAAACGCGGAAAGTACACCTTTTTGACCAGCTGCTGGTTGGCGACCAGGCTGTTGCCCGACTGGGTGACCGCGTAGATGAACAGCTGCCACGGGAGCAGGCCGGTGTAGCTGAAGACCGGATACGGGATGCCGTCGGACGGCATCTGCGCCAACCGCCCGAAGAAAACCGTGAAAACCAGCATCGCGAGAACCGGCTGCAGAACCGCCCAGAAAACCCCCAGCGCGGTCTGCTTGTAGCGGACCTGAATGTCCCGCCAGACCAGAAAACCGAGCAGCTCCCGGTAGGCCCAAAGCTCCCGGAAATTGAAGCGCAGCTTCCCGGAGGTGGACTCGATCCGAAGTTCCACCGGAGCCGATTCCGCCCCCAGCGCCGCTTCAGCCGTCGACATGGCTCAGGACCTCCTCCAGGCGGGTCTGCCGCGGCCGCTCCCCGTTGGAGCGAAGCAGTTGGATCCCACGGTGCTTGTTGGGAAAACGGCGGATGAACCCCTTCCGCTCCAGAGCGTTGAGCCGATCCACAGCCGATTTGTAGGAGCTGATCCGGCACCCCTCCTGCACTTCCCGAATCAAGGGGGGCGTTTTTTTCTCAGCAATGAAGATCCGGAGGAACTCCAGGACCTTCCGCTGTTTCTCCGTGAGCTTGGTCAAAAAATCTCCTTGGAAACCTGAATGGGTGTGTATTGGGAACAGATAAAAATTACCATACTTGAGGAGGACCGTCAACTAGGAAAGGGGCCGGAACTCCCTATAAAATCAGGTGG
>PCVW01000034.1:0-862 GCA_002787095.1 Candidatus Omnitrophica bacterium CG11_big_fil_rev_8_21_14_0_20_64_10 | reverse complement strand
GTCGGTGGCCTTCTTGTGCTATTCTGTCCCCACGATGAAACCGGATGCCGAAATCACGGTGGTCGGAGGGGGGATCGTTGGGTTGGCAACCGCCGACGCCCTCCTGCAGGCCCACCCCGGGCTCTCCCTCCTATTGATCGAAAAGGAGTCCGAACTGGCCTCCCACCAGACCGGCCACAACAGCGGCGTCCTCCATTCTGGGATCTATTACCCGCCCGGCTCCCTCAAGGCTCGGCTGACCGTCGAAGGCAACCGAGCGCTCCGGACCTTCTGCGACGCCGAGAAGATTCCGTATCAGAGCTGCGGAAAAGTGATCGTGGCAACGGCCCCGGAGGAGATCCCCCAGCTGCAGGAGCTGGAGCGCCGAGGGACCGCCAACGGGGTCCCCGGCCTGGAGCGACTGACCCCCGCCCGCCTGCGGGAGCTGGAGCCCCATGCCGCGGGCCTGGCGGCGCTGCGGGTCCCCACCACCGCCATTCTGGACTTCAGCCGGGTGGCGGCCGCCCTGGCTCGCCGGATCACCGCCGCCGGCGGACAAATCCAAACCGGATCCGAAATCGTCCGAATCCGGCTGGAAATCAATGGGTTGCGGCTCGAGACCGCCCGGGAAAGCCGGCGGACCCGTCACCTGATCACCTGCGGCGGACTGCAGGCCGATCGGCTGGCCAGGATGAACGGCGTCCCGCCGCCGGCCCGGATCATCCCCTTCCGGGGGGAATATTTTGAACTGATCCCCGAACGGCGCCCCTGGGTCCGGGGACTGATCTACCCGGTGCCGAACCCCGCCTTCCCTTTTCTCGGCGTTCATCTGACTCGAATGATTGACGGCCGGGTCAAGGCTGGTCCCAACGCCCTCCTGGCG
>PCVW01000062.1:13293-21692 GCA_002787095.1 Candidatus Omnitrophica bacterium CG11_big_fil_rev_8_21_14_0_20_64_10 | reverse complement strand
GTGCCGCCCCACCTCGGCCTTCTCCATCCGATCCAGACTGGAGGCGTCGATCACCCGCTCGATCTTTTTGAGCCGCACCGGAAAACGGGCGGTCCCGATCTTCAAACTGTAGCCCCGGTCCGGCGACATCGGCCGCCGTCCCATCCAGAACAGCTCCACCCCGGCCAGGGTGCTGACCGCCGGCAGAGTCTCCCCTACCCGGCACATCACCTCCCCGCGGCGCACATAGATCTGCTCGGCCAGGGTGACGCCGGTTGAAAAACCGGCCGACACCTCCTGCCGCGCCGGAGCGCTGAACACCTCGATCGAACGAACCACCGACCGCTTCCGGGAAGGGAGGAAGACCACCGGGTCCCCGACCGCCAGCCGGCCCGACTCCACCCGTCCGGCCACAATCCGCCGGTCATCCCCCGATTCAGTGAACTTGTAGACCCCCTGCACCGGCATCCGGAGCGGCCCCTGGTCCGGACCGCCGGTCTCGGCAAAACTGTCCAGCACCTCCAGCGCCGAGGGGCCGGTGAACCAGGGCATCCGGGCGCTCCGCTGAACGATGTTCTCCCCTTCTCGCGCCGCCAGGGGGATGAACATCTCGGCCGTCAGCCCGATCCCCTTGAGGAACTTCCGGTACGCCTTCTCGATCTTCTCGAAGACCTTCTGGTCGTAGCCGACCAAATCCATCTTGTTGACGCAGACCGCCGCCTGGCGGACCCCCAGCATGGAGAGCAGGTAGCCGTGCCGCTTGGAGTTCTCCTGGATCCCCTCCTTGGCGTCGATCACCAGCAGGGTCTCCTCCGCGCGGGCCGCCCCGGAGACCATGTTCTTGAGGAACTCGATGTGGCCCGGCGCGTCGATGATCAGGTAATCCCGTTTTTTGCTCTTGAAAAAGATCCGGGCCGAATCAATCGTGATCCCCTGCGCCTGCTCCTCCCGCAGGGCGTCCAACAGGAAGGCGTACTCGAACGGCTTGGCGTTGCGCCGGCAGGCGGAACGGACCTGCTCCAGCTTCCCTTTCGGGAGGGAGCCGGTGTCCGCCAGGAGCCGCCCGATCACCGTGCTCTTGCCGTGGTCCACATGGCCGACGATCACGATGTCCATCACATGTACCCTTCCAACCGCAGCGTCTCCAACCCGCCGCCGTCCTCGGCGTCCTGGGCCCGGCCCGACCGCTCGGCGACATCCTTGAGCTGACCGCTCTTGAGCTCCCGGATGATCTCCGGAACATTCTTGGCGGTGGAGCGAATCGGAAAGGTGCAGGGATAGCAGCCGAGCGACCGGTAGCGCTGCCCTTTCCCCTGATCGAAGTAGAGGGAGACCACCGGGATCTTCTCCCGCTCGATGTACTCCCAGATGTTCAGCTCGGTCCAGTCCAGCAGCGGATGGACCCGGATGTGGGTGCCGGGGGCGAAGTCGGTCTTGAACTGGTTCCAGAGTTCCGGCGGCTGGTCCCCGACATCCCAGTCGCTGTTCTTGTCCCGCGGGGAGAAGTACCGCTCCTTGGAGCGGCTCCCCTCCTCATCGGCCCGCACCCCGACGATCACCCCGGTGTACGGCTCAGCATTGGTGTCCGGCAGGTATTTCCCGGAGGCGTGGTCCATCCGGACCCGGGGCCAAGAGCCGTCCAGGGTGTGGCGCAGCGCCTCGGTCTTGAGGGTCTTGCAGCAGTCGATCCGGCTCAGTTTCCCATCCGGGAAGGTCCGCTTCTCCCGCAGCGCCTGGTCGTTGCGGCCGACCACCATGTTGAGCTTCCACTCTCGGGCCAGCTTGTCCCGGTATTCGATCATCTCCGGGATTTTGAAACTGGTGTCGATGTGGACCAGCGGGAACGGCACATGCCCGAGGAACGCCTTGCGGGCCAGCCAGAGCAGCACGGTGCTGTCCTTGCCGATTGACCAGAGCATCGCCAGGTTCTTGAACTGGCTGTAGGCCTCCCGGAGGATATAGATGGACTGGCTTTCTATCTTTTCCAGATGCGTCATGGGTAAAAGGGAGGGTTCCGAGACGGAACCCTCATCTTTATTGTAGAACAAAATGAGCCGGCTGAGGCAGCGATTCTACTGTAAGATAAGACTCATATTGACCCGAACCCGCCCATGACCAATCGAGACAAGCGGTTCCTTCTGGAATGCGTCCGGAGGCTTCCGGAGAAAGATTTCGGGGAGCGGATCGCGCCGATCCTCGAACAGCGCGGAGAAATCCGATGGCCGGACATGCCCTACGAATGGATCAAGGCGTTCCTGCCCGTCTACCTTCGCCTCAGAGAGCTCAGCCTGGCTTTTCCCTTCTCTCGCGAAACCAGGCATCAGCTGGACGCAGCACTCCTCTGGAACCACCAAAGAAACACCCGGATTCTCGAAATCGCGGCAGAACTGGCCCGCCGCTTTCACGAAACGGGCGAAACACTCCTTTTCCTCAAGGGAACCTCGCTCCTGCTGACGGTCTACGACCAGGAAATCGGAATCCGCCCCATGGCCGATATTGACATCTTGGTCGTCCCGGAAGACCTCGGGACGGCGGAAACCCGGCTCGAGGAAGCCGGCTGTCGGCGAGACGGCAGCAAGAAGCCCTCTCATCACGACACGTACCTCAAGAACGACGTCCCAATCGAACTCCACTGGAGGTGCGGCTTCCAGATGCCGGCGGAACTTTCCTCTCATCTCCTCAAAACAAGCCGAACGGTTCAGCGGAACGGCGTCTCATTCCAGGTTCCCGGACCAGAAGCTTCTCTGCTGCTTGCCTGCGCCAATTTCGAAGCCGACTGGAGCCACTGCTGCGACCTCCTCTGGTTCGGAGACGAGGCATGGCAAGAGGACCTCCTCTGCCGGATCTTGTTCTTCTTCCATGAACTGCGGTGGATCCTCATGCGGTCCGAAGGAGCGTTTTCCTGGGCGATTTTCCATGACCTGGCGCGCGCCAGCCGAAAAGAAGGCGAGATCGGGATCTTGCTCATGCTGGCGGATAAAATCGTCCGGGCGCCGATCCCGAAGGAAGAGATGGAATACCTCCGACGAAATCCCATGTCGGCGCCATTCGCCAAGCGCTGTGACAAAATTGCCTGGGACGACATGGCCCGGCTGTTCCTTGCCAGGGAGTGGGTGCGGGCGCGGCGGCGGGAGGGTCCGTTCAGCGCCGCCTACCTGCTGATGAAAAGCCGCCTGAGGATCAACCATCCCAAGACCTACAGCGGCCTCAAGCGGATTCTTCCCACCTGGGTCCCTCGATGAAAACTCCGACGGTCAGCATCCTGATGGCCGCCCGGGACAGCGGACGGCACATCCGCGCAGCGGTCGAAAGCATCCTGAACCAGAGCCGGACGGACTGGGAACTGATCATCGTTGACGGCGGATCATCGGATAGCACGCCGGAAATCGTCCGGCATTTCCGAGATGAGCGGGTCCGGCTGTTTCAGGCGCCCCGCCGGCTTTATCCCGCCGCCGCCCGAAACCTCGGACTGCGGCGGGCGCGAGGGCAACACATCGCGATCATGGATTCGGACGATGTCAGCCAACCCAACCGTCTCGCCGTTCAAGTTGAATACCTGCGCCGGCATCCAAATATCGGTATCGTGGGATCCGCGGAGGAAGTGATTGACGGCAAAGGGTCCCTCCTCGGCGCGAACCGGTTCCCGACCGAACCGATCATCAACGGATGGAAAACCCTCCTGGGCGGCTGGTGCCTCAGCCACTCCTCCACGGTGATCAGGCGCCCCCTGATGGAAGGACTGAGGGGCTACGCGGGATCGCTGCGCTGCGGGGAAGATTACGAGCTTTGGAGCCGGGCGATCTTCCGGACGCGGATCGCGAACCTCCCCAATGTGCTGGTCCAAAGACGCCTGTCCGGCCGCAACTGGTCTTTCCGCCATCCCCGACTGGAGCGGACGGTCGTCCTCGACGCGATGCGGTCCGCAATCACTCGGCTCACCGGATCTCGGATTCCCTTTCGGGCGACCCAGAACCTATTCTGGCTCGAGAGGAAACTGTCTTTCCACGAGGACGCGGCGAACACGGCGGCAGCGAGAAAAATGCGCCGCCACACCGTCCTCCTCGAACGCGGAACCGCTCCGAAAACGGCCCGCGAAACGAGAACGGCCGCGCTCTGGATCCAGCGCATCGGCAGGGCTTATCTGCGGCGACGCTTCGGCATCCGGGAAAGGAAACTGCTTGAGATGGACGTCCTCAGGCGGCTGCATCTCCTGCAATCCGTTTCCAGACCCTGATCACGCTGCTTTCCTCGGCCCGCAGCGAGTACCGGCTCAGCGCATAGCGGGAAGCATCGCGCGCGAATCTGGATACCGCCGCCCGTCCGGTCCCGGATGATTTCAGGACTTCTTCCACAGCCTGGGAAAAACCAAGGACATCCCCGTCCGCGATGGTCCGGCAGAAAGCCGGTCTGAAGTATTCCCTGCCCCCCCGGCCCGGATAACCGATCACGAAACAGCCGCATGCCATGGCCTCCAGCGGCGGAAGCGGACATCCTTCCTGAACGCTGAAGCTCAGGAAGATGAGCGACTCGCGGAGGATCCGGGCAACCTCCCGCTCATCTTGATGCTGGATCGGCACCACGCGGACTCCCTTCAGAGCGCCCCGCGCCTCCAGGATTTTGAGCACCTGAACGGCGTCCTCCAGCAGCTTCCTCGGCATGAAGGCGATCTGCCGCTTCTTTCGGCCGGAGCAGCCGAACACCGAAGCGTCGATCCCGACCCGGACGCGGTGGACGGAGAGCTTCGGAAAGGCATGCCGGAGATACCGACGGCTGTCCTCGGAAACCACGACGGCCGCTCGGACCCGGCGGTACAAACTCTGATCGTCCCGAACCCCCAGAGCCGACCGGTCAAATGTCCGGTACGCGTTCTGATTGAAGATCACCGACGGGGCTCCAACTTTTTCCCAGGAAGAATCCCCGACGCAGGTCTCAGGGAAAACGAGGATATCTTCCGGCCGGACTCGGACCGTCTCGGCGGACGCCGCCGGAGCCGCGCTCTCAAACCAGCCGCAGCGGAAACCCCGCCTCCGATGGAGCACGGAGGCGCGGAAACCGTTCCGGCGAAGAATCTCCACATGACGGTAGATCACCTTGACCCCGCCGGCGGGCTCTGAGACATCCGGGCAAGCAAAATAAAGCATGGGCGCGCTCATCGGATCGCCCACAGGGACCGGACCATCGCCGGCAAATCCTCCCAGCAGCCGTCATGAAAACTCAACTCAAAGGCCGGCGTCCTGGAAGTGAACTCGAAAAAAGCGCACAGCAGGTCGTGTTCCGTCTCAGGATAGAGCCGGATCAATGTGGCTTTCAGCAGGCGCCGGAGCGCCTCGGAGCGCGGGAGACGGCGCAGAGCGGGCGCAGAGCGGGGCCGATAGGCCGGAAAGAGAATCGCCGCGCAGGCTCTCTCAACCGGACTAGGCCTACGGCCCAACGCGTCGAGGGACACCCGCCGTTTTCCATAGTAACGGAATCGCTTCACCGCGTCCCGGCGAAGCTCCGAATAGCGTCGAAACAGAGGTTCCCCGACCCCGACCTTGGTCGGAAAAGGCCGGACACGGACACCGGCCCTGGTCCGCCGGATAAAACAATCGTCATCCGACAGCGGGTTGAAACCATGCTTCGCCAGAACCACCGTCATCGTACTCTTCCCGGCTCCGGCCGGACCGCAGATCAGGACGCGCCGGCCCCGATCCTCGGTCAGCGCGGCGTGCAGGAAATACCAGCCCCGCGCGCAAAGCATCCTCTGCAGCGGCAGCGTGAACAGGTGCTGCAGCAGGCGCTCCTTGACGCGGGGACTGTACCCCGACCAGGTTCCGCGCACCGAACCACCGGCCAGATCCACCTCGGCGCGAGCGGCACACGATCCAAAACAACCGGAGCGAATCTCCCGCTGCCCGGACCACCGGACGCTTGACCGATGGATACTCGATCGGCCCCGGCGCCTTGGAGCCGGATCGGCCTCCTCAAGGGAAAAACGGGTTCGGACCGTCCCCGCTCCCTTCCCCGCCGGCCGAAAATCAAGGAAGCGCTCCAACAAAGAACGCATCATCCGGCTGCGGCTGGCAACCTCGATGCGCAGAACGCCATCCGAAAAAATCTGGGGCGGATTCACGGCAAATGGTACGCCACGGATCTTCTCGAGAGGTCAATCTCGATCCGGCCGGCGGAACCGCCGCCCGCTCCACGCCTGCGGAGCGACCGGTTTTGGTTGGCCTGCAGATAGGCCAGAACCCGGTCCGCCTCTTTTCGCATTAAGCGCCAGCAGCCGGTCCGTTCATACAAAACGGCCAGCCGGTGCCTGGAAACGATGTCGGAAGGCGCGTCTGCGAGAGCCCGCCGGAAGGAGCGAATCGCCTCCGGGTATCTGCCGCAGCGAAAAAGGGCCTCTCCCTTCTCAAACGGCTGCCTAAAACGGGGATCCAACGCCTCCGCCGCTTCAAAGGAAACCGCCGCTTCCGCGAAGCGGCCTTCCCGAAAATGCCGGAATCCCTCGGTTAGTCGGCAATCCGCCGGATGACTGTCCCGAAGCGGGAAGTCGGCGAAACGATCTCCCCACTTCTCGAGGAAAAGCTTCTCCATCCGATCAAAGAAATCCGCGCCCCGGAAAAGGTGATCGTGCTCGACGCAGACGCTCCCAACATACAAAATCTTCCAGCCGGCCAACCGAGCCCTCAGGCAGTAGTCAATGGTCTCATACTGCGCGGGGAAAAAACGCTCATCGAAGTCACCAATCTCTCGCCAGAGCCGGCGCCGCATCAGCAGGCAGGTTCGGAGGACGGCATCGCAATCCCGCGCGTAATTCCGCTGGCCCCGATCCATCTCTCCGTAGCCGATCGGTTTGAGCGCGTCAGGCAGGTATTCGGCTGACATGATCCGCCGGTCGGGAAACCGGACCTTGCAGCCCGCGATGGCCGCGTCCGGTCTGTCCTGAATCGCCCGATGCAGCCGGCGCAGCCAGTCGGCGGACACGACCGCGTCATCATCCAGAAAAACGACGAACTCGCCGTCGGTCTTTCGCAACGCGGCATTGGTGCCGCCGCTGACGCCGAGATTTTTCTCAGGGAAGAGCGTCTGCACATCCTTCAAGGAGGAAAGCGTCCTCCGGGAGGTCTCACTGTTTTCATTGTCCACGACGGTGACGCGGTAACGCTCCCGGGTATGCTTTCGGATGGAAGCCACGCAGCGCAGGAGCTTATCGGGCGCCTTGTAGTTCAGCAGAATGATGTCGAATGCGGCCAAAACAGTGGAGACGAATTCGCTAGGCGACCGATCGGCCTCTTCGGATTTCAAGGTATTTCTCAAAAGCCGGAGGCTCGTAGGACTTTTTTTGAGACGACCGCTTGGGAACGGCCCTCCCCTTGGCGCGATCGGTCCTCCTCAGCAAACCCTCCGTTTCCAAAGAAGCGGCAAACTGGGCCGCATCTTTCAGGAGAACTTCGGCCGGAGTTCCATACGCAGCCCGTAAAGCTGAAACCGCGTCCTTCAAACTCCCCCCTACGCTGAGGATCGTCCAGATCTCCGTTCCGGACCGGTTGAAACTGTAGCAGCACCCGGTTCCGGTCTCCAGAATAACCGCCTCGTCGCCGATGATCCTGCAGACGACGCGGCCCGAATCGATTTCATAAACAGTATCCGAACGCTCTGGGAGAGTCATGATTTTTCCATTATGGCATAGAGGCGGTTGTCCTCAACCTTGTAGATCAGAGGGGCTGCGAGGATCTTGGGGTAGCGCCGCGCCAGCCGCTTGGTTTCGCTGAGCACGAAGTCCACCTCGCTGCCGATCTCGAACATCGGCGCGTAGTGGAAAAAATGCTCCTCGGCTGCCTTCGGATCCCACCCGGCCCGCTTGACCAGCCCCTCCACGAATCGCTCCTTGCGGGAGACGAGGTTCACCATCCCGCACTGGGTGTGCCCGATCAGGGCGATGGCCTGCACCTCCCCGACCGCGATCGCGTAGGAAACCTTGAACTCGCTGGCGCGCAGGTTCGCTCCGCCGGCCCGCAGGATGTAGGCAAAATTTTCCGGGATGTTCAGCTTCTTCCGGTTGTCCATGCACATCCCGATCAGGAGGCGGGCGGCCTGCATCTCCTCCTGCGGCTTGCCGAGGTTGTGATAGGCCAACAGCTCCCCGATCGGAGTTCCCCGAAGCCGGGCCGGAATGTCCGCTTCCTTCTCAATCGGAATCAAGCGATGCACGCCGCGCTCTCCCTTTTGTTCGAATCACCCCGCGACCGGCGGCAGGATCCGCTCGGCCCGCTCCAATGCCTGATCCAGATTCGAGCAAATATTCTCCTCTCCGATTTCATCCAACAGGCCGGCGTTCTGAAGCGCCGCCAACGGCTGGGCATGCAGCCCGGACAAAAGGAGCCGGATCCCCTGGTGACCCCACCCCAATAATTAAAGCCACTTGCATGTAGAGT
>PCVW01000062.1:4835-13275 GCA_002787095.1 Candidatus Omnitrophica bacterium CG11_big_fil_rev_8_21_14_0_20_64_10 | reverse complement strand
ACCCCAATAATTAAAGCCACTTGCATGTAGAGTCTCCCGGGGTTAAAACCCAAGAGAAGGAGACCCAACCATGCGCAAGCGATTCACCGAGCAGCAGATCGTCGGGGTGTTGAAGGCGTCGGCGGCAGGAACCAAGACGGGCGAGTTGTGCCGGCAATACGGCATCTCGGAGCCCACGTTTTACAAGTGGAAGGCCAAGTACTCCGGGATGGAGGTGTCGGATCTGAAGAAGCTCAAGGCGCTGGAGGAGGAGAACCGGCGCTTGAAGCAGATGGTGGCGGACCTGTCGCTGGATAACCGGGCGCTGAAGGATGTGCTCTCAAAAAACTTCTAAGGCCCAAAGCCAGGAAGAGCGCGGCGCTGTTCATGATCCAGCGTCACGAGCTCTCCCAGCGGCGGGCCTGCGGGTTGGTGAGCGTCTCCCGGACGGTGATGCACTACGCGCCCCGGTCCAGCGCCCTGAATGACCGCCTTCGCAAGCGCCTGAAGGAGCTGGCCGAGAAGCACCGCCGGTACGGGCACATCCGGCTTTACGTCCTGCTCCGGCGGGAGGGGGTTGTGGTGAACCACAAGCGGACGGAGCGTTTGTATCGGGCCGAGGGGTTGTCCTTAAGGATCCGGAGGCGCAGGAAGTTCGTGGCGGTGGCGCGCAACCCGCTGCCGCCCGCGGTGAGGCCCAACGAGCAGTGGGCGATGGACTTCATCCAGGATGTGCTCTCCAGCGGCCGGAAGTTCAGGACGCTCTCGGTGGTGGATACCTACAGCCGGGAGTGCCTGACGGTGGAGGCGGATACCTCCCTGCCGGGTTACCGGGCCGTTCGGGTTCTGGACCGACTGGGGGAGACCAAGGGTCTGCCGGCGTCGATCCGGGTGGACAACGGACCGGAGTTCATCTCCAAGGCGCTGGACGAATGGGCGTACCGCCGTGGGGTGAAGCTGGACTTCATCCGGCCGGGCAAACCCGTGGAGAACGCCTACGTGGAGTCGTTCCACAGCCGGTTCCGGGATGAGTGCTTAAACGAGCATTACTTCCTGAGTCTTCAGGAAGCCCAGGACATCATCGAAACCTGGAGGGCGGAGTACAATGGCTTCAGGCCGCACAGCGCTCTGAACTACCGGACACCGGAAGAGTTCTTGAAGCAGTACGGGAAGCAAAACCTAACACAAGACAACCCAGGACTCTCTCTACAAGTGGTTTAAAAGAGGGGAAGGGTCACCGTCCCCCGATCATCCCGTCGGCCACCACCGCGGAGAGCAGCGACTCGATGCCGGCCAAAATCGCGATCGCGAAGGCGGCCGGGAACAGCTCCCGGACGGCGCCGAAGTTGAACACCGGGAAAACCGGCGCCGGCAACAGGTGAGGGATCTCGCCGAACCGGCTCCCGATCGTCTCAACCGGGAGATGGAACGCCCCTGCCAGCAGGGCCCCCCCCGCCAACGCCACCAGGGAGCCGGGAACCACCCGGGAAACCCGCTGCCAGAGGACCACGACCAGCATGGTTCCCAACGCCAGCGCCAGCGCCGCCGGATTGACGCTCCGGATGTGGTCGCCGTAAAGGGTCCACTGCTCTATGAAATGCACCGGCACCGCCCCCATCCGAAGCCCCAGAAAGTCCTTGATCTGCGAGGAGGCGATGATCACCGCGATCCCGGCCGTGAACCCGATGGTCACCGGATACGGAATGAACTTGATCACCCTTCCCAAGCCGGCCAGCCCGAAAAGGATCAAGAGCGCCCCGGCCATCAAGGTCGCCGTCAGCAGCCCGTCCATCCCGTGCTGCTGAACGATGCCGTAGACCAGCACCACGAACGCCCCCGTCGGGCCGCCGATCTGGACCCGGCTGCCTCCCAACGCCGAAATCAGGAAACCGGCGACAACCGCCGTCACCAAACCCCGGTCCGGTGGAACGCCTGAAGCAATCGCGAAGGCGATCGCCAACGGCAGCGCGACGATCCCGACGATGACGCCGGAAACGGCGTCGGCCTGAAACTGCCGGATCGAATAGTCCTTCAGACAGGTCAATAATTTCGGCTTAAACATCCGGTCCCCTCAGTCCTTGAGCCGTTCCAAACCCGACAGGTCCCCGACAACAACCATGATGTCATCCGGCCGGAAGACATAATTGGGACTCAAGGGAGCAATCAATTTGTCTTCCAGCGCGTTGCGGACCCCCAGCACATAGAAACCGTACTTGGCCTGGAGGTTGAGATCCCGGACTGACCTGCGGTAGAAGCGTTCCGGTACCGCGATCTCAGCCACATTGAACTGGTCGGTCACCTCCAGCAGGTCCAGCGCGTTGGGGTTAACGAGACTGAAGACCATCCGCTTGGCCGCCTCCCGTTCCGGAAAGACCACCTCCCGCACCCCCAGGACCCGCAGGATCTCCCCATGGTCCCGACTGACCGCCTTGGCGACGATCTTGGGAACCCCCATCTCCTTTAAGATATGGGCCGCCAGGAGACTGGCGTCCATCCGGTCCCCAAGCGAAACCACCGCCAGGTCGACTCCCCGCGCGAACTTCTCCAGCAGATCCCGGTCGGTCCCGTCCCCCACGACCGCCTGGGTCACCCGGTCCCGCACCTCCTCCAGCCGTTCGGGATTCATGTCAATGATCACCACCTCGCAGCCGGCCGCCGCCAGCTCCACCGCGGCGGTCGCCCCGAAATTGCCCGCGCCGATCACCAGCGCCCGCACATCCTTGGGATTCATCTTAGCCAACGTCAATCACCTCCTCGGTGTATTCATAATGGGCCCGCCGCCGCCGCGCCTCGACCAGCGCCAACGCCAGCGTCAGCGGACCGATCCGGCCGCAGAACATCAAGAGCGTGATCCAAAGCTTCCCGAGATCGGACAAACCGGCCGTCATTCCCGTGGAGAGCCCCACCGTCCCCAGCGCCGAGAAAATCTCGAACGACAGATCCAGAAAGTTCCCGCTCGCCAGCCGATGCGGGATCCCCGACTGCTCGAACACCTGAAAACCCAGTACCACGGCGTTGACCAGAACGAAGGCGACCGCGAAGATCGCCAGCGCCCGGGCCACCGTCTCCCGCGGGATCCGCCGCTGGAACATCGAAGCCGACTCGGCCCCGTTCATCTGCGCCCGGATCAACGCCCCGATCACCGCGAAGGTGGTCACCTTGATCCCGCCGGCGGTGGAACCGGGACAGCCGCCGATGAACATCAACAGCATCACCACCTGCAGCGTCGCGTTCGTCAGATCCCCGGTCGGCAGGGTGTTGAAACCGGCCGTCCGGGAGGTCACTGACAAGAACAGGGCCCGCAACCCCTGCTCCCAACCGGGCATTCCGAGCAGAAGGTTGCTCCGCTCCAACGCCCAGACCGCCGCCACGCCCACGGCAACCAGCCCCAAGCTCCAACTCAAACAGACCCGACTGTGGAGACTCAGCCGGATTGGCCGCCCCCGCCAACGGGCAAACCCCCAGGCCCGAATCTCCTCAATCACCATAAAGCCGATCCCGCCGCAGAAGATCAGGCCCATCATCGTCCCCATCACCGGCAGGTTCCGGCCGAAGCGGGACAAACTGTCCGGAAAAAGACTGAATCCGGCGTTGCAAAAAGCCGAGACCGCGTGAAACAGGGCGTAAAACCATTCCGCCCCCGCCGGGACCATCCCCCGCATCTGGCCCGACAGCAGGACCGCCCCGACCAGTTCGAAGGAGAGGGTCATCAGAAAGACGAACCCCAGGAGGCGCGCCCAGCGAACCATGCCCCCCCGCTGATGCGGCGCGTACCCCAGCGAGAACTGGTCCCGGAGGCTGGGCCGGCGCCGGGCGATCACCAGGAAAAAGACCGAAAAGGTCATGATCCCCAGCCCGCCGATCTGGATCAGGGCCAGCATGATCCACTGCCCCTGATGGGTCACTTCCCGGCTTAAGTCCACGACCGTCAATCCGGTCACGCAGATCGCCGAGGTGGCCATAAAAAGGGCGTCGGTCCAGGACAAAGACCCTGCCGAAGCAAATCCGGGCAACCGGACCAGCAGCGTTCCCAACCCGATGGCCGCCGCGAAGCTGACCGCCACCATCCGGGCCGGCGTCAGAAATTTCATCCCCGCTCCTTTTCCTCGAACCGTTTAAATCAAAGGCCCTTCGGCGCACCGGCCGAAAGGCCCTTGAAGCAATTCCTTGTTCGAAAAACCGAATCTAGAAACAGAGCGCTTTAGCGGCCCTCATTTTTCCGCTTCGAAAAACAGGCCTTGCAATACACCGGGCGATCCCCGCTGGGCTTGAAGGGAACCTCGCACTCCTTCTTGCACTCCGCGCAAGTTGCCTTGTGCATTTCCCGCTGACCGCCGCCGTACCCACCACCGCCACCCTGAAAAGCCATACCGCCTCCTTGTGAAAAACACCCGCCGAGGAAGCCCCCTTGGCCCCACCGGCCCAGCCATTATACACCCGAAGAGGGAAAAACGGGCCGCTAGGTCTTCCGGCGGACGGCGTAGGCAAACGGAAGGAAGTACCGTTCCCAGGCGGCCGCGACGGCTTCGCCCCCGCCGCCGATGAAATCCGCCGCGAAGGCCTCCCGGCTCCGGGCCGCCTCCCGCAGCTTGGGCAGATCGGAACCGGCCTCCAGGGTGAAGTCCCACAGTTCCAGCGCCCGCTCAAAAGCCCGCCCCGCCTGTTCCGGCCGGTTCCGGAGCTGCCAGCGCAGGGCTCGGCCCGCCTCGCTGCCGATCTGGGCCATCTGCTCCAGAAACGGCATCCGAGCCCAACGCTCCGAGGCCGCCGACCGATCCGGAGCGATCACCCCGTCACCCAGGCGGCGACGACCGATCGGATCTTCTCCCGGAGCGGTTCGCTCTCAACTCCCCGGCTGCGGTTCCCCTGGGAAGGACGCATATTGATCATCGAGTCGAACTCCAGAAAATCCTCCCCCTCGACCCCGGGATACAGGTTGATCCCCCACAGGTCCTTCTGCTTGGAGCCGTCGGCCAGCAGCAGGGCCTCCAGGTCGGAATGCAGCTCCCCGTCCAACGCCAGCAGGCGGCGCTCCACATCTACGACCCCCTTGATCATGTCGCCGAAGAGGCCGTCGGCCAGCCGCTTCAACTCTTCCCGATTCAGCTTTTTCGTCAGAATCTCCATCAATCCCCCAAAAAGATCGAGATCAACTCCTTGGCGGCCCGGCCGGCGGAGTCCACCGAGTGGGTGGCGCCGTCCACGGCCGCCTTGGCCTCCTCCCCGACCATCCGGGGGACCGCCTGGAGCCGGTAGCGGAACTTCCCCCGCTTCTCCGGCTTCTCCTGCCCCCAAACCTCCGCCTGCCAGGCTGCCTTCATCCGGCGGGGCCCTTCACAGAAAAGGAAATAAAACGGAGCCCCCACCATCTCCACCAGCCGGCGGGAAGCATTGTAAAGGTGATGCGGCGGCGAAAGCGCGTACGCCGGGGAGGCAAAACAGAGCAAGGCCAGCAGCATGCCGAGCCCCCGCCCCATCCGGCGCCGGCGGCTATTTTGAGCGGGAGCGGACGAAGTCATAGAGCACCTTTCTGTCCCGGAGCTGGTGGATGTACTTCTTGAGCACCACCTCTCCCCGGTACGGCCAAAAACCATGCGCCAGCGCCTCCCGGTACGCCTCCTTCGGCCCCCATTCCTGAACGATCACCCGGTAGACGGCGACCATCGCCCCGGTTCGGTCCCGCCCGCTGCTGCAGTGGACGAAGACCGGATGGGCCTCGGGATCCAAAACCGTCTGAAGGAATTTAAGCGCCTTTTCATCCTCCGGCCAAGCATAGACGCTCAGCGGAATGGAGACCCGGCGGAACCCCTGGGCGGCCTCCGGAAGCGGCCGGCCCTGTTCCGGGACCCCCCTGAAGTCAATGATCGTCCGGACCCCAAGTGCCTTCAGCCGGGCGTAGCCGGCCTCTTTGGGAACCCCGCCCCGGTAAAGGTCCTCGGTGACCTGGGAAAACTCCGGAATATCAACGAAAGGATCCCGCAGGTAGCCGGTCAACCCGCAGCCGGCGGCTGAGAGAAGCAGCAGGGCCGCCGCGGCCCATCGGACGGGCCGGCTCAAAGGAATCAACCCGGTCCGTTTACCGACCGGAGCCGTTGCTCTGCGACGAAACCATCGCCGGGTCCAGCGAGGAGACGACCAGCGACTTCTTCAGCGGCCGCTGCAGCGACTCCACTGAGACCCCGGCCCGAAGACTCATCAGGAGACCGGCTGCCTCGAAGTAATTCTCCACGGTGTAGAAATGCCTCGCCTTGGAGAAGAACGGTTCCAGCTTCACCCGGGCCTGGTTCTTGTTCCCCTTGACGACGATCACCGGGATCTCCTGGCTCAAGGCCGCCAGCGTCGGCAGCCCCATACAGCCGTCCGGAATCACGAGCGCCGAGACGTTCGAAGCGCTGATGAAATCCGGGTGGTTGATCAGCAGCGGATCGGTGATCACCTGCGGGCTGCGGTGCAGCCCCTTGAGGACGCAGTGCAGGAACGCCTCAGAGATGATCTCCGCCGACTTGCGGGGATCGACGACCCCCAGATCCAGGTTCATCGTGCTTTGGTCGGTCATCATCGGCGCGTGGGCGCTCGGAATGTTGTACAGCGTCGAGACCGTATGGGTCAGCATCGCCTCCACCCCGCCCCAGGGATTGACCATATCAATCTCTTCGTTGTAGTACTCGGTGTGGAACTCCATCGGCACCTGGATCCGGGTGGCCAGGGCCAGGGCGTCGAACTTCCCCTCCTCCCGGTCGATCACGGCCGCCAGCCGGTCGAAGTGGTCGATCCGTCCCACCGCCCGCCCCGCGTTGGACCAAAGCGCCCGCATGTCGAGCGCCTCATCCAGCCGGATGATCTGGGTCCCCTCCATCCCCAGCGTGGCCCGGGCGGCATTGAAGGCGTTGATGGACTTGTCCTCGAAATACGGACCGCAGGGATGCTTCTCCATGACCAGCAGCACCCGATTGCTGCGCACCTTCTTGAGGGAGATCTCCCCCATCAAGAGCCGGGTGATCAGACTCCCCTCGACATAGAGCCCGTTGTCCGGCAGCTCGTTGATATCGGAGGCGTTGACCACATTCGGATGGGTGATCAGGTTGTCGCAGACCGAGGCCATCAGCCGCGCCAGCGGCCCGGCGTCCCCGGCATGTCCGCCGATCTCCGCCCCGATCCCGGTCGGCACCAGCAGCACCACATTGAACTCCCGGGTGTTCTCGAAAGGCCGCTTCTTGAAGTCGAAGATCGAGCTGACCTGCGTCCAATCCTGGTCCCCCTCGCAGGCCAAGGTGCCGATCTCGCATTTGAAGCCGCCGCGCGTCGACTCGGTCACGACAAAGCGGATCGGGATCTCCCCCGACGGAACCTTGGACTCCACCTCTTTCTTGAAGTGGCCGATCAACCCCGCGGCGTCGCGGGAATACGGGATCTTGATTTCTTTTTCAACAATTTGCATGGATCAGCCCTCCGCATCTGGAGACGAACTCCTCGTAAGAGTACTGTTTCTTCAATTGAGCGCCCCCTCCCGGGGCGGCCGCATAAACGGCCGGCAGGTTCACACCGTTGAAATAATGGGCCTTCACGAATGAATAGGCGCCGACCTCTTCAAAAAAAATCCGGGAACCGACGGTCAGCGGCTCCGGAAAGCCGTATTCCCCGAACAGATCGCCGGCCAGACAGGTGGCGCCGACGAGTTGATACCGGTGCCCCCCCTCGGGGAGCTCCCCCCGCACCGGGGGATGGGTTTGATACTCGAAGACTTCGGGCAGGTGGTTAACGCTGGTGTCCAGGACCGCGACCTGACGGCTGCCCTTCTCGATCAGGTCCACGACCGAGGCGACCAGCGCCATGCTGGGGCCGACGATCCCCTTGCCCGGCTCGAAGAAGAGACGGGCCGGCGTCGCCTGCCGGAACAGGGCGATTGTCTCGGTCAGCGGCGTGAAATCGGTCTCCTCATCGAACAGGTACCCCCCGCCCAGGTTGATCCAGGCCAGGTCCTTCAGCCACGGCCCCAAGGCGGAGACGACCGCCTGGGCGGTCTGGCGCAGGTGCTGAAAATCCTCCGATTCGCAGTTGTTGTGGAAAAGAATCCCCTCGAGCTTCCGGGCCTCCCGCGGCTGCGCCTTGAGCAAGGTCTGAACATCGGCGAGGGCCGCCCCCAGCTTCGAGCCGGCCCGGCAGGGGTTGTACCGCTCATCCGGGATGAAGCTGACCCCCGGGTCCACCCGCAGCCCCATCCCCAGCCGCCCGGCGAAGACCCCCTTGAACCGGTCGAACTGGGAAAGGGAGTTGAAGGCAATTCGATGGGCGACGCCGGCCAGCTCCTCGGCATCCTGCGGCCGGAGGGTGGGACTGGTGAACTGCACCTCCTTCTCCGACCCGCCGACCTGACGGGCCAGTTTGGCCTCGAACAGGGAGCTGGCGGAGAACCCATCCGCCAAATCGGCGAGCACTTCCAGGACGGGAACCATGAACTGCG
>PCVW01000062.1:0-4790 GCA_002787095.1 Candidatus Omnitrophica bacterium CG11_big_fil_rev_8_21_14_0_20_64_10 | reverse complement strand
TTAGAAGAGCCGTCTGGCTCTTCAGTACACCCTCATCGAGGAGGTATGCGGGTGTCAACTCCACAGACACTGAATCATCTCTATGAATCGAAAATATACTGCCTTATGCCGCTCGATACAATAAAAAAATGACAGAGCGCAAACAAATCCGTTCGAAAAAAGGGAAAAAAGGGGGACGCTCCAGAAAAAGGGGGACGTCCAGAAAAAGGGGGACGCTCCAGGGAGGGACACTCCTTGATCTTGATTGCCGAGGGGAAATGGTGATGTCAGGGAAGGAGTGTCCCAAAATAGAGTGTCCCCCCTCCCTGCTCAAAAGGAGAAGGAAATCTCGTCCGGCAGCTCGTTGATGTCGTCCCGCCGGCATGGGAAACAGGCGCCCAGCTTCTCGCCGGCGGAAACGACCGCCCGGACGATTCCGTCCGCGAACCGGTCCTCCTTAAAATCGGCCTCCATCGCCGAAACGATCGCCCCCCAGAAATCGGCCGGCACCTTCTCGCTGATGCCCCGGTCCCCCAGGAGGGCAAACCGGCGGCTGGCCAAACCGATGAAGATCAGCACGCCATTGCGCTCCCGCGTCCGGGTCATGCCGACCTTTTCAAAGATCTCCTTGGCATGGTCGTAAAAGGGCTCCCGGGCCTTGCGCTCCAAGTGGACCCGGATCTCCCCGGAGGTCCTCTTCTCCGCCTCCCGGATCGCCTGGACGATCCGGGCCCGCTCCGCGTTCGAGAAAAACAGCGCCGGATTCTTGCTGCGCTCCACTTTCATCTGCTCATCTCCCCGCTCACCATCGGCCGCTGGCGCCGCCGCCGCCGAAAGCCCCGCCGCCGAACCCTCCGCCCCGGCCGCCAGCGCCCCCGCCCCGCGAGAACAGCATCATATAGAAGAGCACACGGAACACCATGCTCAGAACCGCCAACACCAACGCGAACCGGAAAAACCATTCCCAGAAGGAGTACCGGTCCCGGTACAGGCGGTGGCCGCTCCGGTAAGACCGGTAGCGGAGGAGATCAACGATGCACAACCCCAGCAGCAGCAGGCCGACAATCCCACCGAAGACCATCCCTTCCCGCTTGAGCCGGGCCAGCTCCTGGGGGGTTAATTCCCGGCCGCGAACCGCCCTCCGGCTTCCCGACGGCGGTTTCTCCGCTGCCTGAAACTCCCCCTGGATCGCCTCGGAGATGGCCGAAACGCCGGCCAGCACCCCTTTTTCATAATCCTCTTGCCGGAAGCGAGGGGCAATCACCTCATGAATGATCAGACCCGACTCCGCGTCGGTCAGCGCCCCTTCCAGGCCGTAGCCGACCTCGATCCGGATCAACCGCTCCTGCTGGAAGATCAGAAGGACAACGCCATTGTCTCGGCCGGCCTGTCCCACCTTCCAGGCCTCCGCCAGACGGATGGAAAAATCTTCAAGGGACTCCTCCTCCAAGGAGGGAAAGATGGCCACCGCGATCTGGTTGCTGGTCTGCCGATCGTAGCGCAGAAGGGCCGCTTCCAGGCGGCTCCGGACCTCCGGAGAGAGGAGCCCCGCCCCGTCATGGACATACCCCCGGGGCTTTTCGGGAATCTCCAGCGCAGCGGCCGGCGGCGCGGCCCAGCCCAGGAGGACGGCGGACAGACAGACTGCGAGAAGGCCGGTCCGGGCGCCCCTCATCAACTAAAACTGGACTTTCGGCGTCGCGGCAGCCCCTTGCTCCGCCTCAAAATAGGCCTTCTGCTGGAACCCCATCAGGTTGGCCAGAAAGACATTGGGGAAAGAACGCCGGAAGGTGTTGAACGCGCGGGCCGCCTCGTTGAACCGGCGGCGCTCCACGGCGATCCTGTTCTCGGTCCCTTCCAACTGCGTCTGGAGCGCCAGGAAGTTCTGGGAGGCCTTCAGGTCCGGGTACCGCTCCACCACCACCATCAGACGGCTCAACGCCGAGGAAAGCGCCCCCTGCGCCTGCTGGAAGAGCTGCAGCTTAGCCGGGTCGCTGAGCATCTCCGGGGAGACGGTCATTTGTGAAACCTTGGAACGGGCCTCGACCACGGCCTGCAGCGTTTCTCGTTCGTGCGCGGCGTACCCTTTGACGGTCTCCACCAAGTTGGGCACCAGATCCAGGCGCCGCTGGTATACATTCTCCACCTGAGCCCAGGCGCTCGTGACCGCCTCCTCACGGGAGACCAAACCGTTATAGATCCCCCCGATCGTCATGAACCCGCCGACGATCAACGCACCAACAACGATCAGCGCAACCAACAGACCCTTTTTCATATCTCTCTCCTCATGAAAGTTGTGCTCCCGGCCTCATTATACACTTCTCCGGATGAACGGGACGGGGACGCTCCAGGGAGGGACACTCCTTCCCTGACATCACCGTTTCCCCTCGGTAATCAAGGTCAAGGAGTGTCCCCGTCCGGAGCGTCTCCCCTCCCGCTTGGCCCGACCGAAAAGCCGGGAGAATCCATAGACCACCAGCCCCGCCAGGATGCCGGGGGCGATCTCGTAGATGTATGGGGAGAGCCCCGCCAATGACCAGCCGATCACGACCCCCGCCCCCGCCAGCACCATGGTGATCGCCAGCCGCTCGGAAGGCCGTCCCCCAAAACAATAGACCAACAGCAGCGGCCCGAAGGCGGCCGCCAGCACCGCCCAGGAATACAGCACCAGGTGGAAGACGCTCTTGTTGCCGATCAGCGCGATCCCCAACGCCGCGGCGGTCACCCCAAAGGTGCCCGCCTTGGTCATCCAAAAGCCGGCCGGCCTGCCGGGCAGCAGGTCCCGGGTCAGGGCCGCCGAACAGCTGAGCACCAGGGAGTCGGCGGTGGAGATCGTGGCGGCAAACAGCCCGGCAAGAATCAGGCCGACCCAGACCGGCGGCAGCATCCGCAGCGACAGCATCGGCAGCGCCAGCTCCTGGTCGAACCGCCCCGCCTCCGGAAGCAGCAGCCGGGCCATCAGCCCCACCCCGATCGTCAGCGCGTAGAACAGGAAGAACCAGCCATAGTACCAGACCCGCGCCCGAGGAAGGTTGCCCGGCTCATCGAGCGACATGAAGCGGATCATGATGTGGGGCTGCCCCACCACCCCGAAGCCGGCGAACATCCAGCCGGCCACGAACAGGAACGGCCCCCAGCCGCCCGGAACCGGCAGGTCCGGTGGGAACCAGGCCAGATAGCCGGGCTGAACCGCCCCCAGCCGCTCCACCGCCGCCTGAACGCCCCCCACCTGCCCCACCGAGACTGCCAGCAGCAGCCCCATCGAGATCAGCATCACGATCGCCTGGGCCGCGTCGGTCCAGATGGAGGCCCGGATCCCCCCGGCCAGACAATAGATCAGGACACCCCCCGCCCCCAGAACCGCCCCGGCCCACAGCTCCCAGCCGAACAGGACATGCAGCGCCTTGCTGCCGGCGTTGAGCTGAGCCGCCGCGTAGCTGCCCAGGAACAAAAGCGACAAGAGCCCGGCGATCAACCGCAGCCGCCGGTAATCGGCGCCGCCCCAATGGCTGAGGACCCCGCTGAAGCTGTGGCTGTCGCTGCGCTCGGCAGCCAACCGCAGCTTGTGGTGGATCAGGAGGGAGCCGATCAAGTCCCCCACGAGCCAGCCGGCCATCAGCCAGATGGAGGACCAGCCGGTCAGGTAGGTAAAGCCGATCATCCCGGTGAACATGTAGCCGCTGTTGTTGGTGGCGACCGCCGAGAGGCCGACCAGCCACGGCTTGACGCTGCGGCCGGCCAGCAGATAATCCACCGTCGTGCGGCGGCTCCGGGTGACCGACCAGGCGCCGATCCCGATGAAAACAAGCAGGAAGGCGCCGAAGCTGAGCAGCATCGGCAGCGAGGCGGCGGCGTTCAATCGGCCCTGAACGGGGCTGGACTCAGCTGCTCGAACCCTTCCCGTGTGGCGATGAACTCCGGCCGCGGCCGGATGCCGCCGGCCGGATCTCCCAGCCGGTTCTCGACGCTGTTGTAGACAAAGAAAGCGTTGGTCCGGGGCAGCGGCGTGATGTTGCCGTTGGAGCCGTGCATCGCGTTGCAGTCGAAGAAGACCGCCGAACCGGCCGGTCCCACCGGCGCCTCGATCCCGCCGGCCTCCGTGATCCGGCTGAGACTCTCCGCGTCCGGCACGCCGTACTCCTGCTTTTTGAGGGACTGTTTGTAGTGGTCCTCGGGGGTGGTCCCGACGCAGGTGATGTAGGCGGTGTGGGAGCCGGGAATGATCATTAGGGGACCGTTGAACAGTGTGTTGGGGGTCAGCGTAACCGAACAGCTGACCGCCCGCATCCTGGGCATGCCGTCCTCCACATGCCAGGTCTCAAAGTCGGAATGCCAGTAGAACTCCTTGCCGACGAAGCCGGGTTTGAAGTTCACGCGGGACTGGTGGATGTACACCTCGCTGCCCAATAGCTGCCGGGCGACATTCAGCACGCGGGGGTCCCGCATCAGCCGGCCGAACAGGGAGCTTTCCCGGTGGATCCGGAAGATCGAGCGGACCGCGCCGCTGCCCGGCTCGGTGATGTATTCCGGGCGCTCCCGCCGGTCGGGCGTTGTTTTCAGCCGCTCCAGCTCCTTCAACAAGGCCGCCACCTCCCGTTCCTTGAACAGCTTCTCGAAGAAGAGATACCCCTTCCGCTCATAGCGCCTCAGTTCATCGGCCGACAGAGGGCCGTTGGGCCGGGCCGGATCGTCATAAATCACCGGGTCCATCCGCCGGCGGATCTCCGGCTTCTCCTCAACCCGGGAGGCGTAATGGTCTTGGGCAACAGGCATCGGTTTCTCCTAGCTTTTCTCGGACGCCGGCGGATAGG
>PCVW01000045.1 GCA_002787095.1 Candidatus Omnitrophica bacterium CG11_big_fil_rev_8_21_14_0_20_64_10 | reverse complement strand
CCGGGACCGGGCAGATCGCCCCCATGCCGCCGGTGTTGGGCCCCCTGTCCCCCTCATGCGCCCGTTTGTGGTCCTGGGAAGGGGCCAGCAGGATGAACTGCTCCCCATCCACCAGACCGATCACCGACAACTCCGGACCGCTCAAGCATTCCTCGATGATCAGCTGGCTGCCCGCCTCCCCAAAAGCCTTCTCCTCCAGGATCCGGCGGACCGCCTGCTCCGCCTGGGAGCGGGTCTGAGCCACCAGCACCCCCTTGCCGGCCGCCAGGCCGTCCGCCTTGACGACCATCGGGGCCGGGCGGGAACGGATGAAATCCAGCGCCGGCTGCAACTGATTGAACACTTCGAAGTCGGCGGTCGGGACCTCCGCCCGCTTCATCACCTGCTTGGCGAACAGCTTGGAGCCCTCCAGCCGGGCGGCGGCCCGGGTCGGGCCGAAGATCGCCAGCCGCCGGTCTTGAAAGAAATCGACGATCCCGCCGACCAGCGGGGCCTCCGGCCCCACGACCGTCAAGTCGATCCGGGACTGCACCACGAAATCGGCCAGCGCCTTGAAGTTCCCCGGCTCGATCGGGATGCACTCGGCCAGGGCGCCGATCCCGGGGTTGCCCGGGGCGGCGAACAGCTTCTCCGCCCGCTGCGATTGGGCCAGTTTCCAGACCAGCGCATGCTCCCGGCCGCCGGAACCAACCACCAGGATCCTCACCCCGCCCCCCTGGAGGCCCAGACCACCTTCCCCCGTCCCCGGACCGCCTCCCCGATCACCCAGTGGGCCATCCCCCGGCGGGTCAGGAGCCGCTGAGCGGCCGGCACCGCCCGCTTCGGCAGGAAGAGGACCATCCCCACCCCCATGTTGAAGGTGCGGTACATCTCGGCCGGAGAAACGCCGCCGGAGGCAATCAGGCGAAAGACCGACGGCACCGGCCAGGCGGACCGGTCCAGCCGGGCATTCACTCCGGCCGGGAGGATCCGGGCCCCCTTCTCTTCAAAGGAGCCGCCGGTGATGTGGGCAATCCCCTTAAGCGGGACCCCCGCCCGCAACAGTCCCAGCACCGGCCCGACATAAATCCGGGTCGGGGCCAGCAGTTTTCGGCCATGGGTCTTGAGCGTCCGGCTGGAGAGGACCTTCTGGATCAGGGAGAAGCCGTTGGCGTGCGGGCCGCTGGAGGCCAGGCCCAGTACCGCGTCGCCGGGCCGGATCGCCCGACCGGTCACCAGCCGGGAGGCGGCCACCCGCCCGACCGAGAAACCGGCCAGATCGAAATCGTCCGGGCCGTACAACAGCGGCATCTCCGCGGTCTCCCCCCCCAGCAGGGCGCAGCCGGACTCGATGCAGCCGCGGGTCACCCCCCGCAGCACATCCATCAGCGGTTTGGGCTTGAGCTTTCCGGTTGCGATGTAGTCGAGAAAAAAGAGGGGCTCGGCCCCGGTGCAGATCAGGTCGTTGACATTCATCGCCACCAGGTCCACCCCGAGCGGGGTGTACCAGCCGACCTTCCGGGCCAGGCAGAGCTTGGTCCCCACCCCGTCGGCCGAGGCGACGAGCAACTGCCGCCCCCCCTTATCGAGGGCGAACAGCCCGCCGAAACCGCCGATCCCGGCGACCGAGCCGGAACGGCGGGTCAGCCGGGCCATCGGCGCCAGCGCCTTGACGAAGCGGCCGGCCCCCGCCACATCCACGCCGGCGGCGCGGTAGGTCATTCGGGGTGGGGTCATGTTCTCAGTTTCGCCGGCTTAGAGTAATCGGGCGGCGGGGTGCCGGGGGGGTGGGCCTCCCCGGCGAATTTCCGTTCCAGGATGTATTTGTCCGCCTCCGAACCGAAATCGAGCGGATATTTCCCGGAATAGCAGGCGGTGCAGTAGTCCCCCCCCCGGCCGTTGACCGCCTTCAAAAGCCCCTCGATCGAGAGGTAGCCCAGAGAATCCACCTCCAGGTAGCTGCGGATCTCCTCCAGCGAATGGGTGTTGGCGATCAACTCCTTGCGGGTCGGGAAATCGATGCCGTAGAAACAGGGATGCCGGATCGGCGGACAGGAGACCCGCATGTGGATCTCCTTGGCCCCCGCCTCCCGGATCGACTTGAGCCGGGCCCGGCAGGTGGTCCCCCGGACGATCGAGTCGTCCACGACCACCACCCGCTTGCCGGCCAGCACCGACCGGACCGGGTTGAACTTGACCCGCACCTGGAAATCCCGCGCCCGCTGGCGCGGCTGGATGAAGGTGCGGCCGACATAGTGGTTCCGGGTGATCCCGATATCGAGCGGGATCCCCGATTCCTGCGAGTAGCCCAGCGCGGCCGAGTTGCCGGAATCGGGGATCGCGATCACGACATCCGCCTCCACCGGATGCTCCCGAGCCAGCATCCGGCCCAGCGACCGCCGGACCTGATGGACCGACTCCCCGAAGACCACGGAGTCGGGCCGGGCGAAATAAACGTGCTCGAAGATGCAATGGGAGAGGGGGGTCTTGGGGAACGGTTTGATGGACCGAAGTCCCGAGCGGTCGATGATCACCACCTCGCCGGGCTCCACCTCCCGGACAAACTGGGCGCCGATCAGGTCCAGCGCGCAGCTCTCGGAAGCCAGCACCCATCCCTCCCCGATCCGGCCGATGCAGAGGGGCCGGAAGCCGTTCGGGTCCCGGACGCCGATCAGCGCATCCTCCCGCAGGATCAGCAGGGAGAAGGCTCCCTTGAGCTGCGTCAGGGTATCCACGAGACCGGCCTCAAACCGCCCGTAGCGAGGATCGGCCAGCAGGTGCAGCACCACCTCCGAATCGATCGTCGTCTGGAAGATCGAACCGTGCGCCTCCAACTCGTCCCGCAGCAGCAAGGCGTTGATCAGGTTGCCGTTGTGGGCGATCGCGACCGACCCCCGCGAGAAGTCCACCTGCAGCGGCTGGGCGTTCTGCACCCGGCTGGAGCCGGTCGTTGAGTAGCGGGTGTGCCCGATCGCCAGACTCCCGGTCAGAGCCGAGAGGTTCTCGGGGGTGAACACCTCATGGACCATCCCCATCCCGACATGCCGGGTCATCGTCCGGCCGTCGGAGGCGACGATCCCCGCCGACTCCTCCCCCCGATGCTGAAGGGAAAAGAGCCCCAGATAGGTCAAGCGGACCGCGTCGGGGTGGTTGTAGACCCCGAACAGCCCACAATGTTCCCTCGCTTCATCCCCCATATCGCCTCACAGGTGTTTTTTCGCCCAAGCCACGCCGTTGCGGAAGATCTTCAGGCCGTCCCCGTCGGCCGGCCGGCCGCCCCGCGTCCAGCGGGGGTGCTGCGTCGAAAACAGATGCCGCTCCGGATGGGGCATCAATCCAAAGATCCGGCCGCTGGGATCGCAGATCCCGGCAATGTCCCCGACCGAACCGTTCGGGTTCCAGGGGTAGCCGGCCGAACGCCCCTCCGAATCGGTGTATTGGAAAACGATCTGTCCCAATCCCAGCAGCTGTTCCAACGCCGCCGGGTCCCCGGGGAGGAACTTCCCCTCCCCGTGCGCCACCGGCAACTCCACCGGCTCTTCGATCCCCTGCGTCCAAACGCAGGTGCTCAGATCGGACTTGAGCCAAACCCAGCGGTCCTCGAACTTCCCGGAATCGTTCTCGGTCAGGGTCACGGTCTGCCGGGCGGCGGCGAGGCCGCCGGGCAGGATCCCCGATTTCACCAGCACCTGAAAACCGTTGCAGATCCCGATCACCAGTTTCTGCTGCTTCAGAAACGGCGTCAGCCCCTCCCGGAACCGGTGCAGCAGCTTGTTGGCCAGGATCCGGCCGGCCCCCAGGTCGTCGCCGTACGAGAAGCCGCCCGGGATCGCCAGGATCTGAAACCGGTCGAGCCGTTTCGGGTCCCGCTCGATCTCCTCCACCCAGACGAGCTGCGCCTGCGCGCCGGCCAGCCCGAAAGCATGCAGTGTCTCGGCGTCGCAGTTGGTGCCCGGAGCTTTCAGGACCGCCGCCTTCACCATTCCTTGAACGGCCCCTCCCAGGCGGCCCGCAGTTCATTCAATCCGACCCGGGCCGCCTCCCGGCCGGCCAATCCGACGATCTTCAGGAACGGTTCGGCGGTCACCTCCCCGATCCGGGCAGCCGGCAGCCCGGCCATCGCCCGCTCGAAGGCGGCGGCTTTTTCTGCCGGCACTTCGACCAGGAACCGGGTCGCCGACTCGGAGAAAAGGATCCCGGCCTCCTGGCGGATCGGCGCCGGCATCGGAACCTTTTTCAGCTCCAGCGCCAAACCCAGCCCGCCGGCAAAGGCCATCTCGGCAGCCGCCACCCCGATCCCCCCCTCGGAACAGTCGTGGCAGGCGGCGGCCAGACCGTCGGCCAACGCCCCGGCCAAAGCCCGGACGATCTTGGGCCCCTCGGAAAAGTCCACCCGGGGAACCGACAGACCGGTGAGGTTCTCCTCCGCCCACCAGCTGGAGCCGCCCCATTCCGGCCGGGTCCAGCCGACCGCGTACAGCCCGTTCCCCGGAGACTTCAAATCCATCGTCACCGCCCGGTCCACCCGCTCCATCTGCCCCATCGCCGAGATCAGCAGGGTCCCGGGGATCTGGATCACCCGTTCCCCGACCCGGAATTCATTGTGCAGCGAATCCTTGCCGGAGATGAACGGGGCCCGATAAGCCCGGGCTGCCTCGGCGGCCCCCAAAGCCGCCCGAACCAGCGTCCCCAGCACCTGCGGACGGGTGGTGTCTCCCCAGCAGAAGTTGTCCAGCAAGGCGATCCGGTCGGGGCGCCCCCCAACGGCGGTCACCTGCCGGACTGCCTCATCCACCGCCAGCGCCGCCATCCAGAAGGGATCAATGTCGCCGTACCGGAAGTTGATCCCGTTGGCCAGGACCAACCCACGCTCGGAGGAGAGCCGCGGCCGGATCACCGCGGCGTCGGCCGGTCCGCCGGCCCCCGCCCCGACGATCGGCTTGACCACCGATCCGCCCTGCACCTCATGGTCGTACTGCCGGATGATCCACTCCTTGCTGCAGGTGTCCAGACGCCCCAGCAGCCGCCGGATCATTCCTCCTAGGTCCTGGACCGCCGGAAGGGCCGGTTCGGAACCGGCCGGCGGCGTCCAGCGGGCCGGCCGCTGAAGCTGCGGCAGGCCGTCATGCAGGAACTTCATGGCCAGCTCCCCGACCGGCTTGCCGTCGAAGCGAAGCTCCAACCGGCCGGTGCCGGTGAATTGACCGATCACCGCCGCCTCCACTCCCCGCCGTTCCATCCAGGCGAGCAGTTTCGGAAGCTGCTCGGCATCGGCCGCCACCACCATCCGCTCCTGCGATTCTGAGATCCAGATCTCCCGCGGGGTCAACCCCCGGTACTTCAGCGGCACCTTCTCCAAATCCACCCGGGCGCCGGTGATCTCCCCTATCTCCCCCACCGCGCTGGAGAGCCCCCCCGCCCCGCAGTCGGTGACCGCCGAGAAAAACTGCCGATCCCGCGCTTCGATCAGGGCGTCGGCCGCCTTCTTCTCGGTGATCGGGTCCCCGATCTGCACCGCGGTGGCGGAGACGGTCTCGGAGCTGCTGTCCAACCCGATTGAGGAGAAGGTGGCGCCGTGAATCCCGTCCCGACCGGTCCGGCCGCCGATCACGACGATCGCCATCCCCGGCTCCACCCGTTTGTCCACCTTGTCCGCCGGAATCAACCCGACATTGCCGCAGTAAACCAGCGGATTTCCGACGAACCGCTCGTCGAACAGCACCGCCCCGTTGACCGTCGGGATCCCCATCTTGTTGCCGTAATCCTTGACGCCGGCCACCACCCCCCTGATCAGCCGCCGGGGATGCAGGGCGCCCGGAGGCAGCCCGGCCGGATCGGTCGCCGGCGGGGCGAAGCAGAAGACATCGGTGGAAGCGACCGGCTTGGCCCCCCGCCCGGTCCCGAGGATGTCCCGGATCACTCCCCCCAGGCCGGTGGAGGCGCCGCCGAAGGGCTCCAGCGCCGAGGGATGGTTGTGGGTCTCCACCTTGAAGCAGGCGTGGGTCCCTTCATCGAACGCAACCACCCCCGCGTTGTCCTTGAAGACCGAAACACACCAGGGAAGCGCCAGGGTTTCGGTGACTCCCATGATCGTCTCCTTGAGGAGATTCGGGATCAACCGCTTCTTCTCATACCCCTCGACCACCTCGGTGTAGAGGATCGGCCCCCGCAGCGTCTTGTGCTTGCAATGCTCCGACCAGGTCTGGGCGAGAGTCTCCAACTCAATCAGGGTCGGCTCCCGGTTCTCCCGGCGGAAGTAGGCCTGGATCGCCTTCATCTCCTCCAGGTTCAGGGAAAGCTGGTGATCCAGCGAAATCCGCTGCAGAACGGTGTCGCTGGCCCGGGTCAGTTGGACCGTCTCCTCCTCGACCCCCGGCGTCTCCGACGGAAAGAGGAGCCCCGGCAGACTCTCGGGCGTGACCAGCTGCTGGATCGTCCCGTTGATCAGAAGCTTCTCGGAAATCCGGGCGATCGCCGCCCCGTCCGCCGAGCCCCGCAGCGTGAAGGCGGCCGCAGTCCGGACATGGGTCAGCCCGGCAACCCCCAGGTCGGCTGCCGCCTGTTTGAGGGACGCCTCGACCGGATCCATGACGCCGGGACGGTAGCCGACCTCAACGACCCACGCCCCTGTGGGGGAGGGAGCGGCGGCGGCCGGCTTCTCCAAATCCATTTGGGTCAACTGGGCCTCCTGCGTGACCGGATCGGCCAGCAGCTCCCGGGTGATCTGCTGGGCCTCCGCTTCACTCAGCCGGCCGTAAAGATAATAAATCCGGGCGACCGAGACGGCCTCGATCCCGGAGATGCCCAAATCCAGGATATCCCCCAGAAGCCGGCGGCCGTCGGGATCGGCGACCCCCGTCCGATGGCCGACCGCGACCCGGAAGAGGCTCCCGGTCCGGGCCGGCTTCTCGGAAAGTTCAGTCATTCAGGACCCGCGTCAGGACCGTCTGGTAGGCATCCTCCACCTTGCCCAGATCCCGCCGGAACCGGTCCTTGTCCATCTTCTCTTCGGTCCCAAACTGCCACAGCCGCATCGTGTCGGGGGAGATCTCATCGGCCAGCAGCACCTGCCCCTTGTGGCGGCCGAACTCCAGCTTGAAGTCAATCAGTTCCAACTGCCGAGCCTTGAAGAACTCCTGGAGGGCGGCATTGACCTGGAAGGAAAGCTCCCGAATCGTTTTGAGCTCGGGCTCGGTCGCCAACCCCAGTCCCAGCGCGTGGTCCTCGTTCATCAGGGGGTCGTCAAGCGGATCCGACTTGTAATGCAGCTCGTAGACCGGCTGCTTGAGGCGCCGCCCCTCCTCGATCCCGAACTGCCGGGCCATCCCGCCGGCGACCCGGTTTCGGATCGTCACCTCCAGCGGAATGATCTCAACCCGGCGAACCAGCATCTCCCGGTCGGAGAGGAGCTTCACGAAGTGGGTCGGGATCCCCTTGCCCTCCAGCACCGAGAAGAGTTTGGCCGAAACCTGGTTGTTGACCGCCCCCTTGTCATGAATCTGCCCCACCTTCTTGGCGTTGAAGGCGGTGGCCCGGTCGGTGTACTCAAAGATCCCCAGATCGGCCTCTTGAGCCTCGTAGAACTTCTTGGCCTTCCCCTCGTAGAGGAACTTTCCCTTCTTGACGGTGCTTTGAGTGGTCATCTAAATCCCCATCCTCTTGAAAATTGTTTTCACATGCCGCGTATGCCGCTTCACATCGAAACAACCGGCCAGCTCCCGGACGGTCAACAACCGCCGCACCTGCCGGTCGGCCGCCAGCCGCTCCCGGAAGGCGGCCTTCCCCCGCCAGGCCGCCAGCGCGTGCTTCTGCACGATCCCATAGGCCGCTTTCCGGGTCAGCCCCTTCTCCATCAGGGCCAGAAGAACCGACTCGGAAAAAATCAATCCCCGGGTCAGCTCCAGATTCCGCTTCATGCGATCCGGGTAAACCGTCATCCCAGAGAGAACCCGGGTCATCTCCCGGATCATAAAGACCAACAAGGCGAAAGCGTCGGGCAGGATCACCCGCTCCACCGAAGAGTGAGAGATGTCCCGCTCATGCCAGAGGGCGATGTTTTCCAGGGCGCTGCCGGCATAGGCCCTCAGCAGCCGGGCCATCCCGGTGACCCGCTCGCAGTTGATCGGATTGCGCTTATGAGGCATCGCCGAAGAACCGGTCTGCCCCTCCCCGAACAGCTCCTCCGCCTCCAACACCTCGGTCTTCTGCAGGTGCCGGATCTCGGTGGCCATCCGCTCCAGCGTCCCGCCGGTGACCGCCATCTGGGCCAGCAGCACCGCCAGCCCGTCCCGGGGAACCACCTGCGTGGAGATCGGAGCCGCCTGGATCCCCAATTTTCGGCAGATGTGCCGCTCCACCGATGGCGGCAAGTGCGCGTAGGTGCCGACGGCGCCGGAAATCTTGCCGACCGCCGCCTCCCGCCCCGCCTCGGTCAAGCGCTGAATCCCCCGAACCAGCTCCCCATGATGGAGGGCCAGCTTCAACCCCAGGGTGGTCGGTTCGGCATGAATCCCGTGGGTGCGTCCGATGCAGAGGGTCTCCCGATAGCGGCGGGCCTGTCGGCGAACCACCCGCCTGAGCATCTCCAAATCCTTCAGGAGGATCTTCATGGACTGGGCAATCTGGACGGCGGTGGCGGTATCCAGCGCGTCGCTGGAGGTCAGCCCCAGATGGAGATAGCAGGCATCCTTCCCCAGGTGAGCGCCAAGCTCCTCCAGAAAGGCAACGACATCATGCTTGGTCTTCCCTTCCCGCTGCCCGATCCGGGAAACATTAAGACGGGCTTTCTTGAGGATGCGCTTGAGGGCCGCTCGGGGAATTCGTCCTTCTTTGGATAGGGCTTCACAGGCCAGGAGCTCCACCTCCATCATGACGCGGAAGCGGGCCTCCTCGGTCCATATCCGGCCGACCTCAAGGGGCGTGTATCGGGGAATCATAGAGCGAAGCCCCTATTTTAAAGGAAGTTACCGCTTTCGTCCAGCGCCCCTATCGAGACTGTTAGAGGTAGATAAATCTATAATACACTATTGACATCCTGGGCTCAAACAGGGTATCCTTCCTTCCATCAACATGAACAAGCGCTCCATGAGATACACACACTCGCCGCTCCCCCGGTTGCTGGCCCTCATCCTGGCCGGCGGCCTGGCGCTCCCTTCCCCCGCCTTCGCCTTGCGGGCCCAAGCGGGCCTGGAGACGGCGACCGCCCAAGAACTGGGCCGAACACTCCTGGCTTCCCAGCCGGCCGGCGGACTGGAGGCAACCTTTTCACGCGGCCACGACCTCCCCTTCGAAGCAACCGCTTATTTGGCGGCAGCCGGAATCGCCCCCAAGAGCCCGTTTATCTACCATCTAACGCCGGATTTGGGAACGCCCTATATGAACTTCTTGCGGCTGATGGCCAGCGAACTGGGCTACCTGCTGCTGTACCACTCCGAATCCTCGGAAGTTGTCTTGATTAAAGCGTCCCGCCCCATCTCCTGGATTTTCATCACGCAATTAAGCCGCCTGTTGGCGGAAAGCACACACGAAGCTCCCAACTGGAACACGGAAAAAGTATTAGAAGCTGTCGGGCGATACACGCGGGAATTTTCAAATGGAGAAGAAATCATAACGGTCAGAGAGAACACTGAGGTTCTTGATTCAGCCATCGGATCCCGTCTTTTTTGGATGACCGACCGGCCTGACAGCGCTTCGACCGATCAAACGGCAGGCGAATTTCGACTGGAGCGTCACCACATCGTCGGGTCCGGTGTCACCTCCGGAACGGAGTCCTGGACCCTCGACCTGGAAACCGGGGAACTGCGCCTCGATTTCACGAGGGCCTTCTACCCCTCCAGCGTCAGGAAGAACCCGGCCGGCGGGCTGGAGGCGGGAGGGGGTTTCCTCCTGCAGCAAGCGAACTTGACTGCCCTGCAGGGTAGCGCCAGAACAGCCAACCTGCATACCTTTGAGCTGCATATTCCCGGCGCTGGCCAAACCGCCGGCGTTCTTGAAACAACTTCCCTCCTCATTCGAGACGGGGACTTCACCAGCGCGCTGACCCGGGAACTTCAGAACCGCGGGAAGGGGACACCTGACGGCTACACCTACGACCTCCAGCTTCAGCTGGGCAAGCATGCCATCGTGACCGCCCACCCGGCCCTCGCCAGCGGGCTGGAGGCGACGGCGGCCGGGCCCCGGCAGGAGTTGTTCGACTTCCTGGCGAATAACGATATTGAGGATGTGATCAATCTGCTGATGGACACAGAGGGACCGGTGGATCTGGTAAGGTTGTTCGGCGAGGGGATCAGCGGCAAGCTCGAGGCGGGCGGTTTCTCTGGCGGCGTCGCCGAGATCATCCCCCACAACCGGCTGCCGGAAGCCGAGCTTCAAACCGCGCTGCCGGTCTTCGTTCAGGATTCCAACTGGGCCAATGTGGTCCGGGAGCAGCTTGAAGCGGCAGCCGATATCACCATCGTGACGGAACTTTCCCAGGCGGCGATCGTGGTGGGGGATGACACCATGGAACCTCAGCCGGGGCAGCTCCGGATCGAAGTGGATGCCAAGAGCGCCCATCTGGTGACCGCCGGGCTGCTGCGCTACATCCAGACCTCTCCCAAGCTTCAGGCAGCCGGCGTGCTGGTCCTCAGAGGCTACACCACGGGGGACCAGCGCCAAGCCACCGCCACCCTGATCTTCGCGTAATCCCCCCCTCCCCCGGCCGCTCTAGTTGGAAGGCTCGACCAGGTAGCCGCTGAGGGTCACGTAGACCGTCCAGCGACCGCCCGGCCGGGCGGTCGTATAGCTGCCTGAGCCGTAGACCGCCTGCACCGCCGGCAGCCACCGCCCCTGCTCATGCAGCCAACGCCAGACCGGGCCGCTGCCGCTATTCAGCTCATGGACCGTGCGGGGGCGTTCCCGCTCATCCTTGGCGGAGTAGTAGCGGGAGGTCAGCCGGGTCAGCTTGTGACGGTTTTCAATGCCGGCCCAGTTAAGCCAGGGATGGAATTTCAGGAAATCCCCCTCGATCATCCATTGGTCGCCGGTCATCCGATAGGCGACCGGGGCCAAATCCTCCAGCGGACCGGCCGATTGGGTGAACAACAGGGTGAACTGTCCCGGGGGGGTCCCCGGAGCCCGCTCACAGCGAAGGAAGGCGACCGGCTCCTGCCGGGTAAAGACCTGGTAGGAGCGCAGGCCGAAGGTGACGCCGGCGACGGCCAGCAGCCCCAGCGCGACCACCCCGATCCACAGGCGCCGCTTCATCGAAGTTTTCCACAGGGAGGGACTGTCCCTGGTTGTTGATAACTCATGAGCGCCAACGGTCAGCCATGAACTGTCCGACCCGGTCCCAGAACCCCTGCAGATGCTCCTTGTGGGAGGGGCCGGTCTCGGCGTTCCGGATCGGGAAATGGAGGTCCTCTCGGAAGGAGGGCTCCGCCGGCAGATCCAGCTCGATTGTCTCCGACGCGGTCGGGGAGAGGAAACAGCCGGAGGGGAGACTCTCCGGGTCCAGCCGGATCGTGTGTTTTCCGGGGGAAAGATCCGGGATCCGGTAGAACCCGTCCGCCCCGGTCGTGAAGACCATCGCCTCATCCAGGATCACCCGAACCCCCGGCAGCAGGCCCGGCGCCTCGATCGTCTCATACTGGTCGTTCTCGGTCTCGTCCAGGAAGGCCCGTCCCCAGACGGTCCGCCGCGCCTTGAGCGGCATGTCGTAGACGGTCACCTCCCCCGCCCCGCCGCTCCAGCTGGTGCGGATCGGCGCCAGCGTCTGATAGCCGTTGGGAACCGAGGTGGGCACGAGGGTCAGGGTGTGTTCCCCCGGCGGAATCCGCCGGATCTGGTAAAAGCCGAGCGGCCCGGAGACCCCGCTGCCCCCGCCGGCGACCTGGAAGTGCAGCCCCTGGACCGGTTGGTCGGTCCATTCATCGTACTGGCCGTTTTCATTGACATCATTGTAAACCCGCCCCCGGATCTCGGTCTCGGTCGCGATCCCGAAATGAACCGTCTGCGGCTTCCCCGGCACCATCAGCAAAGTGACGGTATTGGGGGTCGTGAAGTAATGCCCCTTGGGAACCTCCCCCCAATCCACCCGGATCGTCCGCTCCCCCTCCGGGACCCGCAGGCGGTACATCCCCCGGCCGTTGGTCCGGGTGGTCCGCCCGTCATCCGCCGAGACCCGCACCCCGGGCCGGACCGGCTCCTCCGGATCCGGCTTGCCGTTGGCGTTGAGGTCCTCGAACAGGACTCCGGAGACCATCCCGTTGCGGGGCAGCACCCAGCCGGTGTTCCAGTCGGTCCGCATCCCGAACTTGAGGAAGATGTCCACATCCGGCGCCCCGCTGCCGGTCTGTGGGGTCTGCCGGCCGGCCGAGAGATTCAGGAACATCTGCTGGTTCTCGTTGGCATCCACGACAATCCCCAGGTTGCCGCTGAGCTGGTCCCGGTCGGAGAAGGGCTGATGGGTCCGGCTGAAGGTCTCGGCGGCATCCTGATACCGGAACGAAAGGTTCATGTTGACCGGCCAAGTCCAGCCGTCGAACCGCCGGCTCCAACCCAGTTCCGCCCCCATCTGCGCGGGATGAACCGTATTGGTGTTGCCCGCCTCCGGCTGGTCTTCCCGCAGGTCGGCCAGCGCCCAGGAGAGGCCCCCCCAGAAACCGTGAATCAGCCGGGCCCGCACCCCCGCCCGCGCCAACCGCAGCACGCCGTCAAAACCGACCACTCCGGCCGATTTTGACCACTCGACCCGCTCCGCCCCGGTCGAAAGGGAGAGCCCCTGCAGCCATCCCTTCTCAATCAGGATCTCCTTGGAGAGATTGATATCGGCCCGTTTTGTGACCGACGGCAGGGAGGCGCCGCTGAGATCCGCGTAGGAAACGCCGGTGTTCAGGAGAACCCCGGCCGGCAGGGCGATGGAAGCGCCGCCGGCGTAGGTGGTGTTCAACTCATCGGTATTGACCGGGTTGACCGCGTTGCGGTCCCGGTAAAGCTCCACCGCGCCGTTCAGGGAGAGCGCCTCGTCCCACCCCGGGAGGATCCACTCGACGGAGCCGTCGTAGCCGGTCTGCCCCTCCCGGCCGGTCGATCCGGTCACCGACTTGTATTCCTTGCCGACCCGCCAAAGCAGGTGCTGGGAGCGCAGGTTGTTCCAGGGATTGAGGGCCAGCTCCAATTGAGAGGCGCTCTCGGTGCCGTTGCGGGCCACCTCCCCCTGAACCCTCGCCCGCTCCCCGAACAGAGCCAGGTCCAGACCGGTCTCAAAAACATGATCAGCCCGGTCCTGGGGCAGATCCCCATGCCGCTCAAGCCCGGTCCAATGGACCGTCCCCAAATCGAACAACCGGTAATCAGTCCGAATCCCAGCCACCTGGTTCCGGTCCCCCCGGGTGATCTGACCGGCCGGGGAGTCCAGCCCGAACCCCTCCCGCTCCTGCCCGCCGAAGACCGACAGTTCCCAACGGTTGGTCCGCTTCTCCCCGGACCGCAGCGGCGTCGGGAAAAGCCCCCCGCCCCGGACCCGGGTGCCGCTCAGGGTGAAGTCCGACAGGGTGATGTCCCGGTCCCCCAGAACCCACTCCACCGGGCCGAGGAAAGCGAGCGCCGGCATCCCGTAGGTCAGCGCCATGTGCCGGGGCTGCGTCACCTCCTGGGCGATGTCGGTGTCCCGACGGGTCTCCAGATACAGGTCGGCCGCCAGCTGTCCCCCCGGCACCCCCAGCTCGGCATGCATCTGCTGGTCCCGGACCCGGATGTTCTCGTCGGTCTCGGACGGTTTGACCTTCCCCGTCCCGCTCTCCAGATGCTCCTGGGTGACCCGGTAATGGAGCTTCAGCGTCCGATCCGGGATCCCCAGCCGCCGGGCCTGTGCGGCCTCCTCCCGCTGACGAATCTCATCCACGATGGACTGAAGCTCGGTGACCCGCAGCCGGAGGGTTCGGCGGCCGGCGTCGTCCCACAGATGGACCAGGGTGTCGCCGATCGCCAAGCCGGTGAAGACGATCTCCGTCGGGGTCGTCCGCTCAACGGCGACGACATCGGGGCGGAGAATCAGGGTCCGGGTCACCTCCCCCTGGGTCGGCACCGAAACGGTCCGGCTCCGCTCCACCTCAAAGAGTTCAAGCGGTTCGGCGCGAACGGGGGAAGCGAGGGAAAAGAGCAGGAGCAAGGCGGCAAGCCGCGGAGCGACCCGGAGGAACGACCAGCTCATCCGCCGGCCGGAACTTCAAACTCCAGCTCGCGGACGATCGCCTCGGTGGAATCGGGCCCCAACTCGAAGGTGATCAGCATCGTGTATTTCCCGGGGGCCAGCGCGTCGGTCAGGGTGGTCTCCGCCTTGCCGGCATCTCCCGGAAAGGACTTCATCGTCCGAAGCGCGCCGTTGCCGGCCATCCGCCCCTGCCCGTCCAGGATGTGGTAGCTGGCAGCCACCACCACCTCGGCATTGCCGGTGTTGCGGAAGCCGTACAGGACCCGCATTGGTTTTCCGTCGGCCGGCGGCTGGAACTCCAGCGAGGTCAACTCCCCGGTGCGCTCAACCGTTCCCTCCACCTCATAGATCACCGAAACGCCCATCCGGGGGATCGTGACGAGACGCACCTGCGGGCGGTCGGCGTCCCGCTCGTCGAATCCCTCAGCCGGCTGACCCCGCAGGAAAAGATAGGCGGAGTAGCCGCCGGAGGTGACGCTCGGCGGCGGAGAGACCACGAACTCCACCTCCGAAGACTGTCCGGCCGGAATCACCGCCCCTTCTCCGCTGACCACCCGGATCCAGCGGGCGCAGGAATAGGGAGAGGTGCCGGGCGGCGCCTCATCCCGCAGGAGAATCCCCTCCTCGTTGACCCGGCTGATCATGTCGGTCACCTCGACGACGATCTGGACCGGATAGGTCCCCTCGTTGTCGATCCGGACCTTCCCGGAAGCGGTCTCCCCCGCCCCTTTCTGCAGACGAAAACGGCTCGGATAAACGGAAACCCCCATCCCGGCTTCGGCCGGCGGCATCACGCCGACCGCCAGCATCCCCGATAGAAGAAGCGTTCCCCACAACCGTTTCATTGCGCCACCACCCGGTAAGTCATGTTCATCCGATAACGGCCGGCCCGCTGCCCGGCCGGCACCTGCACCGTGTAGGTCACCAGAAGTTCCCGGTCCCCGCCGCTCGGCTCCGAGAGAAAGATCTCCCGCTCTCCCAGCGTCAATGGGGTCGGGTTCGGGAAACGAACGATCCCCCGCCCATTCGCTTCGGCGACAAAGAATTTTACCGCATCCAGCGGGAATTCCTCCCCCTGAAGATCGGTCCAGCGGCCGCCGGCGCTCTGAAAAACCTGGTACCGGCCCGGGTCGCTGGAAGTGATCGTGAGCCGCACCTGGCGGGTGACCCGATCGCCGGTCGGCTCCCCCTGCGGATTCAGGGAGCGGGCCAGGCCGAAATCCATGTCCCGCCCCCCTTCCACCGGAGCCACCCGCAGCGTCACCGCCGCGGCCGCGGGCCCGGCCAAGCCGATTCCGAGAACCACCGCCAGCCCCCACGCGCCGATCCGCAGGCGTCTCATTGCAGCTCCCACTCCACTTCCACCCGCCCCCGGTACCGCCCCGAGGCGATCACCGAGCGGCCGGGGGCGGTATAGGTCAGCAGGAATTCATCCGCGTCCCCCCGGCGGTTGGAGAGGAAGACCACCGAGCGGCCGGACTTGAGGGGAACCGGATGGGGAACCCTGGAGCGGCCTCCATGCAGGCCGTCGGAAGCAGAGAAAAGGAACGCCCCCGGATCGATCCGGCGCCCATCCGGCCCGCGGAGGGGCTCCTCCAGCGTGTGAAGGATCCGGTAAGGCTGACCCCGGTTGGTCCGGACGACCACCCGCATCGCGTCGGAAGCAGGCCGGTCCGGAACCATCGGGCTGACCAGGATGTTCCCCCCCTCCGACACCAGGTCCAGGAAGAAGGCCGGCTCCACCTCGATCTCGAAGCCGATCGTATCGGTCGCGGAGGATTGGGCGGCGGCGGGCGTCACCGGAACCGAAAGCCCCAGCAGGAGCCCGGCGGCCCACAGAAAAAGGACCCGGAATTCCGGTCGGCGGTCAACTGCCATCGGTCAGGGTCACCAACAGCGAGATCTCGGTTTTCCCGGCCGCGGCCGGCTTCTTCAGGACCGCCCGCCAGGCCACGGCCAACTCCCCATCCAGACAATCGTCCTGGGCCCCGGATCCCTTGGCTTTATCGGCCAGCGCCATCCCCTTGTCCGTCACCTTCCGGAACCCCTGGTGGGTCTCTTCCAGCCGGCCGAAATCGGGATCGCCGAGGTTCCGGTATCCCAGGACATCCCCTTCAAACTCAATTTCCTTGGAATCCAGCTCGGAGGAGATCCGGGCCTCCACCGCCCCCTTCACCTTTCCCTTCGACATGTTGTTGGCCCGGACCCGATAGGTCACCCGCTGGACATTGCTGGCGCTGCCGGACATGAAGTCGTCGAACTCCAGGAGGAAGGGACCGGTCGTGTCCCGGATGCTGAGAATCGGCGGGGCCTCCCCCTCCAGGCCGAAACCGGCCCAGGCGGAGGGAGCAAGCTCAGAAAAGAAAAAGAGGAGCCCGATCCAGAAGAAACGGGCTCCCCATTTTTTCCAAAGGATCGCGCGGCTCATCCTTCGGATTATAGCAGGAAAAGCTTAGGAATCTTTCAGAGTCACCACCAGCTTCGTGGTGTAATCGCCGGCGGCCAAATCCTTGGTCGCGGTGGCCCGCCAGTCGATCGGTACCCGGGCGTTCAGGATCTTCCCGGAGCTGCCGGTCGTGGCCCCCTTCTTGCACAATTCGGTGCCGGCGGTCCCCACCGTCGCGTAGCCGGTGTGCTGCTCCTCCAACTGCACATTGTTGGGGCCGCCCAGGTTGGTGATCGTCCCAACATCTCCCTTGAGGTCCACCCCATCCACCGCGCTGGAGATCTGGGCCGAGACCACGCCGTTCAGGGCTGAAAGGGTCATGTCGTTGGACTGGACCCGGTACTGGACCTGCTGGACGGTACTGTCGGAGCCGGTCGTGAAGTCGCCGAAGGTCAGGGTGAAGTCCCCGGTGTCGTCCGTGATGGAGAGCTTGCCGTTGACCCGGATCGTGACCGTGTGGGAGACATTCTCAGAGGCGGCATAGGCCACCTGCCCGACCGGCAGGCTGCTGATCACCAAGGCCGCCGCGGCAACCATCCAAAGCTTCCTCATTTTGGCTCGAAGTTTTGTCATCGGCTTGATCGTTCACCCCAAGTATGCCACGCCATGTGTAAAAATGACAAGGTTATAAAAAGATTTTCTTACAACGGATCCTTACAACGGATCCTCGACTGACTTCTGAAGTGTACCCGGTCAAACTGATGGTTGTCAAGTTACAATGTGCATTTTTTATATTTTTATCATTATTATTTTCAATGGGTTATATATGATGAAATACCAAGACTTATCTTGGAATGGAGCTGGGGGAACATCTGGAAAAGAAGCGGGCCCGGGATTGTTCCCGGGCCCGCCTATTCAAATAAACTTCGATTACGCGTCCTTCAGAGTGACCGTCAGGTTCGTGGTGTAGTCACCCTCGGTCAGATCCTCGGTCGCAGTGGCCTTCCAAGTGATCGGAAGGTTCCCGTTGAGGATCTTCTTCTGATTGCCGGTCGTGGTCGCCTTCTTGGCCAAGTTGACGGCAGTCGTTCCGACCGTCGCGAAACCGGCCGCGTGCTCAGTCAACGCCACATTCCCGGTCGAACCGATGTTGGCATAGGTCCCCACATCGGCCTTCAAAGCGACTCCGTAAATCGCCGAGTCAATCTGGGCGCTGACAACGCCATCCAGCGCGGTGTCCACCATGTTGTTGGACTTGACCCGGTATGTCACAGCCTGGGTGTCGCTGTCCGTCCCAATCTCGAAATCGGAGAAGGTCAGCGTGAAATCACCCGTGGTATCGGAAATCGCCAGGACACCGTTGACCGAAATGGTCACCTGATCGGTGTCGTTCACAGAAGCGGCCCAGACCGGGGAACCCACCATGCCCAGCGCCAGGACCAAACCCATCGCGAGTGTCAGCTTCTTCATCGGAATCGTCACTCCCTTTTATCATTATGACTGCGTTCATCCCTGGAGACCCAAAAAATAAGGCCCCCAACCGTTTGAGCCGTGGAGCTCAGACGCTTGGGGGCCTTCGGCCTGGAGACCGTGACACCCATGCGTGGTTTCGGAAGCTGGGCGACCCTCTTTCAAGGGCCCCTGGCTTTGCGCCCCCGCCTTACGACGGGTTTGCCGTTTCGCTCCACACCCATCCAACTTGTCAAACAACCGAACCTTCAGGGCAAGATTTACCTGATAATTCCCCAAAATTCAAGGGTCGGAGCTCATTTTTTTAAAATCCTTTAGTATTCTTCAGTGATCGGATAAAATCGGCAGGATTTCTATGTTTATAAGTTATTGAAATAAAATGAGATGCGGATTATTGTGCAAGGTGGCTTTTTGAAACCGGACGGAACGAAGGGAGGCAATCAGCCGTCTTTGACGGTGACGGTCAGGGTCGTGGTGTAGTTGCCGGCCGAAAGGTCCTCAATGGCCTGCGCCCGCCAATCGATCGGGAGGCGGCCGTTCAGGACCCGGGCCTGGGAACCGGTGGTCACCCGCTTGTCGGCCAACGAAGTCAGAGCGGTCCCCACCGCGTGAAAACCGGACTGCGTCTCCTCCAGTTGGATGTTTCCCTCCGAGCCCAGATTGTCGTAGGAACCGACATCCGCCTGCAGCTCCACCCCGTCAATTGTCTGGCTGAGCTTGGCGGAAACCACCCCATCCAGAGCGCTGGTGGGAAAGCTGTTCCCCTTGATGCGGTATTGGACCTGGCGGGTGTCGCTCTGCGTGCCGGCGGTGTAGTTGTCGAAGGTAAGGGTAAAGTCCCCGGTCTCCTCAGTGATCGAGATCCCGGGCTGGACCACGACCACCGCGACCGCGTGGTTGACTTCGGCGGAATCCGCCCAGGCCAACCCTCCGAAGAGGGTCAGGCCCAGGACGGACATCCAACCGACGACTCCGATGAAACCAACCTTCCTGCCTCCAGGATGCTTCAACACACACCTCCAAGGATGAACGGTGTCGTGCCTGCTTCCGGATGCTTCTATTGTATAACGCTCAGGCTGTCCTTCGGGCCTTGACCGGATGGGCCTTGACCGGCTTCCCGCCGCCCAACTGCCGCATCCGCCCCTGCTCCATCTCCTTGACGATCCAGGCGTCCAGTATCTGCTTGTTGAAACGCCACTGGCCGCCCAGCTTCATCGCCGGAATGTCCGACTCGTGAAGCAGGGTGTACAGGGTCATCTCATGGATGGCCAGATACTCGGCCACCTCCTTGATCGTCATGAGACGCGCTTCATTCTTCTGTTCCGGCTGATCCATATTGGGATCACGCTCCTTTCCCGAACGATCAATCAACAAAACAAAAAGCAGCCAAATCTCCTCCCGCGACAGGGAAAAGCTCTGGCTGCCTTCACGCAATGGAACCCCATTTGTCGTTCGGCAGCTGGGCTACCCGCATTTCAGGGCCCCTGGCTTTGCGTCCCATCCTTTCGGATGGTTTGCCTTTGTCGCGTCCTGCTGGAAACTTTCGTTTCCGTTCTAAGCATACTTGAGGGATTAGCAGAAATACAAGGTCAGCTTGCACAAAGTGGCAAACGGCAACAGGAGCAAAAGGGACCCCGCCCTGCTCGTTCAGCCCGATTGAAACGGGGGATTACTGAAAAATGCTCACTTCCGCTCACTCGGAAAATCTTCTCGAAAAGCGACGGCACAGGGCCTTATGAAGCTCCATCACCGCCAAAAGTCCCAGTGCCAGCACCAGCAGGACCGTCCAGTGGGCGAAGGAGACCGGTCCGGTCTCAAGCACCCGGCGCAAAACCGGCGTGTAGAGGGCCCCGATGTGGATCGCCTGGGTCCCGAGAGTCCCCCAAAGAAGGAAGGGATTGCGCAGGAGACTGTGCCGGAAGGCCGACCGCCGCTCGGAGCGACTGTTCAGCACCTGAATGTTCTCGAAAAGGACCATCAGCAACAGAACGCTGTTGCGGGCGACCGCCAACTCCCACCCCGCCGAGAGCAGCACGCGGTACAGCCCGAAAGCGGTCGCCCCCATGAGGAGCCCGGAAAGAAGCACTCGCTCGATCATCAACCGGTCGAAGATCGGCTCCTGGGGGCGGCGGGGCGGACGGTCCATCTCGTCCCCCTCGGCCGGCTCGAAGGCCAGCGCCACATCCTGGATGCCGTTGGTGACCAGGTTGAGCCAGAGCAGCTGGGTCGCCAGCAGGGGCAGCGGCAGGCCGGCGGCCAGCGCCAGACCGATCAGGACGATCTCCGCCCCGCCGGTGGAGATCAGCAGGAAGATCACCTTCCGGACATTGCTGTAGGCCACCCGCCCCTCCTGCACGCCGGCGACGATCGAGGCGAAGTGGTCGTCGGTCAGGATCAGGTCCCCGCTCTCCCGGGCCACATCGGTGCCCCCCTTCCCCATCGCGATCCCGACATGCGCGGCCCGCAGGGCCGGCGCGTCATTGGCCCCATCCCCGGTCATCGCGACGAAGTGGCCGAGGCGGGAGAGGGAATGAACGAGGGAGAGCTTCTGCCGGGGCTCGACCCGGGAGAAGACCGTGGCGTCGGCGGTCAGGGCATCCAACCGCTCCGGACCGAACCGCTCGGCTTCAGCCAACTGGGGCCCGGTCACCACCTGCTCCATCCGGTCGGCCAGGGTCAGCTCCCGGGCGATCGCCAGGGCCGTCTCCGGATGGTCGCCGGTCACCATGACCGCCCGGATGCCGGCCCGGCGGCAGGCGGCGACCGCCTCCCGCGCCTCCGGCCGGAGAGGGTCGGCCATCCCCACCAGCCCCAGGAAGGTCAACCCCTTCAGATGGAGTTCGGACCAGTCCCCATCGCCCGCCCCGGCCGGACCGGAGGCAATCGCCAAGACCCGGTCCCCGCCGGCGGCGAGCCGCCCGACCTGCCGCTCCAAAGCGGCCCGGTCCAGCAGTCGCTCTCCTGCCGGCGTCCGCATCGTCCGGCACATCGGAAGCAGCCGCTCCAACGCCCCCTTGACGAAGACGATCCGATCCTCCCCGGCCCGATGCAGGGTCGCGGCGAACTGCCGCTCCGGCTCAAATGGAATCGCCCGGACCAGCGGCAGCGCCGCCAGCGCCTCATGCTGCCGCACCCCCACTTTCTGTCCCAGAACCAGCAGCGCCACATCCACCGCGTCGCCGTGGTGGATCCATCGCCCGTCCCGGTGGGCCAGCACCCCCTCGTTGCACATCGCTCCCGCCCGAGCGAGCCGCTCCAAACAATCCCGCTCAGCCGGGGCCAGCGCCCCCCGGGGAGAACGGATCCTCCCCTCCAGCGCCATCCCCTCCCCTTCGACCTCCCACGGGGCCTCCTCCGGAACCACGACGCGGCGGACGGTCAATTGGTTGACAGTCAGGGTCCCGGTCTTGTCGGAGGCAATGCAGGTACAGGAGCCCAGCGCCTCCACCGCCAGCAGGCGGCGGATTACGACATGGCGGCGGGCCATCCGCCGGGAGGCGATCGTGAGCGCCACCGTCAACGCCACCGGAAGCCCCTCCGGGATCGCCGAGACCGCCAGCGCCACGGCGACGAAGAAGGTCTGCCGAAGTGGGGAACCCCGGAAGAGCTCGATCCCGAAGATCAGCGCCGCGGCGATTCCGATCGAGATCCCGACGACCCAGGTGAACCGCTCCATCCGGATCAGAAGGGGGGGCTTGCCGACCCCTTCCCGGGTCAGGAGGGCCGAAGCCAGATGACCCACCTCGGTCGCCAGCCCCGTCGCCGCCACGACCCCCTCCCCCCGCCCCCGCTCCACGAGGGTGCCGGCAAAAGCCATGTTGACCCGGTCCCCGAGAGCCGCCCCGGCCGCCAACGCCGCCGAGGGGTCCTTCTCCACCGGCAGGGATTCCCCGGTCAACAGCGACTCATCCACCCGCAGCCCCTGGGCGGAGAGGAGCCGCAGGTCGGCCGGCACCTTGCTGCCGGACTCCAGCAGAACGATGTCGGCCGGAACCAGCTCCCGGGCGTCCACCTCAAATTCTTCCCCCGCCCGCAGAACCCGGGCCCGGGTCGTGACCAGCCGCCGCAGCGCCTCGGCGCTCCGCTCCGCCGAATATTCCTGGACCGTCCCGATGGCCGCATTGCCCAGCAAAACGAGAAAGATGAAACCGGCGTCGGACCATTCCCCGAGCGCCCCGGAGACGGCCCCGGCCGCCAGCAGCACATAGATCAGGGGACTCTTGAACTGGCGCAGGAAGATCAGGAACAAGCCCGGCCGCTTGGGCTGCGGCAGGGCATTGAGGCCGACGGCCTGCAGGCGCCTGGCGGCCTCGGCCTGACTCAGCCCCTCCCGGGAGGCGTTGAGCGCGACCAGCGCCTCCTCAACGGAACCCGTGTGCGGGTGCATCTATCTCTCCTGCTGCAGCTGATAGAGGAAATGCAGCACCAACCCGGTGGAGACCAGCCCGACGGCTCCCACGAATGCCGCCCCATCCACGAGAAAATTAAGCGCCGGTCTTCGCATCGCGAGTCCCTCCTGACTTACGATAAGACAGGCCCCGGCCAGGAAAACATGACGGGGATCACATGGTTTCGGAAGGGGTCGAAGGGACGCCGGGGGAGGAATCCCGGGGTGTTCAGGCTTGCGGTTTCCCGTTGCCGCCCAAAGCGCCGATCTCCTTGTCGACCAAAAGCAGGCCGCGGCCGTCGGCGCCGGAGATCTTGAGGAGGTCCAGGATGAGCTGAAGCACCCGCTCTTCTTCGTGCTGTTCGGCGACATACCACTGCAGGAAGTTAAAGGTCGAGTAGTCCTTCTCAGCCAAGCACGCGCCCACGAGCCCGTTGATCTTCCTGGTCAAATCCCGCTCGTGCTCGAGGGTCTTCTCCATGATCTGCTGGAGGGATTCAAACTTCTGCGGAGGCTTCCCGACCTCGCCGATGGCCGCGTAGCCGCCGGCCGCGTTGACATATCGAAAGAGCTTCATCATGTGCATCCGTTCCTGCTCAGAGTGGGTGTACATGAAACCGGCCGCGCCCCGATATCCCCGCGTGTCGCACCAAGACGCCATCGAAAGGTAGTAGTCCGAAGCGTAGGCCTCCTCGGTGATCTGGTCGTTCAACGCTTCCTGCATCTTCTTCGACAGCATGGACTCCTCCGTTCTGTTATCGAAAAGGCGCCAAGCGCGCTCCTTTCTCATTGTACACCAGGCGGGAGATCCCATCCGCCCCCCAGCGCCTTGACGAGGAGCGTGGTGGAAATCAAGCGTTGATTCAAGATCTGGACGACCCCCCGCTCCGCCTGAAGGCGCTGCCGCTCGGCATCCACCACCTCCAGGTAGCTGACCAACCCCTCGCGATAACGGGCGCTGGAAAGGGCGGCCGCCTGCCGGGCGCTGGCCGCCACCCGCTCCTGCGCGTCCGCCTGCTCGGCCCGCAGCCGGAGGCTCACCAGGGCGTCTTCGGCCTCTCCGACGGCGATCAAGACCTTTTGACGATACGCGGCAACCGTTTCATCGTACCGGGCTCGGGCCGCCTTCAGGTTGGCCCGGTTTCTGCCCCCCGCAAAAATCGGCAGCGAAACGCTCGGGCCGACCGACCAGACCCGGCTGTCCCACTCAAACAGGTCCTCCAGATGGGAGTTTTCATACCCGCCGGCCGCCGTCAAACGGACCACCGGGAAAAACGCGGTTTGAGCGACGCCGATCCGCGCGTTGGCGGACACCATCCGCCGCTCGGCCTCGGCGACATCCGGCCGGCGCTCCAACAACTCCGACGGGATGCTCGGAGAAAGTGCGGGGGGCTGGATCTCCAGGGAGCCCGGAGGCAGCCGGAAATTCGAGGCCGGCTGCCCGCACAGGACCGCAAGCGCGTTCTCGAATTCCGCCCGGCGGCGGGCGACATCCATCGCCTCCGCTTCGGCGCTGGAAAGCTCCGATTGAGCCCGGGCCAGATCCAAATCCCCCACAAGGCCGGCATCCAAACGGCTCCGGACAAGCTCCAACGCGTCCCTTCTCAACGCAACCATCTCCCGGAAGATAGCCTCCTCGGAATCGAGCGCCAGCAGCGCGAAATAATTCTGCGCGACATCAACGGTCAAGGTCAGCAGCATCGTGTGGTAAGCCGCCTCGCCGGCCTGGGCTTCGGCGAGGACCGATTCGAAGGAGCGCCGGACCCGCCCCCACAGGTCGAGCTCATAGCTCAGATCCAGCGGGACCCGGATCGTGCTGTTCTCGAAACCGGCATTCCCCGCCCCGATGCTGGAGAGGGAGCGGCGGAAACGCTCGTAGGAGGGATCAAGGTCGACCGTTGGAAGAAACTCCGCCTGGCTGACGCGGGCGATCGCCCGGGCCCGGGTCACCCGGGCCGCCGCCGCCCGGAGGTCCTGATTGGCCTGAACCGCCTGCATCTCCAGCCGGTTCAGCTCGGCGTCCCCGAAGATCTCCCACCAGGCCCCCCGCGGGACCTGATCGCGCGGGGCCGCCTCCTTCCACTGGACCGAGTCGGCCGCGGTCTTCCATTCCGTCGGCATCTCGACCGAGGGGCGCTGATAGTTCGGCCCCATCGCGCAGCCGGACAAGAGGACCGCGGCGCTCAACAGCAGGGACCGGTTCCGAAGCGTCATGGCGTTCCTCCGGCCGGCGCCGCGTTCCCCGGACCGGATTTCCGTCCGCCGAACCATTCGCTGAGCTTCACGTAGACAACCGGGATCACGAACAGCGTCAGAAAGGTGCTGGTCGCCATCCCCCCCACCGCCGCGACCCCCATCGGCCGGCGGCTCTCCGCCCCCGCCCCGAAACCGATCGCGATCGGGAGAATGCCGGCAATCGTCGAAATCGCCGTCATCAGGATCGGCCGGAAGCGGATCATCCCGGAGGCCAGGGCCGCCTCCCGGGCGGAGACCCCCCGCTTCATCTCCTGATTCGCGAAATCGACCAGCAGGATGGCGTTCTTGGTGACCAGCCCCAGCAGCAGAATCATCCCGATCTGGCTGAACAGGTTCAGTCCCATCGCCGGGATGCGGGGGACCGCCATCGAAAGCCAGTGACTGATCGCAGGGGGATTCGGGGCGTAATGGGCCCATCCGTAAAGGAGGATCCCCAGCTGGTTCACCTGGGACAACAGCCACAGCGATCCAAAGGCGCCGAAGGTGCCCAGGGGGATCGTCAGCATGACCGTGAAGGGATGCATCCAGCTCTCAAACTGCGCGGCCAGCACCAGGTAGATGATCGCGATGGCCAGCAGGAAGACGAACACCGTGTCCTTGCCGGCCTCCTGAAGGTCCTTCGCCTCCCCCGCCCACTCGTATCGGAAACCCTCCGGGAGCTCCTTTTTCAAAATAGACTCGACCTGGTCCATCACGGTCCCGAGCGGAACGCCGACCGGAGTCGCCTCAATCGTGGAGGAACGCAGCCGGTTGTAGTGATAGACCGCGCTCGGCCCGCCCCCCACCCGGGAGGAGACGATGCTCGCCAGCTGGATCAGCCGGCCGGTGTCGTTCCGGACGTACAGGAGATCCAGATCGGAGGGGGTCAGACGGGATTGGCGCTCCAACTGGACGATGACATCGTATTCCTTCCCCTTGAGATTGATCTTGCTGAGATCCAGCCCTCCGAAGAGGATCTGAAGCGTCCGGGCGGCGTCCTCGATCGAAACCCCGAGCGCCGCTGCCCGGTCCCGGTCGATCTGAAGGCGCAGCTCCGGTTTGTTGACCTCGAAGGTGGACCGCACATTCTGCAGGGATCCCAATCCCCGCAGCCGGTTGCTCATCTGGTCGCTGACGGCATTGAGGGTCTCCAGGTCCTGGTGTTCGAGCACCAGCTGAAAGCTCTGTCCGAACCCCCTCCCGATCGCCTTCGGAACGATCGGAATGGTGATCGCCCCCTCGATGTCGTTGAAGAACCGGCTCCCGAGCCCCCGCGGGCCGGCCACGATATCCTGGACGCTGCGATTCCGCTTTTCCTTCAGGCGGATGAAGGCCAACCCCTCCTTGTTGTTCCCCGCTCCGCCCCGGGCAAGCGCCACCGCGGAGAAATACCCCTCCACCTCGGGGATCTCCCGGATCAGCTTCTCCATGCCGAGCACCATCCGATTGGTGTAATCGCTGGTGGACCCTTCCGGCGCGATCGCGATGCAGAACAGCCGTCCCTTGTCCTCATCCGGAAGAAACTCCTTCTCCAGATGGGTGAAGAAAAACACCGACAAGGCCGCCGCGCTTAATCCCGCCAGGAGGACCCGGCCGGAATGGCGCAGCGACCAGCGCAGCATCCGCTCGTAGTGCCGGATCATCGTTTCGAGGGTCCGCTCCAGGAACGCCACAAAACGGTTCCTCGCCTCGGGCGGATGGGGCTTCAGGACCCGCGCCGCCGTCATCGGCGCCAGGGTCAGCGCGACGAACGAGGAGATCCCGACGGCGCAGGAAATGGTCACGGCGAACTCGATGAACAGCCGGCCGGTTGTGCTGCTCTGGAAGGCCATCGGAAGGAAAACGGCGATCAGGGCGATGGTTGTGGCGATAACCGCGAAGGTGATCTCCTTCATCCCCAGGAAGGCCGCCTCGAACGGCGCCATCCCCTCCTCGATGTGGCGGTGAATATTCTCCAGCACGACGATGGAGTCGTCCACCACCAGACCGATCGCGAGAATCAGGGAAAGCATCGTGATGATGTTGATCGAATAGCCGAAGGCATACAGGACCCCGAAGGTGGAAATCACCGAGACCGGGATGGTCAGACTCGGGACCAGGGTGGACCGGAGGTTGCGCAGGAACAAGAAGATGGAGAGGACGACCAGGAAGAAGGCCAGCCCGAGGGTCCCCCACACCTCCCAGATCGCCTTCTCGACATACAGCGACTCGTCGTACGGAACCGCCATGTTCACCCCGGCCGGCAGCAGCGGCTTCAGCCGCTCCAACTCCGCCTTGATGCCGTGCGCGACCTCCACCGCGTTGGCCTTGGATTGCTTGACGACCCCCAGGCCGACTGCCGGCTTCGAATTGTAGCGGGCGACCGAATGTTCGTCCTCGACCCCGACCGCGGCGAACCCGACATCCCGCAGGTAGACCGGGGCCGCCCCGTCCTGCCGGATAACCAACCGGTCGTACGCCTCCGGCGTCTTGAGCTGCCCCTGGGTTTGAATCGACAGCTCCCGCTCACGGCTTTCCACCTGCCCGCTGGGCAATTCGACATTCTGCCGGCGCAGCGCATTCTGGATGTCCAGCGCCGCGACCCCCCGGGCGGCCATCTTCTTGGGATCCAACCAGAGCCGGATCGCAAAGCGCTTCTCCCCTCCCAGCAGGATCGCGCTGACCCCCGGGATCGTCTGCAGCCGGTCCTTGAGCCGGTCCTCCGCCAGGGTGGTCAACTCCAGCGTGCTGAAGCGATCGCTGTAGAGGGCGATCCACATCGAGGGCTGGGCGTCGGCGTCCTGCTTGGCCATGATCGGCTCCTCAATGTCGTCCGGCAGCTTCCCCCGAACGCGGGCGACCCGGTCTCGGACATCCTGCGCGGCCAGGTCCACATCCCGGGACAGGTCGAATTCGATCGTGATGTTGCTGACCTGTTCCCGGCTCTCGCTGGCCAGGGTCTTGATCCCTTCCACGCTGGCCAGCGTCTCCTCCAACCGTTCGGTGATCTGCGCCTCGATGACGGCGGCGCTGGCGCCGGGATAAACCGTGGTGACATTGACAATCGGCGGGTCGACGTCGGGAAGCTCCCGAACCGGAAGCCGGGTCAGCCCGATCACCCCGAACAAGATGAGCCCGAGACTCATGACCGAGGCCAGGACCGGCCGCCGAATGCTGACTTCAGAGAGGTGCACGGACCGCCTACTTCATCGGAGAGCGACTTTGACCTTCGCCCCCGGCCAGAGTTTCTGGGTCCCCTCAATCACCACGGTCTCCCCCTCGGAGAGCCCGGAGGCGATCTCCACCCAGCCGGCCAAACGGACGCCGGTCTCGACCGGCCGAATCTCGGCGATGTCGTTCTGACCGATGACAAAGATGGAAGCGGCATCCCCCTTGAGCATCAGGGCGCCCTCGGGAACGACGATCGCCTGTTCCCGCACCCGCACGATCAGATCGAGGTTGGCGAACATGCCCCGGCGCAGCCTCCCGTCCGGGTTGGGGATCCTGGCCTTTACCAAGACCGTCCGGGTCGCCTCATCAACCTGCGGGGAAACGAAGTAGACCTGACCGGCGAAACGATCCTCCGGATAAGCGGCCACCGCGACCTCCACGGTCTGGCCGTCACGGATCTGGGCGAGATACCGCTCGGGCACATGGAACTCCGCCTTCATCGGGTCGGAATTGATCAGGGTCGTCAACGGCGTCCCCTGGGCAATAAACTGCCCGACGCTGACCGAACGGGCCCCGGTGACGCCGTCGAAGGGAGCGGCAATCACCGCGTCCTCCAGCCGGGCCTTGGCCAGATGGACCGCCGACCGGCCGACCTCAAACGCGGCGACCGCCTGGTCCACCTCCTGCTGGGAAACGGCCCGCGTCTCCGAAAGGGCTTGATAACGCTTGCGGTTTGCGTCGGCCAGCTTCAGGTTGGCCTCGGCCTCCGCCAGCATCGCCTCCAGCTTCACCCGGTCGATCCGGAGCAGCATCTGCCCCTTGGAGACCCGCTGCCCTTCCTCGAATCCGATCTCATCGATGGTCCCGTCGATCTCGGCCTTGATCTCCACCGCCTCATTGGCCTGGAGGGTGCCGACGAGCGAGATCTTGTCCTGAATCGGCTGCTGCTTGCTCTGAAAACCAACCACCTGGACGATCATGGCCGCCGGCCCTGCGCCGCCCGGCTTATTTCCGCAGCCGGCCGCCAGCCCCGCCAAGAGGAGCGCCGCAACGAAACGGACCCTCATGCGGCCCTCCCCTTCCATCCCCGCAGCCCCTGCAGGGAGAAACGGGCGATGTGGTCCGCCAGCCGGCGGATGTCGGCGTCGGCGTACTTCTTCGGGCCGCCCATCCGTTCGATGACCGGCCGGCCGTGGTGATAAAACAGGCACTGTCCCACAATGCTCCTGGCGCATCGTCCCACCTCAAGTTTGGACGCGCGAGGAACCAACCGCCGGACGATCGCTTCGAGCCGGTCCGACAACGGCCGGATCACCTCCCGGACAACCCGGTCCAGCGCCCGAGTCGGCAGAACAATCTCCCGGGCGCACAATGTGCTGTACCAGCTCCCCCGCTGGTTCTTCTTCAGGAAACGGCATAAAAAGGAATGGATGAAGGCGTTGAGTTCCGCTTCGGGCAAGGGGTTCGGCCCCAGGCCCCGATCGGGGGGAAAGGCCTCCACCGATTGCTGCGCCCCGTAGGCCACGACCTCGGCGTACAGATCTTCCTTCCCGCCGAAGTGGTAGTTGACCGAGGCGACATTGGCGTTCGCCTTGCGGCAGATCTCCCGGACCGTCGCCTTCTCAAAGCCATGCTGGGCAAATACCTGGCCGGCGGCCTCCAAAAGGCGTTTCCGGGTGGTTTCATGGGTGATCTGGGTCGATGTCATCCGTGTGCGCTCCGAATTCAATCAATAGTTTAAAACATTTGTTTGATTTGTCAAGGACCCGCCCAACGAACCGTTCGACTTATTCGTAGCGCAAGGCGTCGATCGGGTTGAGGAAGGAGGCCTGGCGGGCCGGCCACAGCCCGAAACCGATCCCGACCGCCAGGGAAAAACCGGTCGCCAACACGACCGAGAAGAGGGAGATCTTGACGGCCCAGCCGGCGAAAAAGGCGAGGGATTCGGAGATCCCGACCCCCACCCCGATCCCGATCAGTCCCCCGATCAGGGACAACAAGGTCGCCTCGGTCAGGAACTGCATCAGGATATCCCCCTGCGTCGCCCCGATCGCCTTGCGCAGGCCGATCTCCCGGGTCCGCTCCGCCACCGAGACCAGCATGATGTTCATGATCCCGATCCCCCCGACCAGCAGGGAAATCGCCGCGATCACCCCCAGCAGGACCGACATCGTCCTGGTCGTGGACTCCAGCGTCGCCTTGATGTCGGCCATGTTGCGAATGTCGAAGGCGTCGTCGGCGTTGGGCTGGTTGATCAGACGGTGCCGCCGGACCAACAGATCCAGGATCTCCTCCTGCAGAGCATCCAGCACATCGGCCGACGCCCCCTCCACATAGACCGCGTCGAGGTACTCCTTGCCCAGCAGCCGCTTCATCGCCGTCGTCACCGGCACCAGGATGATGTCGTCCTGGTCCCGGAACCCCCCAAAACTGGCCCCCTTGGCCGGCAGGACCCCGATCACCCGGAAGTTGATCAGGTTGATCTTGACCGTCTGCCCGATCGGATCGGCCCCCTCAAACAGCTCCTGGATGACCGTCTGCCCCAGCACCGCCACCTTGGCCCGGGTCCGCAGCTCCTCCTGGGTAAAGAAGCGGCCGGCAACCGGTTCGGAAGCCCGCATCGGGGCATACTCGATGTTGACCCCCTCCAGGGTGGTGTTCGCGTTGCTGCTCCGGTAGACCACCTGCACCCGCCCGTAGACCGAGGGACTGACCCGGCGGACATCGGGCAGCCGATGGATCGCGTCGATATCCCGGGGGGTCAACCGGGTCACCGTCCCCGACTCCAGGGCGACCCCCTGAACGAACGACCGCCCCGGCCGCACCCGCAGCAGGTTCGACCCCAGGGAGGAGAGCTGCTGCTCGATCGAGGCCTGCGCCCCGCTCCCCAACGCCAGCATCGCGATCACCGCCGCGACCCCGATCAGGATCCCCAGGATGGACAAAAATGAGCGCATCTTATGGGTGATCATCGCGGCGATCGCCTGATGCGTGGAATCCACCACCTTCAGGAAATCGTACGGCCGCTTGGGAGGCCGGGCCGGGCCGGCCCCCTCGGCGGCCGACGAAGGAACTCCCTCGCCCCTGCGGTCATCCGCGATGATCCGGCCGTCCCGCATCTGGATGATCCGGCCGGCATGGGCGGCCATCTCCGGCTCGTGGGTGACCATCACGATCGTCTTCCCCTCCCGGTTGAGCCGCTGCAGGATCGCCAGGATCTCCTCCTTGCTCCGGGTGTCCAGGTTCCCGGTCGGCTCATCCGCCATGATCACGAGCGGATCGTTGACCAGGGAGCGGGCGATCGCCACCCGCTGCTGCTGCCCGCCGGAGAGCTCATTGGGGCGGTGGGTCATCCGGTCCGAGAGGCCAACCGCCTCCAATTCCCGGCGGGCCTTCCCGACCATCTCCCTCTGCCCGGCATAAATTAGGGGAAGCTCGGCGTTCTCCAGGGCGGTCATGTGGGGCAGCAGATGGAACTGCTGAAAGACGAAGCCGATCAGGCGGTTGCGCAGCGCGGCCAGCTCATCATCGGACAAGCCGGAGATGGGCTGCCCCGCCAGGAGGTACCGCCCCTGGTCGGGCCGGTCCAGCAGCCCCATCAGGTGCATGAGGGTGGACTTGCCGGAGCCGGAGGCCCCCATGATCGCCACGAACTCCCCGGCCTCGATCTTCAGGGAGACCTCCCGGACCGCCTTGACCTCGATCTTTCCGATCCGGTAGGTCTTGGAGATCCCCTGAAATTCGATCATGAGCGGTTGCTGCTGCGCCGCTGCGGCGCGAAGGGATTGCGCCCGCCGGTCTCCCGGGGCGGAACATACTTCTTGGTCTTGAGAACCACCGCCGCCTTCTCATCAATCCCGGAGAGGACCTCCACCCGCCGGTCATCGGAGATCCCGAGCGTCACCGGCTTCTTCACCGGCGCTCCGGCCCCCTCCTGCACCCAGACGAAGGCGGCCCCCTTCTCCCGCTGGATCGCCTCCACCGGCAGCAGCAGGGCGTCCGGCTTCTCCTGCAGGACGAACTCCACATGGGCGTTCATCCCTGACCGGAAGAAGGAAGGGACCGTCTCCGGAGAGAGGTCCACCAGGTAGATGGTGACATTGTTGACGGTCTTCGACTCGTAATAGATGTGGTCCGCGACCGACGGAATCCGGGCGTCGGGATAGGCGTCCAGACTGACCACCGCCTCCTGCCCCTCCCGAACCTTGCCGATGTCGATCTCATCCACCTGGGCCCGGATGATCAGCCGATCGGAAAGGACCACCGCCGCATCCCCCGTGGTGACCGCCTGCCCCGGCTGAATGGTCCCCACGATCACCTCTCCGCTGATCGGAGCGATCAACGGGATCGGCTTGTAGACCTGCTTCCAGTGGTTGAGCTCCTCCTCCCCCTGCGCCCGGGCCGCGTCCAGCAAAGCCGCCCGCTCGGTGGAACTCATGATCACCAGGATCTCCCCGGCCCGAACCTGCTGCCCCTCGGTCACCCGCACCTCTTCGATCCGGCCGTTGACCGGAGGTTTGACCTCCAGCCGGTTCTTGGGCAGGACTACCCCGGTCGCCGAGACCGTCGAACGGATCTCCCCCCGCGCGGCATGGACGGTCTCCGAAGCGCCGGCCCCCTCCCGGGGCCTGGAGAACCAGCTCCAGCCCAACGAAACCGCCACCGCCAGCAGAACCAGCGGGATGATCTTCTTAATTTTCATACTCCAAGGTCTCCCCTTTGGCGTGAATCCAGTTGGCTTCGCTCAACAGCGCCTCGGCCTGCGCGTCGAGGAACGCCTTCTTGTTCCGAACCAGGTCGTCTTCGATGATCGTCCAGTTGTCGAAGGTGATCAGCCCGATCGAGTACTGCTGCTCAGCGATCTTGGCCCGCTCCTCAGCCGCCTCCAGAAAACGCGCCTCCACCTGGACATTCTCGGCGGCATCCTGCAGTTCGTTCCACCTCCGCTCCAGCTCCAGGACCGCCCCGTCCCGGACACTCCGCTCCTCCTGCTCCCGTTGCCGGTAGACGCTCTTGGAGCGGTCCAGCTGCGCCAGCCGGCTCCCCCCCTCGAACAATGGCAGGGAGACCTTCAGCCCCGCGGAGCTCTCCGTCTCCTCCGGAGGCCAGCTGCCGGAGCTTCTGCCGATCCCCCCGGTCAGCGAAACCGCCGGCCAGAACTCCCCCTTCCGGGCCTGCACATCGAAGGCGGCGGCATTGCGCTTGGCGATCACCTCCAGCAGCGCCGGATGGTCCCGAACCACCTGCTCGAAATCCGGCTTCTCCAGCGCCCGATCGCTCACCTCAAAGTCCCCCTCAACCTCGACCGGAGAAAAACGCTCCCGTCCCATCTCTCGAATCAACCGCCGCTGGGAGGTGGCCAGCCCCCGCCGGGCCTGATTGATCTCGTATTGGGCTTGAGACAAATTGGCCCGGGCGGTCAGCAGGGCCCCTTCATGCTCCGTGCCGGACTCATAACGCAGATCGATCAGGCCCAGACTCCCCTGCCGGATTCGGACGATCTCCTCGGTGAGACTCAACAGCGCCTGCGCCTTCAGCAAACCGACGAAGGCGGCCCGAAGCCGCAGCCGGACATCGGACGAGGTGAAGGCAAACCCCTCCTTGGCCGCCTGAATATTCTGGGAGGCGGCCCGAACATTGTTCAGGGTCTTCAAACCGTCGAACAACAATTGAGACCCGGAGAGGCCGTAATCGAACGACTTGCTGGAACCGGAGGAGGCGTTATCGGAAGTGGAGGCATTCAAATCGGCCGTGACATCCGGCAGGCCGTCACTGGCGGCGATCCCCTTGTTGGCGGTCTGCTGGGCGATCCCCTCCTTGACCGCGATCAGATCGGGGTGATTCCGGGCCGCCTCCCGGAGACAGTCCTGCCAGGTCAGCTCCTCCGCCCCAGCAGCAGAACTGATGCTAACTATAAGTGTTATAATGAGATAAGTTATTTTTAACCGCACCCCTCGGTCCTCTGTAGGCGGACCACCTCCATATACCTCGGTTAGACGCAGGGGGGAGTAAAAAATTGTCAAGTATTCTTGAAGAAACCGGAACCGGCCAACTCGAGGAATTGGGGCTCCTGACCAGACGCAGTCAAGGGAACCTCTCTGGGGCCCCTCACCCGCGCGGCCAGTACATGATGACGGCAACGCCCAACAGGAACAAGGAGGCGCCCCAGTTGCCGCCCCGGATCGCCTGCCAGACTCAATAACCGCTCCGACCTCACACAGGCCCGCCGCAATCAATAAAGCGACGGAGCCACTATACTTTTAGCCGCCTGACCCCTAAGCGGCGCGGGCGAGGCGTTCCCTGGCCTCATAGAGATTGCACGCGTCCTGGAGATTCATCCAGAACTCAGGGGTCGTCTTGAGGACACGGCTCAACAGGATTGCGGTCTCTGCCGTGATATCCCGCTTGCCGTTAATCAGGGTATTCACCCTCTGCACAGAAACCTTCATCCGATGCGCCAATTTCACCTGGCTCAAACCCATCGGCTCCAAAAAGTCGGAGAGTAAAATCTCTCCGGGATGCGTGGGTTTACGGTGCTTTGGAATCATTGTTTCACCTCCACTCAATGATAATCCTTGATCTGAACTTCATGAGCGTTTCCATCTTTCCAACGAAAGACGATTCGGAATTGGTCATTGATCCGAATACTGTGTTTCCCTGCCAAATTTCCATGCAGCATTTCCAGGCGGTTAGCCGGCGGAATCATTAGGTCTCGCAATTCGTGAGCCGCGTTAACCATATCCAACTTCCTAAACGCCGTTTTCCAGATTTCCATGGGGATGCGTCTCGCGGTTTTTGTGTTTTCTCCGTTGAAAATATCCTCTGTTGCCTCATCCCCAAAGCTCGTTATCATGTCAAACTCATTATACACTATTTAACATATGATGTGTAAGTATTAATTCAGGGTGGCTGGCCGGACAACATTAGAACCTGTCTTTTAGCCGCCTGACCCTGACCTTTTTGACAAACCGATTGCCGATCCAAGACCCATCATCGCACCGCCCCACAATAAGGTCTGCTTTGGAAGACTGACCGCCAGAACCACGCATGACACAAGGCCGGCGAGTGAAAGCCAGCGCGGCCAAAGACGATCTTCGGAAGAAAGAACCCACGCGGAGGCGTTCGTGACCGCGTAATAGATCAGGATGGCAAAAGAACTGAATCCGATCGCAGACCGCACGTCGCCCAACAGAACAATCACCATGATGATCAGCCCAACGCTGATTTCGGCGCGATGCGGCACTTTGTAGATCGGGTGGACGGCCGAGAACCAGAAAGGAAGATCTCGGTTTGACGCCATTGAGAATACGGTACGGCTGACGCCGACCATCAGGGAAAGGAGAACTCCCAGTGTCGCGAATGTTGCTCCGATCCTCACGACCGGCGACAGCCGCGCGAAACGGCCCGCTTGAACCGCGAGCGCAAGAGGGGCGTTTGACCCGGCCAGCGCCTCGCCGCCGACCGCCAGCAGCGCGCTTGCCATCACGGAAAAATAAATCAGCAGGACGATCAACAAGGCAATGACAATCGCTCGTGGAATCGCACGTTTGGGCTCCTTGACCTCTTCCCCCAGCGTCGCGATGCGGGCGTATCCCGCGAAAGCAAAGAACAGGATCGCGGCGGCCCTCAAAAGACCCCTGAGACCGCCTGTCCCAGCCAGAGGGGCAAGATTCCGTATGTCTGCCCGGCCCCCGAATAGAGAGGAAAAAACAATGGCCCCAAGCGCCGCGAGAACCACCGCAAGAATCCACCGCGTCGCTCCGGCTGTCTGATGAATTCCCCGGTAGTTCACCGCAGTCAAAAGAACAACCGCGCCCAACGCGAGGGCCTTGGCATGGCCGGGATAAAAATAGAAACCGAAGGTCAATGCCGCGGCGGCACAGCTGGCTATTTTACCGACCACAAACCCCCATCCCGCGAGCCATCCCCAGAAAGGGCTCAACTGTTTCCGGCCGTAAACATACGCTCCACCGGATTCGGGGTATACGGCGGCCAACTCAGCGGAGGAAGCGGCATTGAAGAAAGCGACGAAGGCGGCGATGACCAAGCCGAGCAGGATACCGGAACCCGCGCTGGCGCTGGCAGGGCCGGCCGCCACAAAAACGCCGGTACCTATCATCGCCCCCATACCGATAATGACCGCATCCGCCGTATCAAGCCGCCTCGACAAACGGCTTGACTCGCTTGGAGTGCTATCAGGCATAAGTCATTTCCAATATGTTAGATAAAAGCCGGGGTCCCCGGCCCCATGCGGTCAAAGGAACCTCTCTGATTCAGCCGCCATTATACCCCTGCCTATGGCAAGCAGGCCTCCCTGCCGAACCAACAGAGAGGCAGCTTGAAGCAACGACTTGTCCAATTTGTCCACTTTTTGGGAGGGAAAAAACTCGCAACCAAAAACACTCGGGTGGGTTACTGATTGTCCCCCGGCTTTGGCCGGACATTTTTTCCTGCAGGCAGTTGCCGGACAGCCAAGTGCTCCCGCGCGATCCGAATCGCCTCGTGCAGCTTGTGCTCCAAGACCTTCCGGGGCGGCAACTCGGTCAGATATTGGGCTACCCGGATGCCGCTCTTTTCCAGCCGCAGCAGCTCCACGTGCTCGGCGGACTTCCCGGCGCACAGGATAAGACCGATGGGCGGATTTTCGCCGGACTGCTTTTCATGCCGCTCAAGCCACCGCAAGTAGAGCTCCATCTGCCCCTTGTCTGCCGCCTCAAACCGACCCAGCTTCAAGTCAATGGCCACCAGCCGGTGCAACCGGCGATGATAGAACAAAAGGTCGAGATAGTAATCCTCCTGATCCACCGTAATACGCTTCTGGCGGGCAAGAAACGCGAAGTCGCTCCCCAACTCCACCAAGAACCGCTCCAGCTCCCGGAGGATGGCGGTTTCCAGATCCCGCTCGCTGTACGCGTCTTTCAGGCCGAGGAAATCCAGAAGATAAGGATCACGGAACACCAAGTCCGGTGTCAGGCGGTCTTCCTCCCGGAGCTTTTTGAGTTCCTGCTTGGCGAGTTCGGCCGGTTTCTTGGAAATCCCCGTCCGCTCGTAGAGCATTCCCTGAATCTTGGCCCGCAAGGTCCGAACGCTCCATCGCTCCAGCCGGCACATCTCGGCATAGAAATCGCGCTGCAGCTCGTCAGGAAGGCGGATGATCTCCACCATGTGGCTCCACCCCAATTGTTCAGACAGTGTCTGTACAATCTTGGGATCCGGGAACACCTCAGCAAAGCGAATCATGCCGAACAGGTTCACCCGCGAGAATCCCTGCCCATACTGCAGGGTCAGATGGCTCGACAGAGAATCCACAACTTTCTCCCCGTAGGTCGCTCCCTGCTCCCCGATCTCTTCGCGAACGCGGTTACCGATGTTCCAGTAGAGCATCACGAGGCCGGCATTCACGGCTTGCGCGACCCGCTTTCGAGCGCCCTCGATCAGAGAGCGGACGTCTCCCAGGAGATTACCCGCCGCTACCTCCGAATGGAGTGATCGAACCGCGGGAAGATTGCCCTGCTTTTCTCGTTTCATTGCGCCTCCTACGTATCCATCTCTTATTATAGGATACATATGTCTACTATTCAAGGCTGAGAGCGGCTAACGCGGGCTGGAGACGCTGGAGTTAAAGACCAGACATGGAAGAAGCCCCAATTCATCGTCTGAATCGGGGCTTTCGGCCTCTCTGTCGAGGCCTTAGGAGAGAAAAGGTTGGGGTGGCTGGCTGGATGATGTTAGAACCTGTCTTTTAGCCGCCTGACCCCTCGAATCGCCTAAAAAATGAGAGTTTCCCAATTATCCAGCCTGCCGGACAATTCCTTACCTTCTTTATCGAAGTAAACCCACCGCCCGGCGTAATTCCTGCCATCGGTGTTAGTAACGATTCCGCCAAATAACTTCTTGCCCTTTTTATCCTGTTCCCTGATATAAGCCCGAAGCCCGTCTACTTTCGGCCCAGCTACTCTTTGGGTCAAACCAGCTTTGGTGTCGAAAAGCCCGACCGATCCGTCTTTCAGCCGGACAATGAAATCAACGTAAAAGGGACTTTTGTCGCCGTTCTCCTCATAGGGAACAGCAAAATAAGCTGGATTCTTGGCCTCATTCTTGAACCACCAAGCTACCTTCTCTTGCCCATCCAAGAAGGTCATAAAGGCGGCTTCGATACCCGAATGCTCGTTATTAAAAAAGGGCCGCATGATAGATCTCTTCCGCTCTTCAATAGCATAACGGGCATTGAAACCGATCTCCGCTGGCACTTCCCACCCCCCGTCAAACTCAAGCTCTTTCTCGCGCTTCGATATGTCGTCAATATATTTCTTTTTAGCTTGGTCGATCACGTTCACAAAATGTTCTCTATTTTTGTCTCTCAAAACTATCTGAATAATACCTTCCTGCACGTCCTCGTAGTCCATCTTGAGCCTTTGAACGAAGAAGCCGTATATGGCCTCTTTCATTCTTCCAACTGACCTGTCTTCTGGATAAAACGGTGAGAGATTTTTTCTCACAAAGAAATCGAAATACTTTTGCATATCGAAACCGCCCATTCTAAGGACTTCTCTGCCGGGGATTATTTCCCCCGCCAAAGCATCAATGTTCTCAGCTTTGTAGTCGGAAATAAATTTGACGCTTAACCCTCTTACCTTCTTTTTGACTTTATCGGCAAGACCATAGGCGTCGGATTCTTCTAGGAAAATTCTGATAAAAAGGGCGGATAGGCGGGTCCTCTCTCGGTAGCGTTTAGAATGGCACGAAAGCAACGACAAAGACGAATACTCTTGTCCCCGCTTCGAGGTATGAACCGTGATGTAATCCCTGGCTAAATCTTCCTGGATTTCGATGGTCTCGATGTTGGTGAACACATATCCGTAATTCAAGATTTCCGCCTCGTAATGATCCTGCTCTGGCATACGCATGATGCGTCCTATGGTCTGGATCGAAAACTCTACGCTCCGCCAATCCCGAAAAAGAACCAAGATGTGGGCGCGGGGACAGTCCCAACCCAAGGCAAGGGCTTGTTTGAATATCAGAACTTCTGCTTCATTGTCGTAGCGTGCAATGTCATCAAGATTTTCTTTATGCTTCGCCAGATGGATTGCTAACTTTCCGTTTTCAGCAGTGATCCTGTGCTTGTTCTTGAGGACTGCGATAACCTTGTCCTTGATCGCATCTTCAAGTGAGGTTCTTCTGTCCGGCAGTTGGATAAGAATCAGCGGATTGATGCCCGTTTTCTCTTTTCTGTAGGCTTCTCTAATGGCATCCCGTTTCTCAAGGGCAGTTTCAATAACCAACTCCTCGGATTGTTTTCTTAACTGACTTTGAATTCTCCTGTCTCTGAGAATATTCTCAAACCCCGGATTCAGCATGACCGCCTTCTTAATCATTCCTTCCGCCTTTACATCTTCAAGCTGAACGGAAACGATCTCGTCCGGGCTTTCCATCACAGGGGTAGCGGATACTTCGATGGTGAATTTGGGGGCAATATCGCGGATCAGGTTTTGCGATATTTCGCTTGTAGCGTGGTGATGGCTCTCATCAATGACGAGAACGATTGTCCGACCTTCCTCCCCTGTTCGCCTGATGATGTTCGACAGATTGTTGTCCTGCTCGTTTTCTCGGATGTAAATGTTGTCGCTCCTGTTAATACTCTCCCAGTTGAAAAAGAGGATTTCGTTTTCGTCGATCCTCTTGTCATCCAAATCTTCAAAAAAGGAACATTTGAGCGCACGGCTTGTTTCGTAATACTGTTCCAACTTGTTTCTGCTTTGAATCTGTAGCTGTCTTGGGGCAGTCCAGATAAACGAAAGGGCGGTGCGGACTTCCTTGTCTTCACATAATCGCTTCAAAAACTCGGCTACCATGATTGTCTTGCCTGACCCCGTAGGGGCCTTAAAAATCATGCGCTTTCCATCAGGATAGGCGATGAGCTTTTTGGCCTTTGTCAGCAATTCTTTAATCGCGTCTTCCTGATACTCCTTGAGGCGCATCATTTGAAGATTCTCCGGTAAACCCGGAGGATCACTTCGGGGATAGGTGAAAGTTTTACTCTTTGCCTTACGTCCTCGAATTCTTCGTCGAAAGTATCGTCCCCAAGGGAGAATACATAAACACTGAATTTCCCTTTGAGCTTTTCGATGGCCTTCTTGAAGTCGGGGATCGCAGTGTGGTCAAAAATGATTCCGGTGTAGTGGTTCGTGTTCTTGAATATTTTGAACGCCTTCTTATTGATAACTCTCCTGAAAGTACCCTCTTTCAAACAAAGCATCTCCGTCGCTTGAACGGTTAGTTTCTTCTTGTTCCGGTCGGTCGGGTCGGCGTCTACAAAATCTGTTCGGAAATACCTCAAACAAGCGGGGACGCCCGTAATGTCCGGGTAGTCTCTATGCCCCTTAATGACCTTCTTGATTCGAGGATAACAAACCTCATCGGCAATCTTGTTTTCGTTGTTAGTACAGAGAATAAAACTCCTTCGACCCTTATCTTCTTTGTTGAGAATTAATACCGCATGGCCCGTAGTACCTGACCCAGCGAAATAGTCAAGCACTAGGGCATCTTTCTTTTCCCGCAGGATCGGAGCAATACAGTCGTAAGTGTTAAAAACAGACTTGGGGAAATTGAACTCGCAGTCCGGCACTAATGCATGGACTAATTTTGTTCCGTATTCGTTTGCGTCATATCTCGTATCTTTCCACACCGTCCTGACCGTCCCGTAATCTTTTCCAATCTCTATCTCGACTCGCCCATTGGACCTCTTGACCCTTAAAATATCCTGAATAGATTTGACGCTCTGTCTGGCATATCGCCATTTTCTCTCGACACCCCTTACATCAATAGGCCAGATATAATACAGCCCATTTTTCGTCTCCGTTTGTTTCCTAGGATGAAAATCATTGGAAGGAACGTTGCCAAAACTGACCACCTTGTCTTTCTTAACAATAACCGGATAAAAGCAATTTCTAGCATCACTACGCAACGATTCACTGCCCCAATTTCTTAGATTGCTCCAATAAATCTCCTCGTCCTTTAGTTTTCTATGCCCAACAATCTTTAATCCTCTCCGAAAAACAAAATACGCATACTCATGGGTATAAGAGAAATTGTTTCCCTGTATGCCTCTGGGGTTATGCACGATGGTTACGCAATGAATTTCGTGGTCGAAGAATATTTCCTCTAATAAAGTGCCGAGATGATGAAACTCGTTGTCATCTATTGCGCAAACCAGAACCCCATCAGACTTGAGCAAGTTTTTGGCAAGCTGTAGCCGCTTCGACATCATGCTGAGCCACTTGCTGTGCCTATAAGCATCGTTGATGTCTACAAAGTCGTTGTTATACTTCCAGTCTCGCGCCCCCGTGTTGTATGGAGGATCGATGTAGATAACATCGACCTTGTTTTTATGGGTGTAATTAAGAACCGAGAGCGCATGGTAGTTATCGCCTTCTATCAGGACATTTGTGGCCCCAGGATCGCCATCTGAAATTTCTTTTTCACCCGCCTGAACTAAGACCGGCAATTTTGTTTTACAAAGCTCGGCGACATCCTCCGGCTTATCTTCCCAAACCAAGCCAAATTTCTTGCGCTTCTGGAGCGATTTGATCTTTTCGATCAACTGCTCCTTGGATAAACCGCCGTGTACGCTCACGACTTTCTCTTTGCTTTGATCTTCTCTTTCAAAAATTTCTCAATGTGATACTGCTGAACCTTCTGGGGCTTAGTCTTGCCGCCGAGCCACCGGCTGACCGTCGAAAAGCTGACGCCCAATGCCTCGGCTAAAACTTCTTTCGGGATTCGATTTTCCAGGCGGTACAACTCCAATTGCTTTACGATTCGAGAAGGATTAGACTTGGGAAGTGGGGTTTGCATACATTGCATTCTATGGCAGTAAAAAAGATCGAGCAACATTTATTCTGCCGCAGACCCGCCTCGAAAAATAATCCCCGAAAGGAATATGAATATGCAGAAGCTCAACTACGTAAAGCATGAAACCATCCGGCTAAAAAACCATCCCGACTTCAATGAAAAGTGGCTACAGGAACGCCTTGAGGAAAACCCCGCCCTGTTTGGCCTGGGCGACGTGGTTGTCGTAGAGCGCGAAAGAAAACAGTCCTCTGGCGGCAAGCTCGACTTCCTTCTGAACGATCCAGAGACAAACACCATGTATGAAGTTGAACTTATGCTTGGTGCTACGGACGAAAGCCACATCATCAGAACTATAGAGTATTGGGACATTGAAAGCCGTCGCTTCCCATCCAGAGACCACAAAGCCGTCATCATCGCGGAAGAGATCACCAAACGGTTTTTTAACGTCATCGGGCTAATGAGCCGGTCAATTCCAATCATCGCCATCAAGCTTCACGCAACCACGTTTGAGGACAAGATATTTCTGGATTTCATCCCGGTCTTAGACATTTACGAAGAACCGGCTGAGGAAGAACTTTTGGACGGAGAAGTGAAAGATCGGGGATATTGGGAAGGCCGATCAAACCCAAAGTCTATGGAGGTATTCGACGGCCTGGTTGCCCTATCAAAAGCTCACGATCCAAATGTCCGAATTACCTACAACAAAAACCATATCGCTGTCGGAACCTCACGAAGAAATTTCAGTTGGTACACCCCTCGCCACAAAGAAGGATACTGCCGTTTCTACATGAGGGTTGGGCGCGACAACATCGAGAAAGCCAAGGAAATATTTGAAAATGCCGGTATAGCCGCCGCCGTTAGGCGCGAGGATAAATTTGCGGTACCTCTCCACATGGTCGAATTAAAAGAAAAAAGGAACGAGCTAAACCAAGTCTTCGACCTGGCTATCTATAGTGGCTCCGTTTGTCTAGACCATTTTTGCTGTTGGTTTAAGGTGAAGTTTTTAGGCCGCCAGGTTTTGGTTTTGGCCCACCTCCAATCCGGAATAGACCCGCCACGGGGTTTTGTAGCCCAGTGATTGGTGGCGCCGTTCGGTATTGTAGAATTCAAAATATTCCCGGAGCCCCGCTTCGGCCTCCGGGATCGTCTCGTAGCCTTTCAGGTAGATGTTCTCGTACTTGACACTCCTCCAGAGCCGCTCGACGAAGATGTTGTCGAGAGCTCGCCCTCTGCCGTCCATGCTGATCTGGATGCCGCGGTTCTTCAGCGTCCGGAGGAACTCGTCACTGGTGAATTGGCTTCCCTGGTCTGTGTTGAAGATCTCGGGTGTGCCGTATTCCAGCGCCTCCTTCAGCGCCTCGACGCAGAAGTCGGGTGTGAGCGTGTTGGAGATCTTCCAGGAGAGCACATATCGGCTCTTCCAGTCGATCACGGCGGCCAGATAGACGAATCCCTTCTTGAGCTTCATGTACGTGATGTCCATGCTCCAGACCTGATTGGAGCGGGTCACCTCGACTTCGCGCAGGAGGTACGGATACACCGGGTGATCCGGATGGGGCTTGGACAGGTTCCTCTGGGGGAACACCGCCTCAAGACCCATCAAACGCATGAGAGAACCCGTGCGCTTTCGCCCGACCGGAAGGCCAAGACCTTTGAGCTCCAGGGACATGCGCCGTGCGCCATAGAACGGCCACTGGGTGTAGATCTCGTCGATCTTGTCCATGACGGCTTGGTCCTCTGCGCTCACCGGAACCGGCCCATAGTAAAAGCTCGACCGATTAAGCTCCAGGAGCTCACACTGGCGCCTGACGCTCAAAGTCTCGCACGCCTCACGCTCGATCAATGCCCGCTTCTCCTCAAGACTCAGACATTTAATTTTTTTTGAGCCAGTTGTTCTCGACCTGGGTGCGGCCGATGTCCTTGTAAAGATCCTCGATCTGGTCTTTGTATTCCCGGACGCTCTTGCCTCCCGGACCGTTAAAAACCTCAGCCGCTCTGTCTTTCAGTTCATTGCGCCAGGAGGATACCTGGGTGGGGTGGACCGCAAACTCGCTGGCCAGCTCCGCCATGGTCTTGTCGCCTTTTAAGGCTGCCAGGGCCACCTTGGCTTTGAATTCGTTCGTAAATTGCTTGCGCATGCCCATGATCTGGACCTCCGGGGTTGCCCGGCCAAATTATATCTTAGCCGGGGTTAGTTTTTGGTCCAGTTTCGTTGGGCCACTATACCTCTCTCCCCGACCAAAGCCTGAAGTCCGAGAATTTCCATTAAATAGGAACGCTTAAATAGGAGCCACTTCCGAGATGTTTTGGCTTATTTCAGAGGAAAATGGGCGCGAGTTTGGGTGGCTTTATCGGACGATGGCGGAAACGCGGATTTCGGAACTTCTCGACGGAAAACAATCGCGTATCTCTTGAGTTTTCCAAGACATGAAGAAGCCCCGATTCATCGTCTGAATCGGGGCTTTTGGCCTCTCTGTTGCGGCCTTAAGAGAGAAAAGGTTGGGGTGGCTAACGGGAATCGAACCCGTTCCGAGAGATCCACAATCTCTCGTGCTGCCGTTACACCATAGCCACCATTGAGTTGATTTTCAGGTGCTCAAGGCAGTGGTAATTTCTGAAAAGAACACGCGAGAAGCAGGCGGCTGAACCGTACACAAACATGCTACCGCTAGCGGTTGATCGATTCCAGCGCCTTATTCAGCAGCTCCCCGACCGTCTGCTCCGCCTTGTCGGTCAGGACATTCTGGATCGTCTTGGTCAGGGCCCGGCGCAGGGCTTCCTGGACGGCCGCGCTGGTCAGCCGGCCCCAATCCTCGGGGGTCTCCACCCGGCCGGAGACCGGGATGTTCAGCCGGATCACGCCGTCCCTGTCCCGGAGCAGTTTGACCATCCGGTTGCCGGTAGTGCCGAAGAGGGTCTCATCTCCTTCCGGGAAGACCAACCCTTCGGCCGCGATGGCGTTGTCGGACTGCAGGTTCCCCTGTTTCAGGTCGAAGCGGCTCTCCAGCGTCAGGCGGCCGGAGACGGGCACCGTCCCGATGGTCGGCCGGATGTAGGGGGCCAGCTGCTGCAGGGCGCTGTGGCGGATCTTAAAGGAGCCCTTGGCGGAGCCGTCCAGCTTTCCTTCCCCTTCCGAGGTGATGGCGCCGATCTCCTTGCCCCCTTCTGAAACAACGCTCTGAACCTGCCAGTGGGCGCTCTGGGAAGCCGGGTCCATCCGGACCGTCACCTCAATCGGTTGAAGGGACCAGGTGACCGTGGGCTGGACCGCTTCGTCCACCAGGGCCAGGGAGCCGTTCTTGACCGACAGAAGGGTGAAAAGGATCGGGGGGGCCTTGCCCTCCTTCGAAGGAACCCCTGCTCCTCCCTTCCCTCCGGCCGGCGTCCCGGTCGGGAAGGGCCACTCAAACCCGGCGGCGGTCCGGTGCAGGCGCCAGCTGGGGCGGTCCAGCTCCAGGGTCACTTGGGGCTGCCCGGAAAGAAGAGAGAGGGGGTTGGCCTGGACGGTCAGGGCGTCGGCGGTGACCGGCTCCCCCGTTTTGGGGGCGATCCGGATCCCCTTGAGCTCCAGTCCCAGCGGGAAACGCAGGTTCGTCTCCTTCAGCGTCACCTCGGCCGCCAGCGCCTGGGAAAGCATCCCGGGCAGCTCGGCCTTGAGCCAGTTGGAGGCAAACCACCAGCCGGCCGCCAAAGCGGCGATCAGCAGGATCAGAATGATCTGAAGCTTTTTCACGCGGCTTTCGACAGCCCTTGGGCGATGTACTGTTTGATCAACGCCTGATACGGCACCTGCATCTCATTGGCCTGCTCTTTCAAGCGCACGAGCATCGCCTCGGACAGGCGAATCGAGATAGCCCTTGAAGTCGGCTTGAGATTCGGAAAGGAAACCGGGACGAGATCCTTGGCCTCAAAGTAATCGGCCAAATCAAGCTTGGACCAAAATTCCCATTCCTCAGCCTCGTTCTTGAATTTCGGGACCTTCAGCTTCTTCTTCATGCCGACAACCCCCGCTCACGCCGGCTCAAATCCCGAGCGGAAATGACTCGGATCCGGCCGGTTCGCATCGTAAAAACAACATACAAAACTCTTTTTTCACTGGTCCGGCCGATCAGGACATGCCGCCTCTCCCGGCGTCCCCCGGCCGGAAACAGAACCTCCCGAATCATCCGCTTGTGCGGATCGAAAAAGACTTCCTCGCACTCCGTTGTGGACACGCGGTGCTTCAGAAAGTTCTTTTCCCGATTGCCCGCATCCCACTCGAACTCCAGGGGCTCCTTAAAGAACTCCATTTACTATATATACCATATGATACACCTTGCGTCAAGGAAGTGGCGCGCCCAGCAGGACTCGAACCTGCACTCAGAGGATTAGAAATCCTCCGCTTTATCCAGTTAAGCTATGGGCGCAAATCGGGGCGGGCAGATTCGAACTGCCGACTTCTGCGTCCCAAACGCAGCGCTCTAAACCAAGCTGAGCTACGCCCCGTACCCCAAGCATGCCCGATTCCGGGGTCCGCCTGCCAACCATTTTAAGCTCCCCCTCCCCAAACCGGAAGGTCAAAGAAGCTATAATAGGGGTATGCGCAAGCTTGGGATCCGCGTTCTATTGACCCTCCTGATCGGAGCGGGACTTCTGCTGGCCGGGCTGGAGGGGCTTAACCATACCCCCCTGATCGATCAGATCCGCCGGCGGGTCGAGCGGGAGGCGACCAAGACCCTGGGTCAGCCGGTCACGATCGGCAAGCTCTCCCTGAGTCTCTGGCACGGCATCAACGCCGGGGAGATCGCGGTCGCCGGCTCCGACGGAAAGATGTTCCTTCAGGCGGAGCGGATCAGCGGCGGGGTGGTCCCCCTCCCGACGGGCGAAGGGCTGAAGCTCCTGGTGCCGGAGCTGACGATCACCCGGCCGCAGCTGTTCCTGCGGCAGGACGCGAAAGGGAGCTGGAACCTGCCGGTCCCGGCGGCCCGGCCGGCGGCTCAGGCGACCCCCGAGAAGAAGCCGGGGGGGACCCCGCCGGTCTGGATCCCCAAGCTGAGCCTGGTCCGGGGAACCGCCGAGATTTACCGGACGGGATTGCCGCCCCTCTTTGTGAACCCCTTCGATCTGACCGCCCAGCTGGAGCTGCCCGGCAAGGTCCAGGCGGTCTTCTCCGGCAAGCTGCAGCGGCCGGCGGTGGTGCCGCTGGAGGTTTCCTTCCAGTACGACGGCAAGACCGAGCGGCTGCGGACTGGGATCCTCTCCACCCTGCCGCTGGGGTCGCTGACGGCGCTGATTCCGGAGATGGAGAAGCTGCCGGTTCAGGAACTGCGGGGGAAGGCCCAGTTGGTGGCCAACATCGAAGGGGATCCCCGCGGCATCCTGAAGGCGAACCTAAAACTGGATACCGAGGAGCTGGGCTGGTCAATCCCCCACCCCTTCCCCGGCCGCGGGGGCGCGGCGGCCCCGAAGCTATTGACCGGCAGCGGCGATGTCCGGCTCAAGATCGCCACCTCCCTCTCGACCCAGGATTGGGCTAAGAATCTTCAGTGGCGAACGCTGCTCAAGCAGGCAACCGGCAGTCTGACCCTCAAGGGGGTTGAGATCGGCCCCTTCCCGGAGATCGGAGAGATCCGGAACCTCCAGGGAGAATTGGGGCTGGGGGAGGAAGGGATCCGGGCCAAGGGGCTTCGAGCGGAGATCAACGGCGGGCGGCCGATCCATCTGAACCTCCTGCTGCGCAATGACGATTACAACTCCTTTGAGGTCTCTGCCGCCGGTTCCCTGCCGGCCTCCAAGCTGGCGGGATTCATCCCGGGGGTTCAGATCAAGGAGCCGGGGCAATGGAAGGGAGAGGTGGAGATCGACGCCAAGGGGACCGGGCAGCTGCTCCCGGTCTTTGAGATCACGCCGGACGCCTCCATTCAACTGACCGGCATCTCGGGACCGGTCTCCGGGGATTGGGGGGTGGAGGGGCTCACCGGAGCGCTGCATCTGAAACCCGATCTGCTGACGATCAGCGAGATCAGCGGCAAGGTGGGGGGACAACCGCTGCGGCTGGAGGGGACCCTTGTCAACTTCAAGCGCCCGGAAGCGACCGCCAACATCCATTGGGGAAAACTGACCGGAGAGCTCCAGGCCCAAACGATGGATGGAGACCGGATGAAGATCGAATCGGCCCAGGCCCGGTGGGGGGGCTCCTCCCTGCGGGTTTTCGGGGAGATCGCCGGCCTCAAGAAAGCCGAGGGGCCCCGGGCCCATCTGTATGGAGAGGCGTCGGTCGGGATCGCCGAGACCCGGCAGATCGCCGGTCCCCTCCTGCCGATCCCCGCCGACCTGGACGGCAATCTCTCGGCCCGGGCGGAGTGGGAAGGGCCGCTGAAGATCGGCGAAGGGACGATCGCCAGTCTGCATGTCAACTCCCCCCGGCTCAAGACGCAGGGGATGGAGCTGCGGGGGGCGGCCCTGGAGTTGGAGGCGAGCGGGAACGACTGGCGGCTGGAACGATTCGATGCCGGCCTCTTCGGGGGGAACATCGCGGTCTCCGGCGCCGGGAAGATCGATCCGGCCAATCCGGCCTGGAGGGGACAGATGAACCTGAGGGACCTCCGGCTGGAGGATCTGGCCCGGCATTTCCAGATGAAGGACCAGCAAACCTCCGGGCTGCTGCAGATGGACTGGTCCGGCCAGGGGAGCGGGAACAAGCTGGCGGCCATCCAGGGGAACGGCAACCTTCAGATCGTCGGCAAGATCTTCAGCTTCCCTTTCCTGGGGCCGTTCGCCGAGCTGCTCTCGATGCCCGGCTTCGAACAGGTCACCTTTCAAGAGGTGACCGGTCCGTTTGGGATCCGGCAGGGACAGGTGGAAAGCGCCGGCATCCAGGCCCGGGCGCCGCAGATGACCCTGCTGATCACCGGCAACGGGGGGTTCCTGCAGGGGGCCGACAGCGCAATCGACTGGCGGATCCAGCCGGCCCTCACGACCGAGCTGCTGCCGAAGGGGAAAACCTCCAAGATCGGGGAGATCCTCGCCCGGAGCGCCGGCGCGCTGGTGGCCGATGTGCGGATGACCGGCAGCTGGAAGAACCCCAAGCGGCAGGTCAGCTCAAAACCGATGGAGCAGCTCCTCAATCAGGAACTGCCGGACCTGCAGGGACTGCTCAAAGATATTTTCTGAGCCAGGCCCTCAGCTGCCGGACCGCCCGGGCCCGGTGGCTGACCCGGTCCTTGACCGCCGACCCCAGCTGCGACATCGTCCGATT
>PCVW01000011.1 GCA_002787095.1 Candidatus Omnitrophica bacterium CG11_big_fil_rev_8_21_14_0_20_64_10 | reverse complement strand
CAGTATCTGACGCTGAATGACGAAAGCGTGGGGAGCAAACAGGATTAGATACCCTGGTAGTCCACGCCGTAAACGTTGAGGACTAGGTGTCGGCCCATTCAGGGTCGGTGCCGCAGGTAACCCATTAAGTCCTCCACCTGGGGAGTACGTCCGCAAGGATGAAACTCAAAGGAATTGACGGGGGCCCGCACAAGCGGTGGAACATGTGGTTCAATTCGATGCTACGCGAAGAATCTTACCTAGGCTTGACATGCTGGAAGTACTGAACCGAAAGGGGATGGACCCGTTGAATCGGGAGCCAGCACAGGTGGTGCATGGCTGTCGTCAGCTCGTGCTGTGAAGTGTTGGGTTAAGTCCCGCAACGAGCGCAACCCACGTTTCTTGTTGCCAGCCGGGATTTCGGTTTCGGCGCACTCAAGAGAGACTGCCGGCGATGAGCTGGAGGAAGGTGTGGATGACGTCAAGTCAGTACGCTCCTTATGCCTAGGGCTACACACGTGTTACAATGGCGCGTACAGAGGGGTATGCGATCCCGTGAGGAGGAGCTAATCCCAAAAAGCGCGCCCCAGTTCGGATTGGAGGCTGCAACTCGCCTCCATGAAGTCGGAATCGCTAGTAACGGCGGATCAGCTACGCCGCCGTGAATACGTTCCCGGGCCTTGTACACACCGCCCGTCAAGCGATGGAAGTCGGGGGCACCCGAAGGCGGTCGCCTAACCCGCAAGGGAGGGCGCCGACGAAGGTGAACCTGGTAACTGGCGCTAAGTCGTAACAAGGCAGCCGTATCGGAAGGTGTGGCTGGATCACCTCCTTTCTATTTTTTCGCAATTCAATCATCCTCTTGGTTTGTTGCAGGGTCGTCACGCGGTGTCGTTCTCCGTTCGGGGGAGCATCCCGCGCCCATCGTTCAGGATGGTCGAACTCGGGCCTATAGCTCAGTTGGTTAGAGCACCGTGCTGATAACGCGGGGGTCGGTGGTTCGAATCCACCTGGGCCCAGGCTCGGCGCATGGCGCCGCGTGACGGTTGATCCGAACTTTTTTCGATCCGACGATGCGAGAAACGCCGGATCGGAGACGCCCGGAGGGGCCGCTGATGGCGGCGCCTGAACCGAGGGGACGTACCCCAAGGGCACTCTCCTGGGATTTGGCCGCTGAAGCGGCCGTTGGACTGGGGACGTAGCTCAGTTGGGAGAGCGCCTGCTTTGCAAGCAGGAGGTCGCCGGTTCGATCCCGGCCGTCTCCATGGAAAACAGAGCTTGTTGTTCGGCCCTTGCGGCCGTTCGCTCTTTGACAATTTGGAGAAGTCACACCGCCCCATTCCGCGTGAAGTAGGCGCGGGATGGAGTTTCGTTTTACCAAGTAAGTTTTCTTGGTGATCAAGCCAGTAACGGCTAACGGTGGATGACTTGGCATGAGAAGGCGATGAAGGACGTGGTAAGCTGCGATAAGCTCCGGTGAGCCGCAAACAGGCTTTGACCCGGAGATTTCCGAATGGGGCAACCCGCCGCCGGTCATACGGCGGCGCTTCTGTCGCAAGACGGGAGCGCGATACCCAGGGAACTGAAACATCTCAGTACCTGGAGGAAAAGAAAACGGATGTGATTCCCAGAGTAGCGGCGAGCGAAAAGGGAACAGCCTAAACGGGGTCCGTGCAAGCCCGAACGCGTTGCGGATCCCGGGTTGTGGGATTTTGGGGGAGGTCAGTTCGGAGGCCTCGCCGAGTCAAAAACGGAATGGTTAATCGAAGGACTTGGAACGGTCCGCCAAAGAGGGTGACCAGCCCCGTAGATGAAAATCAGTCCGCTCGGTGCCCGAAACACCCGAATACTGCGGGACACGTGAAACCCTGCAGGAATCCGGCCCGGCCATGGGCCCAGGCTAAATACTCTCTCATGACCGATAGTGCACAAGTACCGTGAGGGAAAGTTGAAAAGCACCCCGTTGAGGGGAGTGAAATAGTACCTGAAACCGTTAGCTTTCAAGCGGTGGGAGCGCTATGTTCCGTCCTTCGGGGCGGTCCATGCGTGACCGCGTACCTTTTGTATAATGAACCGGGGAGTGACTAGGCGCAGCGAGATTAACCCGTTCCGCGGGGGAGTCGAAGCGAAAGCAAGTCTGAATAGGGCGTTCAGTTGCGTTTAGTCGGCCCGAAACTGGGTGATCTACCCATGGCCAGGCTGAAGCTCGGTTAAACCCGAGTGGAGGGCCGAACCCATTCAGGTTGAAAACTGTCGGGATGAGCTGTGGGTCGGAGTGAAAGGCTAATCAAACCCAGAGATAGCTGGTTCTCCTCGAAATAGCTTTAGGGCTAGCCCCAGGATTGCTTGGATACGGGGGTAGAGTGCTGAATGGGTGCGGGGGCTTACCAGCCTGCCAACCCCAACCAAACTCCGAATACCGTACACCATGACCCTGGGAGTCAGTCTACGTGGGATAAGCTGCGTGGGCGAAAGGGAAACAGCCCAGACCGCCGACTAAGGTCCCAAAAACAGGCTAAGTGACAAAGGATGTGTGATGTCTTAGACAACCGGGATGTTGGCTTAGAGGCAGCCACCATTTAAAGAGTGCGTAACAGCTCACCGGTCGAGTCATCGCGCGCCGACAATGATCGGGACTAAGCCTGTTACCGACGTCGCGGATTTCGCATCTTCGGATGCGGAGTGGTAGAGGAGCGTGCTGCGTTAGGTTGAAGGCAGACCGTAAGGACTGCTGGACGAGGCAGCAGTGAGAATCCCGGTAAGAGTAGCGAAAATGCTGGCGAGAATCCGGCACGCCGAAAGCCCAAGGTTTCCTGGGGAAGGTTCGTCCGCCCAGGGTAAGGCGGTCCTAAGTCGAGGCCGAAAGGCGTAGGCGATGGACAGCAGGTTAATATTCCTGCCCTTTCGAGTGGTGCGCTTGAGTCAGGTTGGTGACGCAGAAGGCTAGGTTTTCCCGGGTGCTGGATGTCCCGGGCCAACCCTGTAGCCCGCAAGGGTGAGAGGGGACGGGGAGCCGCGAGGATACTCAAGGCGAACAAACTGAAGCCACGCTGACGAGAAATAGCTGATCTGACGAGGTGCCATTCGGAAACCGTACCGAAATCCGACACAGGTAGGCAAGCAGAAAATGCTAAGGCGCGCGAGAGAACCCTTGCTAAGGAACTCGGCAAAATTGCCCCGTAACTTCGGGAGAAGGGGTGGTTGCGTTTGTGAAGGGCCTGCGCCCGGAGCGAACACAACCGACAGTAAAGAGGGCTATCTGACTGTTTAGTAAAAACACATGACTCTGCAAAGTCGCTAAGACGACGTATAGGGTCTGATACCTGCCCGGTGCTGGAAGGTTAAGGGGAAGTGTCATCCGCCGCAAGGTGGAGAAGCACAGAACTGAAGCCCCAGTAAACGGCGGCCGTAACTATAACGGTCCTAAGGTAGCGAAATTCCTTGTCGGGTAAGTCAAATTGCCCATTCCGGCTTATAACGGAGAAACCCTCGTGGTTGGCGCCAAGGACGCCAGTGCAGAATCGCAGGGTAACCCCGTGGGAAGTCGTCCATTCTGGAATGAGAGAGTGGATTGACCCCGTAACGACTGATTCCGATGCCGTCAGGCAAAGGATGAGATGGGGAGCAACCAGCAAACCATCAGACGCCGGAGATCCCAAGAGAGGAAGAAGAAGTTTCCTCGTACAGGGATCAAGATATAGTCTGCGCCTCCGGGATGACCGGAGGGCTGAAGCGAAGTTCCGACCCGCACGAATGGTATAACAAGATAGCCGCTGTCTCGGCGAGGGGCTCGGCGAAACTGTAGTGGCGGTGAAGATGCCGTCTACCCACGAGTAGACGAAAAGACCCCGGAACCTTTACTATACCCTGATTTTGAATGTTTGCCTGATCTGCGTAGCATAGGTGGGAGGCTTTGAGGCTTGGCTTTCGGGCTGAGCGGAGCCGTCAGTGAAATACCACCCTGGTCAATCGAACGTTCTAACCGGGACCGTGAAGGTTTTGGAACAGAGTCAGGCGGGTAGTTTGACTGGGGCGGTTTCCTCCTAAAGGATAACGGAGGAGCACCAAGGTTCCCTCAGCGCGGTTGGCAATCGCGTGTCGAGTGTAAGGGCATAAGGGAGCCTGACTGCGAGTCCGACAGGACGAGCAGGGACGAAAGTCGGTCCTAGTGATCCGGCGGTGGTATATGGTAGCGCCGTCGCTCAACGAATAATAGGTACTCCGGGGATAACAGGCTTATCGTTTCCGAGAGTCCATATCGACGAAACGGTTTGGCACCTCGATGTCGGCTCATCGCATCCTGGGGGTGGAGAAGCTCCCAAGGGTCCGGCTGTTCGCCGGTTAAAGCGGTACGCGAGCTGGGTTTAGAACGTCGCGAGACAGTTCGGTCTCTATCTCTCGTGGGCGCAAGGAATCTTGACGGGGGTTGTCCGTAGTACGAGAGGACCCGGACAAACGAACCTCTGGTGTCCCAGTTGTGCCGCCAGGCGCAAACGCTGGGTAGTCATGTTCGGTTGGGATAAGCGCTGAATGCATCTAAGCGCCAAGCCCGCCTGAAGATAAGGATTCCCTGGACCGCAAGGTCCCTAAAGGCCCCTGGTAGAACACCAGGTTGATAGGCTGGAGGTGGAAGCGGGGCGACCCGTGCAGCTGACCAGTACTAATAGGCCGTGAGGCTTGATTGCCTCTTTCTTGGCAAAAATGAATCTCCTCCGTTCTCCGTCGAAAGACGGATGACGGACGGGGTGGTGTGACGACTCCAAATTGAACCGCACATGGGTGCACTTTCCGGGCGCTCATACCGCGGGGGCCACACCCGTTCCCATCCCGAATACGGTCGTTAAGCCCCGCAGGGCCGATGGTACTTGGCTGGCAACGGCCTGGGAGAGTAGGTCGGCGCCCGGTTCTTCTTTTGTTTTGGGTTCCTCCCTAGGGGGTCCCCTTGGGTTCTCCAAGGGGGCCCCCTTTCCATATCAGGAGCGCAGAGGGAACGATGTCGGGACATTCGAAGTGGGCGACGATCAAGCGGAAGAAGGGGGCCGCCGATGCCAAACGGGGGCAGCTCTTTACCAAGCTGATCAAGGAGATCACCGTGGCCGCCCGCAACGGCGGCGGCTCGGTGGAGGCCAACCCGGCCCTGCGGCTGGCGGTCGCCAAAGCCCGCGAGAGCAACATGCCGAAGGACAACATCGAACGGGCGATCAAGAAGGGGACCGGGGAGCTGCCCGGCGTCTCCTACGAATCGGTCGTCTACGAAGGGTACGCCCCCGGCGGGGTCGCGGTCCTCGTCGAGTGCCTGACCGACAACAAGAACCGGACCACCGCCGAGGTGCGCAACCTCTTTGCGAAGAACGGCGGCAACATGGCGGGAGCCGGCTCCACCGCCTGGATCTTCCACAAGAAGGGATACATCCTCGTCGAGAAATCCGCCGCCGCCGAGGAGAAGCTGATGGAAGCAGCCCTCTCGGCCGGCGCGGAGGACTTAAAGACCGGCGCCGAGGGGTACGAGATCGTCACCGGGGCGACCGATCTGGACGCGGTCCGCAAGGGGCTGGAGTCGGCCGGGATTCCGGTCCAGTCGGCGGAACTGACGATGGTCCCCTCCACGACGGTCCCGGTCAACGACGGCCCGACCGCCAAGCGGGTGCTGGCCTTCGTGGAAGCTCTGGAAGAGCACGACGACATCAACGGCGTCCACGCCAACTTCGACATCCCCGATTCGATCCTGACGGCCGCCGCCGCTTAGCAGACTTGTGTCTACCCCGGGTTTGAGCTATCCTACCGGCATGCGGATTTTGGGGGTGGACCCGGGGTTGGATGCCTGCGGTTACGGCGCAATCCAGATCGATGGAACCGGCGCCGTCTCCCTGGTGGAGGCCGGCCTGATCCGAACCCGAAAAACAGATTCCCTCGCCGACCGGCTGGCGATCGTGGCCCGGGAGCTCAAGCGGTTGATCCTGCAGCACCGGCCGGATGTCCTGGCGGTCGAAGACCTCTACAGCTACTACAAGACTCCCAAACCGTCGATCCTGATGGGCCATGTCCGGGGGGTGGTCCTCGGAACCGCCGCCTCCCTCGAGCTTTCCGTTTCCAGCTATTTGCCGACCCGGGTCAAACGGGCCACCGTCGGGCGGGGGCATGCCTCGAAGGAGCAGATCGCCCGGATGGTGCAGATGCGGCTGAACCTGCCGGCGACGCGGGTCCGGGCGGATGTGACCGATGCGCTCGCGGTGGCCCTTTGCCACGCCGATCACCTGCCGGGGCGGGTCGCGGCCGAGGGGGTGCCGGCATGATCGCCCGGATCTCCGGCACCCTGGTTGAGCGGCGGGCCAACGCCGCCCTGCTGGAGGCCGGAGGATTGACCTACGAGGTGTGGGTGCCGGCGGCGATCCTGCAGTCGGTCGAAGGACGGGCGGCCGACGGCAAGGTCACCCTGATCACCTACCATTACCAGCAGGTGGAGCCCTCCCGGGCGACGCCGGTCCTGATCGGTTTTCTCAATGAGATTGAGCGGGAGTTCTTCGAACGGTTCATCACCGTCTCCGGGATCGGTCCCAAGGCGGCGGTTCGGGCCCTCAACCAGCCGTTTTCCCTGATTGCCCGGGCGATCGACGAGGGGGACATGAATGTCCTGCGCTCCCTGCCGGGGATCGGTCCCCAGCGGGCCCGGGAGATCGTCGCGAAATTGCAGGGGAAGGTCGGCAAGTACGCGCTGCTTCCCGACGGTGACGGGCCGGTTCCGGCCGCTGTGCCCGTTTCCGACGCCGGCGCCGAGGCGCTGGCGGTCCTGCTGCAGCTGCAGTACAAGCGGGCTGAGGCGCAGGCGATGGTCCAGGCGGCGATGAGCCGCAACGGTGGGGCGGCCACCGCCGAGGAGATCCTCAACGAGGTGTACAAGCAGCGGTCGGCTGGGGCGCGCAATGGAGGATAAGGTGCGGGAGGTGCTGCTGGCTCAGCAGGAGAACGATGAGGACCGCATCCTCAACCTCTCCCTCCGCCCCGAACGGCTTACCGACTTCGTCGGCCAGCCGGAGTTGGCGGAGAACCTGACCGTCGCGATCCGGGCGGCCCAGAAACGGGCCGAGCCGCTGGAGCATCTGCTGCTTTCCGGTCCACAGGGGCTGGGGAAGACGACCCTGGCCCACATCATCGCCAATGAGATGGGGACCAAGTTCACCGCCACCTCCGGCCCGGCGATCGAGCGGGCGGGGGATCTGATCGGGATCCTGACCAACCTCGGCGAGGGGGATGTCCTCTTCATTGACGAGATCCATCGCCTCTCGAAAGTGGTCGAGGAGTTCCTGTATCCGGCGATGGAGCAGTTTCAGATCGATTTCGTGATCGACAAGGGGCCGTACGCCAAGACGATCAAGTTCAATCTCAAGCGGTTCACCCTGATCGGGGCGACGACCCGCTCCGGCTTCCTGACCGCTCCGTTGCGGGCCCGCTTCGGGTTGGCCTATCACCTGAACTTCTACGAACTGGCCGATTTGGTCCGGATCCTGCAGCGGTCGGCCGGTCTCCTGTCGGTCCGTCTGGACGCCGCCGGGGCTCAGGAAATCGCCCGCCGCTCCCGGGGGACCCCCCGGGTGGCCAACCGGCTGCTGCGCCGGGTGCGGGATTATGCCGAGGTCAAGCACGACGGGGCAGTCACCGCCGAGGTGGCGTCGGCCGCCCTCGATGCGCAGGGGATCGACCGGTTGGGGCTGGACCCGGTGGACCGTCGGGTGCTGAAGGTGATTTTGGATCAATACGCCGGCGGGCCGGTCGGGATCGAGGCGCTGGCGGCGACCCTGAATGAGGAGCCGGACACCCTCGTGGATGTCGTCGAGCCGTATCTGTTGAAGGCCGGCCTTCTGCGCCGGACCCCCCGGGGCCGGGAGGCCTCCCGGCAAGCGGCCGAGCATTTGGGGCTGGCCCCCAAGACCCTGCTGTGAGCGAATGGGGTCAGGCCCTTTTTCGGAGAAAAGGGGCCGGACCCCTCGGGGTTTGATTTGATCTCATTCGGTAAGCTGCTGATCTTCTCCGGTATTCTGCTGGTCGTGCTGGGACTCTTCCTCAGCTTCGGTTCCCGCCTGCCGTTTGGACTGGGCCGGTTGCCGGGGGATATCACGATCCAGCGGGAGAACTTCACCTTCTCCTTCCCGATCGTCACCTGCCTGCTGTTGAGCATCGTTCTCTCTCTGCTGTTCAACTTCTTCTTTCGTCGATGAACATCGGTTTCCGTCGATCGCTGCCTGCCTTGCTGATCGCCGCCGGGATCGGTTTCGGCGGCGCCGGCCGGGCCGTGGCGGCCGAGCCGGTGGTTCGGGTGGCCCTGATGGAGCACGCGGCCGAGGCCCGGGTGACGATCATGACCCCCTGCGTCCTCAAGGATCTGGCGACCGGCCAGACCCTTGAGCGCTGGGAGGACTTCAAATGGCAGCTGATTGAGCCGGGCCGCTCCGGCCTCATGCGACTCGGCAAGAAGGGGACCACCTCCCGGGAAGCAGTGGTCCTGGAGCCGCTGGGGAATGAGCCGGTCTTCCGGCTCAACGCCCGTCCGTATCGCGGGTTCCTGATCATCCGGCGGGTCGAGGGGAACCGGCTCCTGCTGATCAACAAGGTGAATCTGGAGGATTACCTGGTCTCGGCGATCGGCAGCGAGATCGATCCCAAATGGCCGGCGGCCGCCCTCCAAGCTCACGCGGTCGCCTCCCGCACGATGGTGGCCCATCGGATCTGGGTGAATTCCGGCCAACCGTTCGATGTCACCGCCGACACCCGGACCCATGTCTATGATGGCATTCCGACCGAGCGGGATTCCACTCGGGCCGCTGTTTCCGCGACGGCGGGGGAGGTTCTCAGTTTTGACGGCGAACTGTTCTCCGCGGTCTTTCACGCCAATTGCGGAGGTCACACCGAGTGGGCTGACGCCCTTTGGGCGACCAAGCGGGTGATCCCCGCCTTGGCCGGCCACCCCGATCCCTACTGCCGGGGAGCGAAGCATTCCGACTGGGAATTCCACACGGCGTTGGAGGATCTCCAGGCGGCTCTCGGTCCGGCGGCGGTGGAATTGGGTCGGTTGGCTGAAGTCGCGGTGGCGGAACGGACCCGCTCCGGCCGGGTTGCCGCTCTCCTGATTCGGGGGGAGGGGGGGGAGTCGCGGATCGCCGGGAAGGATCTCCGCAGCGCCCTGGGGGCGAACGATCTTCGTTCCCTCAAATTTGATGTCCGGGTCGAACAGGGAGAAGCCCGTTTTACCGGACAGGGCTGGGGGCATGGGGTTGGGATGTGTCAGTGGGGGGCTTATGGGATGGCGGCTGCCGGGCACCCGGCCAATGTCATCCTGGATTTTTATTACCCCGGGGCTCAGCGGCGGAAGCTCGCCGGCCTGCCCGGATTCGACCGCTAGTTATCCACAGGCGGGGACTGCCTCCGGCTGTGGATAAGTTTTGTTAGAAGATATGAAGTTTTAGTCAGATATCTTGAATTTATACCCTTCCAGAGGGTATAGTTAAGGTATGCCCCCGGAATATCCAGAAAAAGAGGTCGCTCCTTTGCCTCGATTCTTGTCCGTTTTGCTTTCTTTGGGGTTGGCGTTTCCGGCGCCGGCCTGGGGTTCCCCTCTGCCTTCGGAGACCCTTCGGACCCTCCAGCTTAAAGGCAACGCCGGCTTGGAGGCGGAGCTGACCGACGCTCTGCAGAAGGTGAATTCCCCGACAGCCGCCGGCCTGGAATCGGTGGATCTGGAGGCGATCCTGCGGGGATACGACCGCCAGGTGAAGGAGGCGAAATTGACTGCCGCCATGCCGCCCTTGGCGGATATCCTCAGCAATCCACTGGATGCTCAAGTGACGCAGAGGTGGATCGAGAAAGCCCAGGAAGCGCTTCCGAAGGGGCTCACCCCCGACCAAGACCGGTTCTATCCGGTGATGGTTCTGGAGGTGATGCTCGACGAAGCCCATCGCGCCGTTGTCCAGGACGGAGAGCAGGCGATTCCATCCTCCTGGAGCGGCGATCTTCGTTTGACCGCCTACGGCGCCCTCCGCCACTATGCCTTTCCAAATCTTCGGCTCCCGAAAGCCCGGGAGGTTCAGTTGTCGTTCCGACTGCAGGGTGTCGAGCATCCCTTCTTCAGCCAGGTGATCACGCTTCCTGAGGAGGGGTTGGAGGGGGTGAGAAACCCGGAATGGATTCAAGCCCGGTTCCGGGAGCTGTTGACTGGTTTGAGAGGTCAGCTTCCCCGGATGGAATTGGTGCCGAATCAGTGGGAGGTCACCGTTCAGCGGATCACCGTCGCCGAGCCCCGTCCGGCTCATGTCTTCGAGTTCGTCCTGACCCCGCCCGATGCCGCCGCCGGGTTGGAGACGGCGCCGGCCGATCCATATGCGGCCTTTGCCTGGGCGCCCAATCGCCGGTTGGTGGAGATGATCGGTTTGGAGGCCGGGACCGCGGTTCTGGATGTTGGGAGCGGCTTCGGCGGGTCAACGGCCCTCTTGGCGGAGGCGGTGGGGGACCTGGGTCGGGTCATCGGCGTGGATGCTTCCGCCGCCGCGGTTAAAGCGGCGAGAGAGCAGTTCCCCGGAATACAATTCCTCACGGATCAAGCCGACTCGTTGGAGCGGGTGGTTCCCGGTTGGCCGGCGGCGATCACCGCCTTCAATCTGGTGCATTACCTGGGTGATGCGCAGTTGCAGGATGCTTTTTCGACTTGGAATGGAAAGCTCTCGAGAGAAGGCCGGGTTGCTCTGAACACCTCCTTTTATGCGGGGGCGGTTCCCAGACCGGAGGATCAGACGTATTACAGGCGCATTGTTTTCCGAGCGGTCGCTCTTGCCCGGGAGCGGTATTCGACGCTTTCCATTCCCACCCCGATTCCTCCCGGCCGATGGAGCCGCTCCCCTGAGTTTTATCTTGAGGCCTTGCGTGCGGCCGGTTTTTCCACCATTGAGTCGGAGGAAACGGAATCGGAGTTGGGGCTCAAGGCCCTGACGGCTCTCTACCAGCTGCCCGGTTTCGCCGACTGGGCGTTGCCGGATTTTATCCCGTTGTCGGAGCGCCAAGCCATCCTGGGTCAGGCAGTCGAGGAAGTGCTTCAGGAAGCCGGGGTCTCCTCCCTGCCGCGGAAGTGGCTTCAGATCATCGCCCGCAAGCCAGCCGCCGGTTTGGAGACGGTGCCGCCGGAAATCACCGTGAATGAATGGGGATACCTGATTCAGCCGATTCCGATTGTTCTTCCGGAGGGAGTTCGGTTGCTCAGGGAGGAGATCACCCTGATCGCGCGGGCCGGAAAGATTTTCAAATCGGCGACCACGGGGATCGAGCGGCCGGCTGGCGAAAGACAAGTCGGGGTTTTTGCCCCTTCCCGGATGGGTCAGACGGTCCGGCTGTTCCGACATCCGGCGGTCGGGATGCAGTCGAATCGGCTGCTGGATCTGGGCAGCGGGGACGGAGATGTGCTCGTCGCGGCCGCTGTCGGTCTTGGTGCCCATCCGGTCGGCATTGAGCGGGATGTATACTGTTTGGACCGGAGCCGGACGGGAATCCGAGCCCTTGAATCGGAAAAAGTTTCCATTGGGAAGGAGGAGGCCCGTTTGATCGTCCCCGGTCAGGTGGAGATTCGGGAGGCGGACTTCATGCAGGAGAGCTGGAGCGGGTTCCCCTTCGTCCATTACTACTCTTTCGGCGCCGATGTGCCGGGGGATCAGATCGCCGCCAAGGCAATTCGGGAGCTGGACCTGGAGGCCAAGTTCATCCTGCGGGGAACAATCAACCAATTCGGAACTTCCAATCAATTTGACACCATGGGGGCTCTGCTGCGCTCTGAGGATTTTGAGGTAACCAGCATCCCGAAGTACCGGGCGCTGGTTTTCACCCGGGTGGGAGTGAGTCAGCGGGAAATTCCGCCTCCGGTCATTGATTCGAATCAGCGGGTAACCCGGTCCTATCCTGAGCGTTCGGCGGCGGGGTTGATTCTCCGGGCTGCGTCCGCTCAGGAAGAGGGGCTCCGGGAGCGGCAGGATGATCGGGAAAGATTCCTCCTCTTCAGTCCGGAAGAGGGTAATCCCCTCGGGTTCCTCGCGGTGGTCAATGACGGGACCGGCCGCAACGGTGGGCATGCAAGCGAATATGTGGCCAATCGGATCGCCTCCAAGTCCCGGGAGGCGGGATTCTTGGATCGGGTTGGCAGATATTTGGAGAATCCCACCGGCTGGACCGGGTCTGATCTGATGGCGGGGGTTTTGGATGCCTTGATCGCGGCGGACAAAGAACTGGATCGCCAGGCCCGTTCTGCAGAGCCGGAAACGGCCTATCGGGCCACCTCTCTGGGTGTGTTGCTGATTGGTTCGGAGGGATTTGCCTCCCTGAACGGAGATCTGCGTCTTTACCGGGTGAACGGGGAGGGGATCGAGCTTTTGACCGAAGATCAGAGTCCCGTTTGGAGGGAGCTGGACCGGAAAACTCCGGCCTCCGTGAGCGAGCGGGATCAGGGAGATTCCACCATAGCGAGGAAGATCCGCCGCCTGCAGTTGGCCGGCCTGGTTCGAGAGGATGCCAATCGTTCCCCTCTGTCCAATTTGGTGGGCCATGGCGCTTTGAGGGCTGAACAGATTTTCCAGGAGCGGTTCTCCCTGCGATCCGGAGACCGGCTGGTCCTGCTCAGCGACGGGGTTTGGTCGAAGGTGTCGGAGGAGGCAATCTTGACGGCGGTTCAGGGACGTTCTCCGGAGGAAGCGGCCGAGGCGCTGATGGATGCCGCGGCCAAGGGAACCGATAACAAGACCGCGTTGGTGATCGAGGCGGTGGCGGTGCCGGAGCGGTCCGGCCTGGAGAGCGCCGGGCCGCCGGCCAGCCGAGCGGAGTTGATTCAAAAGGTCCAGGAGGTCTTCGGGGGTTTCAGGCGCTCCTTTGGGGTTTTTGAGCCGGTGCGGGACCCTTCGGTCCAGGTTGATGAGCAGGTCGGATTTTTGCTCAGCGGGGAGGGGCTGACCTTTGCCCCGATGCTGACGCTGCTGCAGGCGCAAGGGGTTTTCCCGGATGGAGTCTTTTCGGGGGTGGTGGAGACCCGGGAAGAGTTGGACCGGCTGAGCGAGATTTTTCCCGACACAGGAACGCTTCATCGTGTGCTCCGGGATCAGTTGGTCGTGGTGGAGGAACAGCCGGGCGAGGACCTGGAAACCAGGAGAAAGAACGCGTTCGACTGGGCCCGGGCCACACTCGTTCTCTGGGATAGCGTGGAAGAGGTGAAGGATCTCCAGCAGGATTTGCTGAATCAGCTGGAGGGAATCTTGCGCCATGCCGGCTACCGGCTTCCGGATGATCCGCCCAGCCGGGAGGCGGCCCGCCTCCTGCTCCAAGCGGCCTGATTCCCCTATAATAGGGGAATGCTGGCGTACGACCTTCCCAGAGAATTGATCGCCCGGGAGCCGGTTGCTCCCCGGGATGCCGCCCGTCTCTTGCTGCTCAAGCGCGCTTTGTCCGGGGACAGTCCCCGTTCTGGGACAGTTCCCTCTGCTGATCTGGCGCATCACACCTTCCGGGATCTGCCCGGTTTGCTGCGGGCGGGGGATCTGCTGGTCTTTAACGACACCCGGGTGGTGCCGGCCCGTCTGCGGGGCCGGAAGGCCGGCACAGGCGGCCAGGTGGAGCTGCTCCTGTTGGAGGGCTCGGCCGGCCGTTACCGCTGCCTGGGGAAACCGGGCCGGCGGCTTCGACCTGGAACCCGGCTACTCTTCAATCATGGCTCGCTGGAGGCGGAGGTGCTTTCTTCTGATGGAGAGGAGAAGGTGATTCGTTTCCTAGGAGAGGAAGTCTCAGAGCAGTTGGCCCGGTTGGGGGAGATGCCGCTGCCTCCGTATATTGACCGGCCGGTTGCGCCTGAGGATGCCGACTGGTACCAGACAGTCTTCGCCCGATCACCCGGGGCGGTGGCGGCCCCGACGGCGGGGCTTCACTTCACCGGGGAGCTGCTGGAGCGGCTCCGGGCCGCCGGCATCAGGGTCGCTTTCCTGACCCTCCATGTC
>PCVW01000014.1 GCA_002787095.1 Candidatus Omnitrophica bacterium CG11_big_fil_rev_8_21_14_0_20_64_10 | reverse complement strand
CGGGAAAACAGGGGACGTTTCCACATGCCACTGCCGAGAAACTTTGAGCGCGAAGTTTTTCTTGGTCTCGTCCAAGAGATAGACCGAAGCGTGCCGGATACGCACCTTCTGCGTCAGCAGGTGGACGATCAAATTGAGCAGCTTGTGGAGCTCCTTGATCAGCGTCATGCCATAGGAGGCCTGCCGCAGGACCGCCTGATAGCGGTGGGATTCCGCCAGCAGCCGGGCCTCGGCGCGGCGCTGGAGCGCCAGATAGAGAAAGGGGACACAGGAGGCCAGGATGGCGTAGCCGGCCAATCCCAGGGGGATCATCCAGGGGCGGTTCTGAACCAAGCGGATGATTTCCTGGCTTTGGGTGGTGAAGAAGATTAGCGGGACGCCGAGCAGAAGCGTATAGATGCCGGCCAGGATGACGGTTCGGGCGATCGCCACCCGGAAATCCATAATCCGGTATCGGATGATGGCGTAGGCAATGATGCCGGAGTAACCGATGACCAGGAAGTCATGCGGGAAGAGTTCTCGAATGCTGTAGGCAGAAGCGAAGTGCATCAGACCTGCGCAGAAGGCCATCACGAAGGCCAAACCGATGTATTTTAGATGCTCTTTGAAGTGCCCGGTGGCTTGCTGGTACAGCCGAAGTAGCCGAAGAGAAGCGTCGAAATACATGAGTCCGAAATAAAGAACGAACACCGGGTAGATCGGGCCGGGCTGGATGACGACATGCGGAGGAATCGAGATCAGATCCCGGATGAAAAGCGGACTGGAGAAGAACAGCGGGAAGAAGAAGGCTGCGCCGAGCGAGAACTTGGATATCCGGCGCACGGCCGGCTCCTGTTCGATCCCCATCGTGTGGATCATGAACTTGTAGAACAGGAAGGGGACAAACATGGCGGCAATGTAGAGCAGCCGGGTTTGCGTCAGGGCCAGATTTGGATCAGTTGTTTGGGAGGTCAGGTAAGGGAAGAAGGTCCAGATGCCGATCAGGAAGGTGACGGCGGCGAAGAAGAGCCGTTCTGAGGCCCGGTTGCTTCTCAGATAAACAAAAAGAGCCAGTCCCCAACAGAAGATCGCGGCGACCAGCGAAGAGACGGAATAGAGATTCACTTCGATCTGCGGGGGGAAGCCTTCGGAGCCGGGTCAGAATCCTGGGCAGCCGTTGTCTTTCGCCGCACCGCCCGGACCGCCTCGATCTGCAGCGGGGGGACCTCCCGCTCGAAGCTGCGCAGGCCGGCCAGTTCGAAACCATGCTTCTCGGCCAGACGAGAGATCTCTTCCACCTTGGCCAGGTCGGCGTTGCCTCCGAGCGAAAAAGAGCCGTACCGTCCTTCGAGCGTCAGGATCATCGTCTCTGCTATGCAGGCATAGGCCAGGCCGGGGGCCAGACCGAAGGAGAAGGAGCAGTTCACCTTTCCGGGAGGGCGGACCACGCCGCCGTCCAGCACCAATACATCGTTGCGGGTCATGGTGTCCTCCTCGGTGATGTTCCGGGGCCGGGAGATGTCGCAGATGATTGTCCCGGGCCGAACCTTGGCGATATCAATGATGGCGCTGGGGGTGTTGGTCGCGCAGATGATCAGGTCGGCATTGGCAACCGCCGCGTCGATGTCAGCCATCGCGGCGACCGAAGCACTGCTCTCATTTTGGAGCTGCTGAGCGAAATCCTCCAGCCGCTGCTGATTGCGGGCCACCAGAATCATGTGCCGTGCTTTCTTGGCCGCCAGTTGGGCGCAGACCCGGCCGATGGTTCCGGTGGCCCCGATCACCGCCACCGAGGCCTCCTTCAGGTTGATGCCAACTTGGGCAGCGGCTTCCAGCGTCGCTTCCATCGCAACGGCGATTGTGTAGCAACTGCCCGTGGTGACGCCGGCATTCAGCTTGCCAGCGAGGAAGACCCCCTTGCGGCCCACATTGGCGGCATAGGCCCCCAAGCCGATGATCTTGTCGCCGTACTGTTCCCCCAGCTGCCCGGCTTCGGTGAGCCGCTTGAGGATGAATCCATCCTCCATCGTCAGCATCTGCTTGGGGAGCAGGGTCATCAGGAGCATGTCCCCTTCGATCTTGGTGCCGTCGTGGCGGGATTCCACTCCGGAGATCACCCCTCTGCGGAAGGGGGGGAACCAGGCCAGCACCCGCTCCATGACCACCGGGCGGCGGGATTTCAGGTCCTCGTCCCCAAAGCCGTCGGCAAAGAGCTGAAGGTCCAGCGGGTGGAAGATGAAGCCGAACCGCTTGGAGCTGTTTTTGTTTTTGATCGTCTGATGGATGGCCGCCCGGCCCACCGCGACGACCATTCCCCGGATCGCCTTCTCGGATTTCTGGTCCAGGATTTTGGAGACGAAGCGGCTTAGATTCGGCGCCCCCCAATCTAACTCGGCATCCAGGGTGACGGTGACCATGTCCCCCTCCGAAGCGACAGTCCACTCTCCGGAAAAGGATTGGAAATCCCCCCGGATCATCTGGAAGGCGACCTTGTTCTCTTCGGGAAGGCAGGTGACCTTCTCCCGCCAGGTGAAGGGGGCGCCGTCGAGTTCGATTTCCCAGGAGCTGGTCAACTGCTCCGGGGAAGGGCGGCTCAGGACATCAATATGGAGGACGAACGGCATCCGCTCCACCAGCTGTTCCGGGTGGAGCAGGACATCCAGGGCGACTTGAGCGTCGCCCCGATAGCTTGTCGAAAACTGAAAGCGCTTCATGCGTCCTCCTTATAACAGTAAGGCCACGCAGCGCTTGCTCGGGGAGTTGCTAAGCGTTGTTGTAAAACGAATTACGGTGCAAATATACCCCTGAGCGCTCCTGTTTGTCAAATGATTTATGGTATAGTGCGGGCATGACGCCCTACGCGGTATCTACAGCCGTCGCAGGGGTTTTCATCTTCGGCATAGCGGTTCTGACCTATCTGAAGGGGCTGAGCTGATCTGTCATCTGCCGGACGCGTTGGAGATGGAGGCGGTCAGTTGGACCCAGAAGCAAGGCAAGGGGGACGACCTTCACGGTGATCTTTCCGGCGCCCCGCTGACCCTCGTTTTTTCTTGTATTGGCGGGAAGAATATATTATAGTTTCTTGAAAATAAGATTTTTTAATGAAAAATTCATGAGGAGCTGCGGCATCTGATCGGCCGGCCCCTTCGGGTGGTTGCGATGTCGGAGGGCGGCGGGATTTTCTTGGCCGGCATGCGAAAGCTCTAAAGAAACGGGTTGCTTAATGGCGCCGGTGGAGGGTGAATACGCGTTCGAGTGCCCGTACTGTTCGGCGGAGGTCTCCATTGCGGTGGATTACAGCGCGGGGCGGCGGCAGGCGTTCACCTGCGACTGCGAGGTCTGCTGCAGGCCGATCGCCATCCGGCTGGAAGTGGGGCAGGGCGGGGTGACGAGCTTCGAGGCGGAGCAGGAGTGAGCGGGTCGGCGACGACCGCCTTGAGGACCTCGGCGCGTATTGGGAAAGGATTGGCATGACACCGGAGGAAGCGCTTCGCAAGCGCTGGGGATACGACTCGTTCAAGCCGTTTCAGCGGGAGGCGGTGGAGGCGGCGCTGTCCGGGCGCGACTGCCTGGTTGTGCTCCCGACCGGGGGAGGGAAAAGCCTCTGCTACCAGCTTCCGGCGGCTATGGGGCAGGGGCTCGTGCTGGTCGTGTCGCCGCTGATCGCGCTCATGGACGACCAGGTGGCCGCGGCCCGTGAAGCGGGACTGGCCGCCGACGCCCTCCACTCCAACCTCGAAGCCGACCACCGTGGCGAGGCGGCCCGGCGGCTGGCGGCCGGCAAGACGGACGTCCTCTATGTGAGCCCGGAGCGCCTCTTGGTGGGGGACCTGATGGAGGGCATCTCCGCGCGGCTTGTCCTGATCGCGGTGGACGAGGCGCACTGTGTCTCACATTGGGGCCACGAGTTCCGCCCCGAGTACCGCCGCCTGGCCGAGGTCCTGGAGCGCTTCCCTGAGACGGCGCGCATGGCGTTGACCGCGACGGCGACACCCGAGGTGCAGGAGGATGTCTGCGCCCAGCTGGCTCTGCGCGAGCCGGCGCGCCTCATCGGCCACCCCGACCGCGCGAACCTGATCTACCGCGCCTTCCCGCGCCGCGACCAGGTGGGGCAGGTGCGGGAGGTCGTGCGGCGCCATCCTGGGGAGGGCGGCATCGTGTATGCGCAGACGCGCAGGGATGTGGAGCGGCTGGCGGCGAGGCTTGCGGGCGCGGGCATCTCCTGCGCGGCATACCACGCCGGACTGCCCGCCGACCACCGGCGGCGGGTGCAGGCCGATTTCGTCAACGAGCGGTTGGACATCGTCGTGGCCACCGTTGCCTTCGGCATGGGCATCGACCGTTCGAATGTCCGCTATGTCGTCCACGCGAATACGCCGCGCTCGGTGGAGCACTACCAGCAGGAATCGGGCCGGGCGGGACGTGACGGCCTGCCGGCCGAGTGCGTGCTGCTGTTCGCGGCCTCGGACCTCGCCGCGCACCGGGGCCTGGCGCGGAAGGACGGCGTCCTTGCGCCGGAGCGCCAGCGGGCGCTCGAGCGGCAGCTGCGCCAGATCGGCCGCTACGCGGTGGCGCCCGTCTGCAGACATCGCCTTCTCGCGGAGCATTTCGGCGCGCCGTATCCGCCGGAAGGGGTTGGCCGGGATGGAGAAGTTTGCGGGGCCTGCGATGTCTGCCTGGACGAGACGAAGCGCCTCGCCGCCGAGGAAGCCCTCCTGACGGCGAAGAAGGTCTTGAGCGGGGCTTGGCGCGCGGACGGGCGCTTCGGGACCGGCCATGTCGTCAACCTGCTGATGGGCCGCGCGGATGAGCGTATGAAGCGCATCGGCCACGACGCGTTGGAGGTTTTCGGCCTCCTCAAGGAGTCCGGCGAGACGGCTGTGCGTTCATGGGTGGATCAGCTCATTGTGCAGGGTTTTCTCGAGACCGTTGAGGAGCGGGAATACCCCCTTCTGCGCATCACCGATGCCGGCAAGGCGTTATGCCGGGGCGAGGGGACGGTGCGGCTGGGCGTGCCGGCCCCTCCGGCGGAGCGCGCGAAAAAGAGGCCCAAAACCCCGGCGAGGGGAACCGCTCTGGGCTTGCCGGCCGATGAGGAGCTCTTCGAGTGCCTGCGCAGGCTCCGGCGTCTCATCGCGGAAGGGTTGGGTGTGCCGCCCTATGTGGTCTTCCATGACAGCGCGTTGGTCGAGATGGCTGCCGTCAAGCCGCGGACGCCGGAGGCACTGCTGGGCGTCAGGGGCGTCGGCGAGCGCAAGCTCGAACGCTATGGGGCCGCTTTCCTCAAAGTCATCTCCGGTCGGACGCCGGAGGCCGCCGCCGGCCTGGGGGAAGGGACTCCGGAGGATTCTTGACCGATCGGCTTCTGTTTCGGCATCATCCGGCTCAGTCGAAGAATCGAAGTTTTCGACCCTCATTTTTTTCTTGCATTGGCGGGAAGAATATATTATAGTTTCTTGAAAATAAGATATTTTCATGAAAAATTCATCAGGAAACCTCCCCGGTCCTGAGGCGAATGCCTTCCGATGAGTTCTCCTCTTGACCTTGCACAGGCGCTGCCGCCCCGCGTGGCGCTGAGCTATCGCATTGCTCCCCTTCGTTGGGATGGAGATCTGCTGGAGGTGGGCTCCTCCAGGAGCTACCGGGCCGATGAGATCGAAGAGCTGCGGCATCTGATCGGCCGGCCCGTTCGAGTGGTTGCGATGCCGGAGGCGGAGTTGGAGGCGGCGTTGCGGCGGCAGTACGGTATGGGGGCTGAGTTGGTGGAGCGGATGCTGGAATCTCCCTCGGCGCCGGTTGCCGCCGGTTCTCTCAATGAAGCGGTCCAGGACTTAGACGCGATCGGCGGGGAAGCGTCGGTCATCCGGGTCATCAACCAGATGGTCTCCGAGGCGATCCGGGAGCGGGCGACCGACATCCATCTGGAGCCGTCGGAGGGAGGGATGGCGGTCCGGTATAGTGGCTCCGTTTGTCTAGACCATTTATAGGAAGGCGGTTTCGCAATGGGTGTTAGCCCAAGTTCTTTTTGGGGGCTCGCCACAGAATGGATTGTTCGATTTCGGCGACGCTCCATTTGGGGACACACTACGAAGGCATCAACTGCTTGACCCCGATCCAGCACGGTGCTGTTGATACGATCGGTTACCCTCTTTATGACGCCGCCGGCGATGTGACCCGGACTTACACCTACGGTCCGGGGATTGATGAGCCGCTGAAGGGGCAGTCAGCGGCCCAGACCGTCCGCGTGGTAGGGCGCGGGTCTGAGGTGGTATACTTCCTTCCATTATGAGTTCGCCTGACCGTTCCTTGGATGAGCCGGATCCGCTGGAGCGGACCGTTCCCAACGCTTCCGAGGCGCTGGAGGTCATCGAGGCGGCCCGGGAGTCCAAGTGGGAGCGGCCCAGCTTTGCCGCCGGGCTCTTTCTGGGTCGGGTGGATCCTTCCTTAATCTTTCCGTATGCCGCTCAATCCGCAGAAGATCAAAAGGTGGGGGATGCTTTCCTAGCCAAGCTCGAACCGGTGCTTCGCAAGGAGGTGGATCCGGATGAGGTGGACCGGACCGGGGAGTTGCCGGCCGCGGCGATTCAGGCGTTGGCGGGACTGGGCTGTTTCGGGATGAAGATCCCGGCCGAGTACGGCGGGCTGGGGCTCTCGCAGGTCAATTACAACCGGGCGATGGCGCTGGTCAGCTCCTACTGCGGCTCCACGGCGGTTTGGCTGTCGGCTCATCAGTCCATCGGGGTGCCGCAGCCGCTGAAGATGTTCGGGACCGATGAGCAGAAGAAGAAGTATCTGCCCCGGCTGGCCAAGGGGGAGGTATCCGCTTTCGCGCTGACCGAGCCGGATGTGGGGTCCGATCCGGCCAAGATGTCCACCACCGCCACCCCGGTGGATGGGGGATCGGCTTATTTGATCAGCGGGCAGAAGCTTTGGTGCACGAATGGCCCGGTCGCCGATCTGCTGGTGGTGATGGCGAGAACGCCGGACCGGGTGATCCGGGGCAAGCCCCGCAAGCAGATCACCGCGTTCATCGTCGAGGGCAAGAGCGCCGGGCTGACGGTGGAGCACCGCTGCCAGTTCATGGGGATCCGGGCGATCCAGAACGGATTGCTCAAGTTCAAGGATGTCCGGGTGCCCAAGGAGAACATCCTCTGGGGGGTGGGCCGGGGGTTGAAACTGGCGCTCATGACGCTGAACACCGGGCGGTTGACCCTGCCGGCCGCTTGTGTGGGGGCCTCCCGGCGGTGCTTGAAGATCGTGCAGGAGTGGTCGCTGCAGCGGGTGCAGTGGGGCGGGCCGATCGGGCACCATGAGGCGGTGGCCGAGAAGATCGGGCGGATGGCGGCCGATCAGTTCGCGCTGGAGGCGCTGGTGTGGTTGACTTCCGCCTGGGCCGACCGGGGAGATATGGACATCCGGATTGAGGCGGCGGTGGCCAAGCTGTTCGGTTCCGAGTCGGTTTGGAACACCGTGGACCAGACGCTGCAGATTCGGGGGGGGCGGGGGTATGAGACCGCCCAGTCGCTGCGGGGCCGGGGGGAGAAGGGGATCCCGGTGGAACGGATCTTCCGGGACATGCGGATCAACCGGATCATCGAAGGGACCAGCGAGGTGATGCATCTCTTCATCGCCCGGGAGGCGCTGGATCCCCACCTGCAGTTGGGGTTCGATGTGATCCTGCCGGGGGTGGCTCCGGCCAAGCGGATGAAGGCGATGGTCCGGGCGGGGCTGTTCTACGCTGGGTGGTACCCGATGCAGTGGCTGCCCGGCTTTCTGTCGGCCCGGCCGGCAGGGTTGCCGGGGGAGCTGGCGGGGCATTGGCGGTCGGTCGTGGGGCTGAGCCATCGGCTGGCCCGGACCCTGTTCCATCAGATGGTCCGACACCGGCAGGGGCTGGAGAAGCGGCAAGTGCTGCTCAACCGGCTGGTGGATGTGGGGGTGGAGCTGTTCGCCATGTCGGCGGCTCTTTCCCGGGCGGCCTGGATGGCCGGGCAGGGGAAGCCGGAGGCGGTGGAGCTTGCGGGGCTGTTTTGTGAGCAGGCGAAAGTTCGTATCCTAAGAAATTTCAAGGAGTTGTATAATCCGGCCGACCGGCCTGGCATGCGGGGCGCTAGGCGGTTCTTGGAGGGGGCTTACCCCTGGCTGGAAGAAGAAATGATTGACTGAAGTTTATCCCTCTGGCAGAATGGTTCCTCGCCTTTCGTTTTAACCATGACCGCAGAATCCAAAGCAGCTTCGACTGTCCTCGTTTCCACCGATTGGGTGGCCCAGCATCTGGATGATCCCAAGGTTCGGATCGTCGAGGTGGATGTGGATACCCGCGCCTATGACGAAGGACATCTTCCCGGGGCCGTCGGGTGGGATTGGTCCACCCAGCTGTGCGACACCCTGCGGCGGGACATCATCCCCAAGGAGAAGCTGGAAAAGTTGTTGGGATTGGCCGGGATCGGCAACGACACCACCGTCGTCCTGTATGGGGACAACAACAACTGGTTCGCCGCCTGGGCCTTCTGGCAGTTGAAGATCTATGGGCACAAGGATGTGCGGCTGATGGACGGCGGGCGCAAGAAATGGCTGGCGGAGGAGCGGGAGTTGAGCGCCGATCTGCCCAAGCCCAAGGAGACGGCCTATAAGGCGGCCGAGCCGGACAATTCGATCCGGGCCTTCCTGCCGGAGGTGCAGGTGGCCTCCGAGAAGAAGGGGGCCGATCTGGTGGATGTCCGATCGACACCGGAGTTCACCGGGGAGATCCTGGCGCCGCCGGGACTGCCGGAGACCTGTCAGCGGGGGGGGCATGTGCCGGGGGCGCAGAACATCCCCTGGGCCCAGGCCTGCAAGGAGGACGGCACCTTCAAGTCGGTCGAGGAGCTCAAGAAACTGTACGGCGGCAAGGGAGTCCAGGGGGACAAGCCGGTGATCGCCTACTGCCGGATCGGCGAGCGCTCCTCCCACACCTGGTTCGTGCTCAAGTATCTGCTGGGCTATAAGAATGTGAAGAACTACGACGGCAGCTGGACCGAGTGGGGGAATTTGGTCGGCGCCCAGGTGGAGAAGGGGGCATGACCGCGGTGAAGGCCGAGAATTACCGGGAGACCGAGGCGGTGCTGGCCGGTTGGCCGGTGAAGATCGTCTCCTACAAGGCGGGCGCCGTTTATCGGGTCTCGGTGCACAACAAGGAGCCGGGGGCTTGGATCGTCAAGACTGCGGGGCCGACCCTCGAAGAGGCGGAAGCCCAAGCCCGCAAGCTGGCCGAAGAGCGTTTGAGCAAAACCCGGAGACTTTCGTAATGGCCGTCACCGAGCAGCAGGTGCTGGAGGGGCTCAAGACCGTCAACGACCCGGAGATCCCGGTCAACATCGTGGACTTGGGGTTGATCTACGGCGTCAAGATTCTGCCTGACGACAAGGTGGAGGTCACGATGACCTTGACCACCAAAGGGTGCGGGATGTCCTACCAGATCGCGATGTCGGCCAAGCAGTCGGTCCTGAAGGTTCCGGGGGTCAAGGAGGCGACGGTCCATGTGGTTTGGGAGCCGGCCTGGACGCCCGACCGGATGTCCGAGGAAGCCAAAAAGAAATTGGGAGTCGGATAGCTTCGCGGGGCACGGCAATCCCGGCCCCGCACGCAGGTCGCTTAAGTTTTGACTGGCATCTGGCTTAGGCGGCTGTCGCGGCCCCGCCACTTTACCGGTGGCGGGGCTTTTCTTTCCTAAAGGGAGCGGCGCAGCTCCGCCTCGGCGTCCACCGGGTCCCGGTTGATCCGCTGGATCAGATCGCCGGCCTTCTGCTTCAGCCCGGCGCCGGCCTCGGAGGCCAGGTGCAGCGTGCGGGCCATCTGGATGGTCATCCGGAAGTAGCGGGCCAGCTCCCCTTCATCGGCGCGGGCCTGTTCCGCCACCTTGTCGAAGTTCCCCCCCTGCAGCCACCGCTCCAGCGCCTCGGCCAGATGGAAGCAGGGTTGCTTGGAGAGGGGGGAGACCTGGCGGCGGCGCTCCTCCTTGTGGATGCCGGCCAGCAGGTCCATGCTGGTCTGCATCAGGTGGCCGAAGCGGCGGGGCAGCTTGGGCGGGGGGCCCATCCCCCGGCGAGGTTCGTACACCATCGCCAGCAGCAGCACCCCCAGATCGGTGGCGTTGAGTTTGTCCAGCGTCCCCTCTTCGAACAGCTCCGAGAGCAGCAGCTCGTAGCCGTACAGGGTGGCGGCGAAGGCCCCCTTGTGGGTGAGGTTCCCCCGGTTGGGGGCCGCTCCCGGCTCGGTGTAGCCGGAATCCTTCAGCAGGCTCAGCCGCCGGTCCACCGAGGCGAACTCCTCCCGGTGGCGGGCCGGCGGGGTCTGGAAGGCGTGGAAGGTCTTCAGATAGAACGGAAGCAGGTTGTCCCCGTAGTTCCGATAGAGGTTGAGCAGGGTCGCGTAGGTGGTGGCGAAGCGGCTGGACACCTGTTCCGGCCGGCCCTCCAGCAGGTGGCGCAGACTCGAGAAATCCACCTCCCAGGGGTTGACCCGCAGATACGCGAAGCCGGCCTCATCCATCCCTCGGCGGCCGGCCCGGCCGACCATCTGGGAGAGCTCCCGGATCCGAAGCAGCCGCCGGCCGTGATCGGCCCGTTTGGTCAGGGCGTCCAGCACCACCGAGCGGGCCGGCATGTTGACCCCGATGGCGAAGGTCTCGGTCGTGGCGATCGCCTGGATCAGCCGGCGGGTGAAGAGGATTTCGATCACCCCCTTTAAGGTCGGCAGGAGTCCGGCGTGGTGGTAGGCCACGCCGTGGGCCATCACCGCCCGCATCTCCATCGAGGAGCGGTCCTCCGCGATCTGAAACCGTTTGCAGAGCTGGTCGTATTCATGCAGCAGGGTCTTCTTCTGCTCGGGGGTGGCCAGGTTCATCGCCGCGAACTCCTCGGCCAGGGTCTCGGTTCGTTTGCGGCTGAAGGTGAAGTAGAGGCAGGGCAGATGGCGGGCCTGCTGGATCTCCTTGAGCAGGTGGTCGGCCCGGTTGGGGCGGCCGGCCGGGGGCGGGGGCGGTCCGGCCGGGCCGCCTCGGCGGCCTCGATGGGGACGGCCCCGATGGGGGTGACCCCGGCGGAAGCGGTCGGCCCGCTTCCAGCGGTCCCGGCCGCCGTAGCCGCCGGCATGCAGGTCGCTCAGGGTGTCGAACATCCGGTCCTGGCACTGGAAGGCGGTTTTCAGCGGCACCGGGCGGTGTTCCTCCCGGATCACCTTGACCGGCCGGCCGTGGATCTTCTCGATCCAGGCGGCCAGCTCCCCGGCGTTGGGGACGGTGGCGCTCAAGGCCAGGATCTCGGTCTGCCGGGGGGTCAGCAGCAGCGACTCCTCCCAGACGGTCCCCCGTTCGGAGTCATCCAGGTAATGGACCTCGTCGAAGATCACCCAGCGGCAGTTGGCGAATCGCTCCCCCCCCTCCAGCAGGCTGTTGCGGTAGATCTCGGTCGTCATGATCAGCAAGGGGGCCTCGGGGTTGAGCGTCAGGTCCCCGGTTAGGATCCCGACCCGGCCGGGGGTCTGGGCGTGGAAGTCGCGGAACTTCTGGTTGGAGAGGGCCTTGATCGGGGCGGTATAGATCGCCATGCCGCCGGCCTTCAGCGCCTCCTCCACCGCCACCTCGGCGATCACGGTCTTGCCGGCCCCGGTGGGGGCCGAGACGAAGACCGAGGTGCCGGCGCGGATCGCGTCGATCGCCTCCTTCTGGAACGGGTCGTAGGGGAACGGGTGCATAACGGTATGATACAATGACCTCCATCGTCAGACGGAAAGCATTTTGACCGGCGTTCAAATCGTGAGGAGAAGAGGGATGCGCTTTCGAGGAGCTTTTGTCGCGTTGGTTTTGGCCGTTGGAGCGATCGGTTTGGCCCGCCCGGCCCATGCCGAGGAAACCGGCGCTCTGGTGGTGACCAAGCTGTTCCGCGGGATCGCCAACACCGCGACCGGCTGGATGGAGATCCCCAAGCAGATCTCCGTGACCTGGCAGGAAGAGGGGCCGGGGGTCGGTTCTTCCTGGGGGTTGGTCAAGGGGATCGGGATGGCGCTGGCCCGGACCGCGTCCGGGGTGTTCGAGATCATCACCTTCCCGCTGCCGATTCCGGACGACTATCAGCCGTTGATGCAGCCGGAGTATGTGCTGACCGATTTCAAGGCGTAAACAGACGGTTTTGGTTGGAGCAGGGCGCCGGGTACAACACCCGGCGCCCTTTTTTTGGAGGCCCGCATGAAACAGCGCCGCAAGGAGCTTTGGTTCAAGACCGCCGGCCGGATGGAGTTCGTCAACATCACGCCGGAGGTGCAGCAGGCGGTCACCGAGTCTGGGGTCCAGGAAGGGCTGGTCCTCGTCAACGCGATGCACATCACCGCCTCGGTCTTCATCAACGACGACGAGCCGGGGCTGCATGCCGACTTCAAGCAGTTCCTGGAGAAGTGGGCGCCGTACGATGTGAAGGGATACCAGCATCACCGGACCGGGGAGGACAACGGCGACGCCCACCTGAGGCGGCAGCTGTTCGGCCGGGAGGTGGTGGTCGCCATCACCAAAGGGAAATTGGACTTCGGTCCCTGGGAGCAGATCTTCTACGGGGAGTTCGATGGCCGGCGCCGCAAGCGGGTGCTCGTCAAGGTGATCGGGGAGTAGAATAGGGGCATGGGCCAATACACCGAGCGGCACGCCCGCTCCGGCGTCCGGGCCAGGCTCCCGGCGCTGGAGTGTTTTCCGAACCAGTACCCCCGTTATGAGGTGACGCTGGAGATCCCGGAGTTCACCTCGGTCTGTCCCCGCACGGACCTGCCGGATTTTGGGAAGGTGGTGGTTCGCTACATGCCCAAGCGGTGGTGCGTGGAGCTCAAGTCGCTGAAGTTCTACATCAACGGTTTCCGCGATGTCGGCATCTTCCAGGAGAACGCGGTCAACAGGATCCTGGACGATTTCGTCAAGGCGGTGAAGCCCGAGTGGGTCGTCGTGACCGGGGAGTTCGCCGCCCGGGGCGGGATTAAGACGATCGTCGAGGCCCGCCATCCCCGGCGGGCTTCCGGCAAGGGGAGATGAGCGGGCCGGTCCCGTACCGGGGCAATTACATCGCCGGCCGGTTCCTCCGGCCCTCCAAAGGGGTGGAGTTGGTCAGCCAGGATCCGGGAGACCTGCTCCATCCGGTCGGCCGGGTTTTCACCTCCGAGTCGGCGGTGGCCCCCGCGGTGGCGGCGGCCCGGGCGACTCTCCCCAAGTGGCGGGCGCTCCCGCTGAAGCGCCGGGCGGCGTTCCTCAAAACCTTCCAGAAGGTCCTTCGCAAGCGGCAGGCCGAGTGGATCCATCTGCTGGCCCGGGAGGCGGGCAAGCCGCTGCCGGAGTCCCGCCGGGAGATCGAGCGGCTTACGGCCAAGGTGGACGAGATGCTGGGGGCCGGGGTTGGGCGCCTCCGGCCGTTCACTTTGCCGGTGGGACCGGGGGTCAAGGGGCGCTGCCTCACCCGGCCGATCGGGGTGGTCGCCGTCATCGGACCATTCAACTTTCCGGCCCACACGCCGGCCACCCACATCCTGCCGGCGCTCTTGTTCGGCAACACCGTGGTCTTCAAACCGTCGGAGCTGACCCCCTTTGTCGGGCAGTGGATCGCCGAGGCGCTGGCGGCCGCCAAGCTGCCGGCCGGCGTTTTCAACCTAGTGCAGGGGGGATCGAAGGTGGGGGAGGTGTTGGCCCGCCAGCCGGAGCTGGACGGGCTCTTCTTCACCGGCTCCACCGCCGCCGGGCAGGCGATCCGGACCGCCACCTTCAAGAACTCCCGGATCCTGCTGGCGATGGAGATGGGGGGGAAGAACGCCGCCTGCGTCCTGCCGGACGCCGATCTGGATCTGGCCGCCGCGGAGGTCACGCAGGCCGCCTTCTCGATGGCCGGCCAGCGGTGCAATGCCACCAGCCGGGTGATCGTCCACAAGTCGGTGGCGGGGAAGTTCCTGGAGAGGTTCCTGGCTTTGACCGACCGGGCGACGATTGGCTACCCGGCGGCCGATCCGGTGCTGATGGGGCCGCTGATCTCGCATGACGCGGTGGCCAAGCTGCAGCGGTACCGGAAGCTGGCCCGGGAGGAGGGGTTTGAACCGGTCCGGGCCGGCAAGGGGCTGGGAAGCTGGGGGAAGCGCCGCGGCTACTATGTGACCCCGAGCGTTCATTTGTGCGAGAAGCCGGCCCGGAACAAGTCGGTCCATTACCGGAAAGAGGAGATCTTCGGCCCGGATGTGGCGGTTTATGTCGCCCGGGACGAGGAGGAGATCGTCCGGCTGAACAACGAGGTGCCGTACGGATTGATCACCGCGGTCTTCACGAAGCGGAAGGGG
>PCVW01000027.1:14514-14878 GCA_002787095.1 Candidatus Omnitrophica bacterium CG11_big_fil_rev_8_21_14_0_20_64_10 | reverse complement strand
GGCACCCGACCGAGCGCCAGCCACCGCTCGATCGTGATCGCGACCGCCAGGATCGAACAGGCGAGGATCGGCCACATCACCGGTCCCCCCTTGGCGAACAGCTCCACCAGGGATGTTGTCATGCCGATAGTATAGGATGAAGGAATCGGCCGGTATGGGATTTTTTTGAGCGGGCGACCGTCTCGGGCGTTCCCTCCGCCACCAGCTCCCCGCCGGCATTCCCCCCTTCCGGCCCCAGGTCCAGCAGGTGGTCGGCGGTCTTGATCACATCCAGGTGATGCTCGATGACCAGGACGGTGTTCCCCTGGTCCACCAGGGCATGCAGCACCTTGAGCAGTTTCTCGATGTCGTGCAGATGGAGGCC
>PCVW01000027.1:0-14506 GCA_002787095.1 Candidatus Omnitrophica bacterium CG11_big_fil_rev_8_21_14_0_20_64_10 | reverse complement strand
CGTCGGCTCATCCAGGATGTAGAGGGTCCGCCCGGTCGCTCGGTGAGAGAGTTCGGAGGCCAGCTTGACCCGCTGCGCCTCCCCGCCCGACAGGGTGGTGGCCGCCTGTCCCACCTCGATGTAGCCGAGCCCCACCCCGATCAGCGTCTCCAGCCGGTTCCGGATCCGGGGGATTGGCTTGAACAGTGTATACGCCTCCTCGATCGTCATCCGGAGTACATCGCAGATCCGATGCCCCTTGTAGCGGACCTCGAGCGTCGGCTCGTTGAACCGCTGCCCCTTGCAGACCTCGCAGGTGACATAAACCGACGGCAGGAAGTGCATCTCCACCTCGATCAGCCCCTCTCCGCCGCAGGCCTCGCACCGTCCTCCCTTCACATTGAAGCTGAACCGCCCCGGCTTGTATCCGCGGCTGCGGGCTTCCGGGGTTTTGGAGAAGAGGTCCCGGATGTCGCTGAAGACCCCGGTGTAGGTGGCCGGGTTCGAGCGGGGGGTCCGGCCGATCGGCGCCTGGTCAATCACGACCACCTTGTCGATCTGTTCAATCCCCAGGATCCGGTCGTGGGCCCCCGGTTTCTGCCGGGAGCGATAGAGGGTTTGCGCCAGGGCCCGGTAGAGGATGTCATCCACCAGGGTGGACTTTCCCGATCCGGAGACGCCGGTGACGCAGGTGAAGGTCCCCAGCGGGATCGTCACCTTCAGGTTCTTCAGATTATGCTCCCGGGCGCCGATGATTTGCAGGGCCCTGCGGGGGTCGGCCGGCCGGCGGGCGGCCGGGATGGGGATCTTCAACTCCCCTCGCAGGTATTGGGCGGTCAGGGAGCGTTTCGACTTCAGCAGGGTTGGCAGATCCCCGGAGGCCACCACCTCCCCGCCGTGCTTGCCGGCCCCCGGCCCGAGGTCCACGATGTGATCGGCCGACCGGATCGTCTCCTCGTCATGTTCCACGACGACGACGGTGTTCCCCATATCCCGCAGATGCAGCAGCGTGTCGAGCAGTTTCCGGTTGTCCCGTTGATGCAGGCCGATCGACGGCTCATCCAGGACATACAGCACGCCGACCAGCCCCGCTCCGATCTGGGTCGCCAGGCGAATCCGTTGGGCCTCTCCCCCGGAGAGGGTTTGGCTGGTCCGGTCCAGGGTCAGGTAATCCAGTCCGACATCCGCCATGAAGCCCAGCCGGGCCCCGATCTCCTTGAGGACCCGGGCGGCGATCGTCAGTTCCTTTTCGGTGAAGGCCGCCTTTTCGAAGAAGGCCCGCGCTTCGGCGATCGTCATCCGGGTCACCTCCACGATCGATCGCCCCTGCACTCGGACCGCGGTCGCCTCCGGCTTCAGCCGGGTTCCACGGCATTCGGGACAGGACTGGACCGACATGTATTTGGAGATCTCCTCCTTGACGAAGTCGGAGCTGCTTTCCCGGAAGAGCCGTTCCAGGTTTGGGATCACCCCTTCAAACGGCTTGCCCCAGACCTCCACTTGCCGGGAGCCGTGCATCAGCATCCGTTTCTGGGGGGCCGACAATTTTCGCAACGGCGCCGTCATCGGGATACCGGCTTCCGAGGCGAATTCCCGAAGCAGCGCCCGGTGGTACAGGATGTAGCCGTGCCCCCCCCGTTGCCAGGGGGCGATGGCCCCCTGCTGGATCGATTTGCCCGGGTCCGGAATCACGAGGGCCGGGTCGATCTTCATGTGGGTCCCCAAGCCGTGGCAGCTTGGGCAGGCGCCGTAAGGGCTGTTGAAGGAGAAAAGCCGGGGCTGAAGCTCCGGCATGCTGAGTCCGCAAGCGACGCAGGCGTATCGCTCACTGAAGCGCAGCGTTTCTTCGGCCGATTTCTTCGCCGCTTTCCCGGAGGTCGTCTCTTCCGACAGGAGTTGAACGAGCAGGTTTCCCTGCCCGACCCGCAGGGCGGTCTCGACCGATTCGGTCAGCCGCTGTTTCTGGGCCGGGGCGACGCCCAGGCGATCCACGACCACTTCGATCGTGTGGGCTCGTTTTTTGTCGAGCGGGATCACGCGGCCGTCCAGCTCGCGCAGGCGGCCGTCCACCCGGACTCGGACGAAACCCTCCTTCTGGATCTGGGCCAGCAGTTCCCGATGCTCTCCCTTCCGTCCCTGAACCACCGGGGCCAGCAGCAGCAGGCGTTGGCCGGCGGGCCGTTCCAGGATTTGCCGGACGATCTCATCGGCTGATTGTCCCCGGATGACCCGGCCGCATTTCCAGCAATGGGGGGTCCCGATCCGGGCGAACAGGAGCCGTAGGTGGTCGTAGATCTCGGTCTGGGTCGCGACCGTGGAACGGGGGTTGCCTCCAGCGGTCCGCTGTTCGATCGCGATCGCCGGGGAGAGTCCTTCGATGTGGTCGACATCCGGTTTCTGGAGCTGCTCCAGGAACTGCCGGGCGTAGGCGGAGAGGGATTCGACATACCGCCGCTGCCCTTCGGCGTACAGCGTATCGAAGGCGAGGGAAGATTTCCCGGAGCCGGACAGGCCGGTTACGACGATCAGCCGGTTGCGCGGGAGCTGAAGGTCGACCCCCTTCAGGTTGTGCTCTCGGGCCCCCCGGATGATGATTGGGGTGGATTCAGCCGATTGGGATGGCGCGCCGGAACGGCGGTTCGATGGTGTCATGGTTCGGAAGTTAAAACAGCGCCCCGCCGGAAAACCGGCGGAGCGCTGAAGAAACGATTCGGACGAAGATTAGCGGCGCTTCGCCTTCTTGGAGCCGCCCTTCGCCTTGCGCCGGGCCATTTTCGCCCGGGAGACATCCCCCTGCTTGTCGATGAAGTAGAGGTATCCTTCTTCCCGCTTCACGCCGACCTTGACGACCATCTCGGGTTTGCCGCCCTTCTTGCCGCCGCGGGCCATCTTCGCTCTCGAAACGTTCCCCTTCTTATCGAGGTAATAAAGATATCCCTTCGCCCGCTTGATTCCAGCCTTGGCCACTTTCTGCGCCATCGCGTTCCTCCTTCCTTGTTGGTTGGTTCCCCGTTGATTTCATTCGGAGCATCGGGTTCCCCTACCGCTCGTCGGGGCACGGGGTCAATTGTGGAGTCCCCGTCGGAGATTGTCAATCGGAAATGTTTAGAAAGCGCTGGAGCGTCGCCGCGGCGGAGAAGACTGCCAGCCGGCTGGTGGCCGGATTTTCCGGCGAGGGGAGGTTTTCGACCCGGGTCGTCATCCGGCCGAAAGCGCCGGCGACCTCCAGGAGGTGGGTATTGCGCCGGACCGCCGGGTCGGCCCAGATCTGGACTTCAACCCGGTGTCCCGCCCCCGCCGCCAGGGCGACGGTGGCCGCGACATTGATGTTCTTCGGAAAGCGGGCCGCCGCCTGCCGGGCGGAGCCCCTGAACAGCAGCCGGGGCCGGCTAAGCTGCCTCTTTCCCCCGCCGGGGAGAGCCGCCGGCGGTTTCCGGGTGGTCAGCCGGATTCGGTCGATCCGACCGATCGCCGCCGCCGCGAGGGCCTCCACGCCGGCCAGCGCTCCTCCCGGAATCAGCAGGGGGACCCGGGCCCGGCGCAGTCGCCGGAGCAGTTCCGGTTGGACCAGCAGCGCGCCGGTGGAGAGGAGCAGGAGCGGCTTGGGACGCCGGACGAGATGAGGAACCAGGGCCCGGACCGCGCCGGCGGAGGCCGCTTCGATCACCAGATCGCTTTCCCGGACCAACTGAGGGAGGGAGTGGATCTGCGGTCTGGAGCGGAGCCGCCGGGCCAACCGGTCGGCCGCGGCGGGATCCTGATCATTGAGGGAGGTGATTCGGACCGATTTGGGAAAACGGCGCTGGAGGATGCCGGACAACTCCCGGCCGATCGCGCCGCAGCCGACCAGTCCGATCCGAACCACCGGATTAGGCTTCGAGCGGCTGGACTTCTTTGATGCGGTTGTTGGCGTCGACAAAAACGACTTTGGGTTCGAAGGCGCGGGCCGCTTCCTCGGCCACAACTGCGTAGGCGATTATGAGGATGGGGTCCCCGACCAGGCCGCAGCGGGCCGCTCCGCCGTTGAGGCAGACGACGCCGGAGCCGGCGGCTCCTTCAATGCAGTAGGTCTCGAAGCGGAGGCCGTTGTTGAGGTTTACCACCTGGACCTTCTCCCCGGGGATCAGGTCGGCTGCTTCCATGAGTTTTCGGTCGAGGGTCAGCGATCCTTCATACCGGATGTTGGCCTCGGTCACGGTCGCGCGGTGGATTTTGGATTTCATCAAGGTGCGGAACATGTCAGGTTGTCGATGAGCCGGACTCCTTCGATCCGGACGGCCCCCAAGAGCCAAACCGGTCCGGTGATCCTCCGGACCGGCTCCAAGGTGCCGGGATCCACAATCGCCAGATACTCGATCCGGATCCGTTTGGACGAAACCCGCCGGCGCATCCGGGCGATCACTCGCTCCGGCCGACGGAAGCCCCATTTTATCAACCCCCTCCCCTCCTGTAAAGCGGCGTGGAGTTGGCCGGCCAGCCGGCGACCCCCGGGGGAGAGCCGCCGGTTCCGGGAGCTCAACGCCAGGCCGCCGGATTCCCGGACGGTTCCCAGCGCCCGGACCCGGACCGGGAAATTGAGGTCCAGGACCATCTGCCGCACCAGCCGCGCCTGCTGGGCGTCCTTCCGTCCGAAATAGGCCTCGGTCGGCTGGACCAGGTTGAACAGCTTGGCCACCACCGTGGCGACCCCTTGGAAATGGCCCGGCCGGGCGGCCCCTTCCCACCGTTTCGAGAGCCGGGTTACCTCCACGAAGGTTTGGAAACCGTCCGGATAAAGGGCTCGGACCGATGGGATAAACAGGAGATCCGCTCCGGCCGCCCGCGCCAGGATCCGGTCCCGTTGCCCGGTCCGAGGGTAGCTTTTCAAATCCTTGGGGTTGTTGAACTGGATCGGGTTGACGAAGAGGGAGACGACCACGAGGTCATTGCGCCGCCGGGCCGTCTGGATCAGTTTCAGGTGGCCGGCATGCAGCGCCCCCATCGTCGGCACGAACCCGATGGTTTTCCCCCGCCGCTTTGCATTCCGGATCTCCGATCGCAGCGCGGCGACGCTCCGAACGGTTTTCACCGGGTGATCTCGGCCAGCGGTTTTCGGACGAAGGGGCGCTTGCGGGCTTCCGGATGAGGAAGCGTCAATGTTTTGGTTTTCATCCGAACCCCGGCGTAATCGATGATGTCCAGGTCAATGGTTCGGGGTCCCCATCGCGGATGCCGTTTGGGGCGGCCCAGCTTCCGTTCAATGGCTTGCAGCCGGCGCAGGAGCGGAAGTGGTTTGAGCGCGGTCCGGACGCGGGTCACCCCGTTGAGATACAGCCCCTGCACGCCGGGGCCGACCGGGTCGGTTTCCAGCCAGGAAGAGGTTCGAAGGATTCGGGTCCCGGGAAGTTTCGCGATCTCGGAGAGGGCGTCGGCCAGCTGCCGGCGGCGGTTGCCCAGGTTGGAGCCCAGCGCGATCAGCGCTTCGGCCATACCGCCAGTTTCCCGATCCGGGCCGCCGCCGCTTTCAGGCGCCGGTCCGGCAGGGTCAGGGAGAAGCGGACGAACCCTTCCCCGCTCTTCCCAAAGCCGATGCCGGGAGTGGCGACGATGCCGCAGCGGGTCAACAGGTCGGCCGCCACCTGCCGGGAGGAAGCCCGCTTGGGAATCGGGGCCCAAAGGTAGAAGGCGGCCTGCGGCGGCTGGATCGGCCAGCCGGCCCGCTGCAGCGCCTCCACCATCACTTCCCGGCGCCTCCGGTACAGGGTGTTGATCTTTTTCAGATGCGGCCCCGGGTTCCGGAGGGCGGCGATCCCGGTTATCTGGATCGCCTGGAAAACGCCGGAGTCGATGTTGGACTTCACCTTCGCCAGGGCGGAGACCATTTCCCGGTTGCCGCAGACCCAGCCGGCCCGCCAGCCGGTCATGTTGAACGGTTTGGAGAGGGAGTGGAACTCGATCCCGACCGCTTTGGCGCCGGGGGCCTGCAGGAAGCTGACCGGCGGCTTGCCGGTATAGATCTCGGCGTAGGCGGCGTCGTGGCAGATCGGAACGCCGGTGCGGTCGGTGAACCGGACCAGCTCCCGGAAGAAGCTTAAAGTCGCGGTGGCGGCGGTCGGGTTGTTCGGGTAGTTGAGGAAGAACAGTTTGGCCCGCCGCTTCAGTTTTTTGAGGCGATTCAGATCCGGCAGGAACCGGTTTGATGCCTTCAGCGGCACCGGCACCGGCCGGCCGCCGGCCAGGATCGTGCCGGTCCCATACGGCGGATAGCCGGGGTCCGGCACCCAGACGGTGTCCCCCGGATTCACAAAGGCCAGCGGCAGATGGGCGATTCCCTCTTTGGAGCCGATCAGCGGCAGGATCTCGGTCGCCGGGTCCAGCGCCACGCCGAAGCGCCGCTTCATGTAGCGGGCGATTGCCTCTCGAAATTCCGGCAGCCCCCGGTTCGAGGGGTATTGGTGATGCCGGCTCTCCCCGAGGGCCCGGCGCATGGCCTGGATCAGGTATCTGGGGGTCGGCGTGTCCGGGTCCCCCACCCCCAGGTCGATCACATCCTTCCCCTGTTTCTCCACTTCCTCCTTGAGGCGGTCGATCTCAACGAACAGGTAGGGGGGAAGCTGGGTCAGCCGCCGGGCGGGGGTGAACTTCATCGGGCGGAGGGGGCCGGTTGTTTCTGGAGGGCGGTGATGAAGTCGTCCATCCGGTACAGCCCCGGCTTCTTGAAGATCTTGGAAAAATGGGCTGCCACCAATAGGGCCCCCTGGGCGAAGACCCGCCGGTCGGTTGCCTCATGGGTCACGGTGATTCGCTCGGCCGGCTGCTCGAAGGTGACCGAGTGGATGCCGACCACCTCCCCTTCCCGCTTGGCCTCAATCTCTTCATCGGGGATCAGCCAGCCGGTGGTTTTCATCAGCTCCTCGGCCAGCGCCTTGGCGGTGCCGCTGGGGGCGTCCTTCTTCTGGGTGTGGTGGGTTTCCGAGATGCGGGCCCGGCTGACTTCTCCAAGACCGAAGTTGAACAGCAGCTCCGAGATCGCCGAGATCGTCCGGCGGACGATCACGATCCCGATCGACATGTTGGGAGACCAGAAGAGGGGGCTCTTGCGGGCTGCCTGTTCCAATCGCTTCATCTGGTCGAGAGAGAAGCCGGTCGTGCCGATCACCATCGGGACATGGGCTTCCGCGGCGGCCCGGGCATGGGCCAGGGTCGCTTCCGGCGCGGTGAATTCGATCAGCATATCGGCCTGCTCCATCAGCGGTCCCAGGTCGTCGGTGACGGTCAACTGCTCAGCGCCGGGGATCGGCCGGCCCACCTGCGGACTTCCTTTCGGTTCGGTGCCGCCGACCAGCTGAAAGGCGGGGTTCTTGAGCGCTTCCTCCACCAGAAGCGCCCCCATCCGGCCCCGGCAGCCGCTGATGACCAGACGGATCGGGGCGGAAGCAGCGCGTTTCTTGGCGGGTCGGGCGGGCATTACCGAAGCAGCCGATGGGTTCGCAGAAGCGCGCGCCACCGTTTTTCGTTCTCGGACGACATCTCGCACATCGGCAGCCGCAGCCGGCCGCAGGGGATCTGTTTCCGCCAGGCCATCGCGGTCTTGACCGGGATCGGGTTGGTCTCCAAGAAGAGCCCCTGGATGATCGGCAGGAGCCGCGCGTGAAGGCGTTGAGCCTGAGCGATCTGTTTGCGATCGAACAGGCGGATCAGTTCCGCGGTCTCCCGGGGCAGCAGGTTGGCCAGGACGGAGATGACCCCGGTGCCGCCGATCGACAGGATCGGCAGGGTCAGCGCGTCATCCCCGGAGATCAGGGCGAATCGTTCCCCGCAGCGGCTCCGGATCTCCGTCATCTGCTCCAGCGACCCGGAGGCTTCCTTGACGCCGGCGATGTTGGGGATCTTTGCCAGCCGCTCGAAGAGGGCCGGCGGGATGTTGACCCCGGTCCGGGAGGCGATGTTGTACAGAACGATTGGGATCCGGACTGATTCGGCGACCGCCCGGAAATGGCGGTAGAGTCCTTCCGGGGTCGGCTTGTTGTAGTAGGGGGAGATCACCAACGCGGCGTCGGCGCCGGCCGCCTCGGCGTGCCGGGTCAGCCGCGCCGCTTCCCGGGTGTTGTTGGAGCCGGTGCCGGCGATCACCGGCAGCCGGCCGTCCGACTCCTCGATCACCGTTTCGATCACGAGGTTGTGTTCCTCGTGGGAGAGGGTGGCCGATTCCCCGGTCGTGCCGCAGGGGACCAGGGCGCTGGTGCCGTGGCGCCGGTGGAACCGGACGAGCCGGCGCAGGGCCGGCAGGTCCAACTCCCCCTTCCGGTCGAAGGGGGTGACCAGCGCCACCATCGAACCCTTCAGCCAGCGATGCGGGGCGGTCCGTTTCATCCCTTGAGTTCCCCCTTGAACAGGATCCGGGCCGGTCCTTCCAGCCAGACCTGGAAGGTGCCGTGGCCGTTCCGGTGGAAGGCGCGGGGGCCGCTTCCTCCGCCCCGCCGCTCCAGGCCGACTGTCAGCGTCTCGCCGCTGGCGGTCTTGACCTGCACCGGCGGCTGGGTCCGTTTCAGGGCGGTCGCGATGGCGGCCGAGGCGACCGCGCCGGTCCCGCAGGCGAGGGTTTCCCCTTCCACCCCCCGCTCATAGGTCCGGATCGCGATTCGCTTGGGGGAAAGGACCTGGACGAAATCCACATTGGTTCCCCGGGCGCCGAAAGCCCGGTGGAACCGGATGCCGGGGGCGACCGCCATCAGGTTCGACCGGTTGAGGTTTGGAACCAGGACGATCGCGTGCGGGACGCCGGTGTTGACCGAATGGACGACCAGTTCGGTGTTCCGAACGGTCAGTTTCTGCCTGAGGCGAAGGCGGCTTGGTTCGGGGAAATGGATCCGGATCTTTTCGTTTCCGGTGATTTGGGCCCCCATCAAGCCGGCGTCGGTCTCGACCCGAAAGTTTCGTGCCCCCCGGTTGGTCGTGTGCAGGTACCAGGCGACGCAGCGCAGCCCGTTGCCGCACATTTCGGCCGCCGAGCCGTCGGCGTTGAAGATACGCATCTTTGCCAGCCCCTTGCGGGACGGAAGGACCAGCAGCAGGCCGTCGGCGCCGACCCCCCGGTGCCGGTCGCACCAGCGGCGGGCCCAGCGGGCCGCGGTCGGATTGGTGACCGGCTGCTTCCGGGCGTCGAAGAGGATGAAGTCGTTGCCGGAGCCGACCACCTTCAGAAAGGATTTTGGAGCGCCCATCCGCAGTTTCCCTGTCAGAGCCGGGGGATCTGTTCTCCCCGAATCAGATCCGCCGGCCGTTCCCGTTTTCGAATCACCGCCATCCGCTTTCCCTTGACCAGCACCTCGGGCGGGTTCGGCCGGGCGTTGTAATGGCTCGCCATCGTGAAACCGTAGGCCCCGACCGATAAAACCGCGAGCAGGTCGCCGGCGGCCAGCTTGGGAAGCCGGCGGTCCTTCGCGAAGAAATCCCCGCTCTCGCAGACCGGTCCGACGACATCATACCGCAGTTTCCGGGCCCCGGCCCCGCTTTTGCCTGCCTGTCCGGCAGGCAGGGCCGGGCGGACCGGGACGATGCCGTGGTGGGCGCCGTAGAGGGCCGGCCGGATCAGGTCGTTCATCCCGGCATCCACGATCGCGAACCGCTTGGTCCGGGTCTCCTTTACATACAGGATCCGGGTGACCAGGATGCCGGCGTTGCCGAGCAGGAACCGGCCCGGCTCGAAGATCAGCCGGACATTCAACCGCTTCAGGACCGGGATCAGCTTGCCGGCCAGGATCCGCGGGTTCAGCGGCGCTTCACTCTGATAGGTGATCCCCAGCCCCCCGCCGAGGTTGAGCCAGTCGATCAGCACCCCCCGCCCCCGGAGGCGCTCGATCATCGGCGCGATCCGTTCCACCGCCGCCACGAAGGGGGCCGTTTGGGTGATCTGGGAGCCGATGTGCAGATGGAAGCCCTTCAGGTCGATGCGGTGGAATTGTCCCCACGACCCGGAGAGGATCAGTTTCTCGGCGTCGGCCAGCGGGATGCCGAATTTGTTCTCCGCGGTGCCGGTCGTGATGTAGTGGTGGGTGTCCGCCTTGATGTTCGGATTGACCCGCAGGGCGACCGGGGCCCGCTGTTTGAGCCGTTCCGCCTCCCGTTCGATCGCCTCCAGCTCCGGGATCGACTCCACATTGAAGCAGAAGATTCGGGCCTTCAGCGCCGACCGGATCTCTTCGGGGCTCTTGCCGACGCCGGCGAAGACGATTCGCTGGGGGGGGCAGCCGGCCCGCCGGGCCCGGAACAGCTCCCCGCCGGAGACGATGTCCAGGCCGGCTCCCCGCCGGACGAGGGTCTTCAGGATCGCGAGGTTCCCGTTGGCCTTGACCGAGTAGCAGATCAGGGGACGGATCGGGGCGAAGGCCGACTGCAGGGCGGTCAGCTGATTCACGATCGCCGTCTGGCTGTACAGATAGAAGGGGGTCCCCACCTTCCGGGCGATTTTTTCGACCGGGACCTGTTCGGCGTGCAGCTGGCCTCGAACCTGCCGGAACATGCTCATCTCAAGCGGGCCGACCAGACCCGGATCATTCGGCGGATTTCGGCCGGCGCGGTGGAGCCGGCGGATTGTTTCCGGCCGATCGATCCGGCCGGATCGAACAGGTCATGCACTTGCCGGTCGAAGGCGGAAGAGAATTTCCGGTAGTCGGCCAGCGACCAGTCGGCGAGCGGCCGCTCGCTCCGGTCGGTTTCTCTCAGCAGCCGTCCTACGATCCGGTGGGCTTCGGCGAACGGGACCTTCCGCATCACCAGGTATTCCGCCAGATCGGTCGCGTAAAGGGATTCGTCCGACAGTTGGCGGGCCAGGTTCATCCGGTCCCACCGCAGTGCCCCCGCCCCGAGGGTGACGACCGTCAGCATCCCCTCGGCGGCTTCCAGGGCGTCGAACAGGAAGGTCTTGTCCAGCTGGAGGTCCCGCTGGTAGCCGGAGGGGAGCCCCTTGGTCAAGGCGGCGATCCCGGTTTGCGCCGCCAACAGCCGGGCGGCGGATCCCCGGGTCAACTCCAGGAAATCGGGGTTCTGCTTCTGCGGCATCATTGAGGAACCGGTCAGCAGCGATTCATCGAAGCTCAGGAAGCCGTACTCGTCGGTGGACCAGAGGATCCAGTCCTCGGCGATCCGGGAGAGGGTCACCCCCAGCGCCGTCAATCCCGACCCGATCTCCAGCACAAAGTCCCGGGTGGTCACCCCGTCCACCGAGTTCTCCATGACCCGTTGGAATTTCAACTCCCGGGCCACCTGCTTCCGGTTCAGCGGCAGGGTGGAACCGGTCAGGGCCCCGGAGCCCAGCGGCAGCTCGTTGAGCCGCTCCCCGGCATCGATCAGCCGCTGCCGGTCCCGTTCAAGGGCCGGCAGGTAGCTGAGGAAAAGATGGGAAACCGCGACCGGCTGGGCATGCCGCATGTGGGTGTAGCCCGGCATGATTAATCCGGCGCTCTTCCGGGCCTGCGCCAACAGCCCTTTCTGCAGCTGCCGGATCTGCGCGGCCAGGCTCCCGACCGATTCCCGGCAGACAATCCGGAGGGCGGTGACCACCTGGTCGTTCCGGGATCGGCCGGCATGCAGGTATTCCGCCGCTGCTCCGATCTTCCGGTGCAGCGCCCACTGGATCGCGGTGTGGATGTCCTCGGCTTTGGGGTCCGGGCGGAACCGGCCGTTCTTCGCCTGGATCAGGAGAGCGGTCAGCCCTTTCAGGATCCGGTCGGCCGTTTTCGCCGGAACGATCCGTTGCCGCTTGAGCATCCGGATATGGGCGATCGAGCCGGCCAGGTCCGCCTCCGCGAGCCGCCGGTCCACCGAGAGGGACTCGGTAAAACGGTCGACCGCCTCGGCGGTTCCCTTCCCGAACCGGCCGCCCCACAATTTCTTGGATCTCATTTCAAAACCTCCCGGATGGGGCTACCAAGACACCAGGACACAAGACAGCTCATCGGGGGGTATACGGAAGCCCAAACAGTTGAATGAAACCGGCCGCCGCCTTCTGATCGAAGTCGTCCTTCCCCTCATAGGTGGCCAGCCCCTTCGCGTAGCGGGAGTTGGGGGACTTCCGGCCGACCGGCACGCAGGTTCCCCGGAACAGCCGCAGTTGGATCGTGCCGGTGACCCGCCGCATCACTTGCTCGGTGAAGGCATCCAGTCCCGCCTTCAGTTCGGTGAACCAGAGGCCGTCGTAAACCAGCCGGGCGTACCGCTGGGCGGCCGCCGCCTTGAAGGCCAATGTCTCCCGGTCCAGCGTCAGCTGCTCCAATTCCCGCAGCGCGGTGTGCAGCACCCAGGCGGCTGGCGCTTCATAGATTTCCCGGGACTTGATGCCGACCAGCCGGTCCTCGATCATGTCGCTCCGTCCCACGCCGTGCCGGATCCCGGTCTTGTTGAGCCGTTCAATCAACTCCACCAGCTCCAGTTTCCGGCCGTTCAAGGCGATCGGAACCCCCTGCAGGAATTCCACCCGGACCTCCTCCGGCCGGGCGGCCGCCTTCGCCGGATCCACGGTCCACTGGTAGCAGTCGGCCGGCGGCGGTTCCCAGGGGTCTTCCAGCGGTCCGCTTTCGATCGAGACCCCCCAAAGGTTTTGATCCAGCGAGTAGCGGGACTTCTTCTTGGGAGGGATCGGGATCCGCCGCTCCTTCGCGTAGGCGATTTCCGCCTGCCGGGAGGTCAGCTCCCAGTCCCGCACCGGCGCCAGAACCTGGAGGCGGGGGTTCATGATTTTCAGCGATACCTCGATCCGGACCTGGTCGTTCCCCTTTCCGGTGCAGCCGTGGGCCACCGCGATTGCGCCGTTCTGCCGGGCCGCTTGAGCCAACCCCCGGGCGATCAACGGCCGGCTCAGGGCGGTCGCCAGCAGGTATTTCTCCTGATAGATCGCGCCGGCTTGCAGGGACGGCAGGATGAACTCCCGGGCGAATTCCTTGCGAAGGTTTTGGATGATCACCTTTTCGGCGCCGCACTTCAGTCCCCGCTCCCGAACCGGCCGGAAGTTCTCCCCCTGCCCCACATCGGCGCAGTAGGCGATGACCCGCCAGCCCCGTTCCTGAAGCCACCGGATACAGACCGAGGTATCCAAACCGCCCGAATAGGCGAGCACCACTTTTTGGTTCTTCATTGCTTGCTCCTGAATAAGGAAACCCAAACCGCTTTCTGAAGGTGCAGGCGGTTTTCCGCCTGATCATAAACGATCGAAGCCGGGCTGTCCAACAGTTCGGAGCTCACTTCCTCCCCCCGGTGGGCCGGCAGGCAGTGCATGAAGACTGCTCCCCGGGCCGCCCGCCGCATCAGGGGGCCGTTGATCTGAAATCCCCGGAACGCCTTGAGCCGTCGGACCCGTTCCTTTTCCTGCCCCATGCTGGTCCAGACGTCGGTATAGAGGACCTGGGCCCCTTCGGCCGCTTCCCTGGGATCCCGCGTCAGCAGGAGGGTCCCCCCGCTTTTCCGGGCCGCCCCCCGGCACCAGGCGACCGTCGCCGGGTCCGGCGCATGGCCGGCCGGGGTCGCGACCCGCATCCCGATCCCGGTCAGGGCGGCCCCCTCCATCAGGGAGCGGCAGACATTGTTGCCGTCTCCGATGTAGGCCAGCCCAATCCCCCGGAGTTTTCCGAACCGCTCCCGGATCGTCAGCAGATCGCTCAGCGCCTGACAGGGATGATCGCTGTCGGTCAATCCGTTGATCACCGGGATTGGCGACCATTCGGCCAGGGTGGTCACATCGGTTTGCGCGAAGGTCCGGGCGACGATCCCGTCCAGATACCGGCAAAGGACCCGGGCCAGGTCCCGGGGGGCTTCCCGGCTTGCGCCGCCAAGGTCGCCGCTGCCCAGGTAGAGGGATTCCCCGCCGAGCTGCCGGATCCCCACCTCGAAGGAGACCCGGGTCCGGACCGACGGCTTGTGGAATAACAGGCCGATCACCTTGCCCGAAAGGGTCCGGCGGCTCAACGGTTTCCGCTTGAGGGCCGCCGCTTCCTTCAGGAGGGTGTTGATTTGGACGGCGCTCAGCTGCCGTACCGTCAACAGATGGGTCGTTTTCATCGGCGTTCCTTCCGCTGTTCAATGTGGAACCACAGGAGCGCCCGCTCCAGCTTGGCCAGCCCTTCCCGCGTCTCGGCCGGCCGGATATTGAGCGCCGGGTACAGTCGGATCACCCGCTCCTGCGTGCAGTTGATCAGGATCCCCTCCGCCGCGGCGATTTCCACGAGCCGCTTGCCCGGCCGGGTCAGCTCCAGTCCCAGCATCAGTCCCCGGCCCCGGACCTCCCGGATTTCCGGGAAGCGCCGCTGGAGTTTCAGCAGACCGGCCCGCCACCGTTTTCCTTCCCGCCGGGTGTTGGCGATCAGTTTCTCCCGGTCGATCGCCTCCAGCGCCGCCAATCCGGCGGCGGTCACGACCGGATTCCCCCCGAAAGTGGTCGCGTGCATCCCCTCCTCCAGCCGGTCGGCCACATCCGGCCGGGCAATGATCGCGCCGATCGGCAGCCCGCCGGCCATCGGCTTGGCCAACAACAGGATGTCCGGCCGGATGCCGGCCC
>PCVW01000012.1:8971-23518 GCA_002787095.1 Candidatus Omnitrophica bacterium CG11_big_fil_rev_8_21_14_0_20_64_10 | reverse complement strand
TTGCGCATGGTTGGGTCTCCTTCTCTTGGGTTTTAACCCCGGGAGACTCTACATGCAAGTGGCTTTAATTATTGGGGTGGGGTCAGCTCGGCCTTACAAAATAGGCGAAGGATTGTCCCGGGTAGAGATAGGTCAACTTGCTTTCCCATCGGGCCCCGGAAGCAAACCGCATCGTAATGGGACCCGCCACTCCTGTGGCTTGAGGCGATCCTGAATCCCCCGGGGCCATCGAAAAGCTGCCAACTACCAGTCCGTATTCATCCATCTGTGCTGCTGAATTGGGTGACAGGGTGGCCCATGCATTGGGATAACCAGTTTGCATCCACTCGAACCCCTTCTGGAAACCGGCGCAACCTGTCGCTACGCAGGCCAAAAACAAGCCGGCGAGGAGGGCGAGCTTGCTCATTCTTCACTGGATGTTCGGGAGACGCGGAGTGTTGCCCAGCCGTGGGAGCACAGTGCGATCGTGAACAATGCAGCGAGGGCAGCGAAAACGGCCACTGTATCCGCACCGGGGAAGCGGAGCCAGAACACGACGGGTAGGAGAATCAGCATCCAAGCGGTAAGCCCCAGTCCGAGTGAAAGGACCATCACTCGCCAGAAAATAGCCCATCCGATGAAGCGGGGTGGAACTGGGAGATTCCTTTTTCGTAGGACAGCTTTCCCGATCCAGTTGAAGACGATGATAAGTGCTACCAACACGAAGGGACTGGTGAGCTCCAGAAGCGTGTCAAAGCGTTGGTGCAGGGCTGCGGTATCGGCTGTCGAAGAACGCTGGAATACAGACCAGAGAACGACGGGAACAACTATCGCAAACTGTAGTGCCGCCCCAGCCAGCCAAGCGCGCCACGACACCGACCAGCCAACGCTGAATGATTGACGGTTGAATAGACGCTTAAAGAATTGCAACGCGCCTCTCCACGGTCCTGGCGGTCATGCGGGACGCCGAAAGAACCGAATTACGCCTCTTGCGATCCCATAGATTATCAGGCCGTACCCGATGAGGCCAACCAGTCGGACGAAGTCCACGAAGAGCCAGCCGATCCGCCAGAGGGAACTGCCCCGTTCGAGGGCCGCTGCCCACGGCTGAAGCACTTTGACGGAAAGGAACCCGCAGACGAAGGCGAGGAAGAAACCCAACAGAACGGGGGAGATACGGCGCTTGCGAGGAGGATTCGTGGTCGCCGGCGTCACGCCATTCCCATTCTTTCTTTGATGTGCGGCGGGTAGTCGCGGATCTTCACGGTGTCCTTGTGCTCTTGCCACCACCGTTTCCACTCGTCGGGAGTCGAAGGTGCTTTTCCCTCGGGATGTTTGAGGCGAATAAAGCCCTCGAACTCTTTTGGAATCAATTGGCTTGTGATCATGAGCAGAGCATGTTCCGCGGATGCTCGAGGTTCGTGTTTCTTCCCATTTAAGAGGCCAATCATATATGGGATGGCCGAAACGTTACCTTTCTTGCCGAGCGTTTCAACGCAAAGCCGTTGAGTAGCAGAATCAGTGGTCTCGCTGGCTAGATGCAGTAAATCATCTGGATAGGGGAATGGCCCCTTTAGCTTCAAGATGGCCATCAGCGCACGCCGCTTATGGACAGGATCGGGATTCTTTAGGGCATCCCGCAATTCTTCTGGTGAAGAATTCGAGAAATCGGGTAGTGAGTCGTCGTAAAAATCGAGGACGGTGACCGGGCGTTTTTTTCTGTCGGGAGAGATGGTTTCAATTCCGCGGTCGATCGGGAAAAGCTCGTCTTTCCTGTCCTCTGGAGCACGGCAATGAAGACAATTCTTCGGGACGCCAGCTTCAGAGACATCTATGTGGCGATAAAAGCCGCCACAAGAGCACGGCGAGGCGAGCGTTTCTATTTCCCTGGCCATTTTTTGTAATCCCGCGAGACCCCGTTTCCCTTGTTCGCCGAAGTATTTGTCTAAAACCGAATCTTCTTCAGGGTAGTACCACAGCCGCTCTTGGCATTTCTCGCACTCCATACAGGAGTGATAGACGTCACCACCTCGATAGGCGTAGTACACATATGCTTCCCCGCACGTCCTGCAGATTTTCTTGACCTCTGCAAACTCCCACTCAACGGTTATTTTTCTAAAGCGGATCATTGTACGATTCCTGCAAGATCCTTCAACTCCTCCGCAGCGCTAGTGATCTGGTTCGGATTTTTGATCATGAGATTCGTCACGGCGGCATCTTTTGCCGAAGTATAACGAACCCCTCCGAGGTTAGCAAAACTTTTATTCACCGTGTCGCCCAAGGATTCCCTGAACGCTTTGGCTGCCAAATCATCTGTCAGAGACATGCCACCGATGTCGACGACTTCACCAGGCCGGATTTTGAAAGTGAAAACCCTATACGCATCTCCCGGCTTCAGGTGTTGAGTGCCCTCTTTTATAGCCGCTTGGATTGCTCTTGTTTCGTCTACTGAACCATCCAAGAGTGTTGCGTAGAGTCGCCTTGTCCCTTCAGAATTGACGCGGCCGGCGCTGTCGCCGAAGAACAGAGGATTAATTGCTTCTCCCTTGTCATCAACTGCTTTGACAACGCGCACGACCGTGATTTCTTCGGCTGGCGCATACTTGATGAGCTTACCAGCGCCTTTTCCGGCCGCATTCTCGAACTCCCACAGGCCGTAGCGGCCCTGCAGCTTGAGACTTCCGGCCCCCTCATCATATACCTTGGTGCTGACGCGAAAGAGGTTTTTGAAGGCTTGGCCTATCCGGCCGAGATTCGTGGCGGCGGGAGCCGCTTTCGCGACGTCGTCCGCGTGGCTGATGCCGGTTTGCAAAGCGCGGCCTACGCTTGTACTCGCAACGCGTGCTGCGGGGATGAAAGAAATGGCCCGGAGACCGTCCTGCAGGACGTAGAGCGCGGCGGCACCGTAATGGCCTTCGGCGGCCGCTTGCTTGGCCTGATTGATACCGGACCCTATCCTAACGGGATCTCCCAGGAAGTCGGCGACGACGGCCAGAGTATGAAGCGTTCCGCCGACGACCCAGTGCCCGTCGTCAGCGAAAGCGTCGCCCTTTCCCCTCAGGTAGTCAAGTCCTCGGTCAAAAGCCCGGCCCAAGGCAGTGGTGGTTTGTGCAGGGGTGGCGGACAGGGACTCCGGCTGTTCTTCCTGAAGACCCTGTTGAACCGCCGCAAAGGCCTCCGGGGTCCCGACGAGCAGGTTCTGGATCATCGGCCAGAACTTCTGCATGACGGCGCCTGCGTCTTCCGTTCCCAACTGTTTTGTCAGCTCTTGTTCGACGACCGATCTGAACCCATCGGCGTCTTTACGGGCGTTGGCCAGTTCCTCAGCGGTGGGCACGTGGGTAGCCGGCACCTCGGCTTCCAGGGCTTCAGCGACCGCTTGCAACTGCTTTTCCGTAAGCTGCTCAAAGCCTGTTGCCTCAACTCGAGCGTCGGCGATCTGTCCCTGGCTGTAGGTGTAGGTGGGGCGGATGACGATTTCCCGGGTGAGGTCGCCGTCCAGAAGGCTGAATTTGTAGTCCTCGGAGAGGTCCACGACTTGGCCTTCGATGAACCGGCCGTCGGGGCTGACCCGGACCGTGGATTTGCCCTCGCCGGGGCTCACGAAGTACCGGGTCTTGCCGGTGATGGCATCCCGGCCTTCGATCAGGACAATGTTGCCGCCGAAGACGGTGTACTCCTCGATGAGGCCGTTGGGTGTGTTGACCAGCACCTTGCCGTTGACGAGGCCGAAGCGGCCTTGTTCGTCTAAGCCGAAACCCTTGTCATTCGGGTTGGGAGATGAAATCTCTTTGACCAGCCCGCGGGTTGGGTCGAAGTAAGAGCGGGCCAGGACGGCGTCGGTTGTCGCATCAAGGTACAGCTTGCTGTCCTGTTTGAAGGTGACCTCGGTGGTCAGCCGGCCGTCCTCCAGGGTGACCGCCTTGGCGTTTCCCAATAGGAAGTCTGCGATGCCGCCCAACTTCCAGATCGACTCGATGGCGTCCCGCTGGAAGATGCTGCTGGCATACGTTTCAAGGGCAGTGGTGATCCCCCGCTCCCGGACGATGTTGGAGAAGTCGTTGATCTTGGCGAGGTAGGTGGCTTGCTGAACCGGGTTGTACGGTGCGTTGGGATCATACCCGGTCCCCAAGGTGGAGAAATTCAGGACGGACTTCTTGAGGGACTCCGAGACTCCCTTGAAGACGTTGCCCTGGTACTTGAAAGCGCCGGAGATGGCCCCCGAGATGACGTTGGCCGAGAGGGCCTGGGTAAAGGGATCCAGGCCAACCTCGTCGCCCAGGAGGTCGATCCCGAGGCTGGTAGCCCCGTGGAGGAGGCCGTCTCCCATGGCATCCATCACAGACTTCGATGTGTGCCCCGGATTGGCAATATTGCCAATTCCTGCCTTGAGGGGCATGCCGGCTAGTTGGGACAGACGCGGATCGAGGCCGACACTCTCCCCCAGACGTTGGATGCCGTAGAAGGCGAGCTCGCCAGCCAGAGTGGGTGCTAATTGCGTGGAAAGCGTGTAACCCAAGGCGTTTAAGCCGGTAAGGTGATCCTTGAGGGCACCGGTGGCCGGGTCATAGATGTTGACCCCTGAGGTCAAACTGCTCGTGATGGTGCCGACCCCTATGCCCGCAAGGGAGGCGAGGGTCTGGTCCAAGCCGACGGCGGCCAACCCCAGTTGGGTACCGGCGATCGCAGCGCTTGTGAAACCGCCCGCCAGGAAGTCCCCGAAGGGGCCGCCGGCGGTGATGCCGGAGTTGAAGGTGCCGGCGATGCCGCCGGAGGCGAAGGCCCCCACCAGCCCGGCGATCGCCGGGTCCACCCCCAGCGCCTCCAGCCCCTTGGAAACACCGAAGTTCAGGGCGGTCGGCAGCGCGGTGTTCCAGACGAAGGAGCCCAGCGCTGTTTGCAGGCCGGAGAGAGTCCCAAGCTGAGAGAGGGAGCCAAAGCCCAGGAAGTTGGCGCCGGCCTGAAGGACCCCGGTCACCCCGGAGAGGAGCCCCTTGCCGATTGTGGCCAGACCCGAGAGAAAATTGCCGGAGAAGATGGCGCTTAAACCATTGAACAGCCCGGTGAAAGCGCCGCCGATCGCGTTGAAGACTCCGGTGATCAGGGTGCCCAGCGAGCTGATTACAGCCCCGATCGCGGTCACCACCGCCCCGACGGCGGCCGTCATCGCGCTGAGGATCGCCGTGAAGAGCGGGATCAGCAGGGGGAAGAAGGAGCCGGTGATGGCTTGGGTTTCGGCGTCGGTCAGCGCCTGCCAGCTCCGCGGCGGGGCCCGGGGGGTCAGCACCACCCCCTCCCACACCCGCTCGAACTCTTGCTGGGTCATCGTGAGCGTCTCGCCGGCCGGCCCCTTGTTGGGCTCCCGGTAGGTGACCGTGCCGTCCTCGGCGATGTGGGTGACCAGGATGTAATGGTTGCCATTGATGTGGGCGATGGCGGGGCCGTCGGAGAGCATGGAGCGGAAATCTTTGAAGGAGACCTCCGACGGAGTGGTGGTGAGGTTGTACAGTCCCGCCACCTTGTTGAGGGCGTAGAGGGAGAGCTCCAGTTCAGCGGTCTCGGAGACCTTCGGGTTGAGCACCCCGACCAGGATGTCAATCAGGATCGTCTGGACGGCCAGCGAGACGGTGTCGGGAACAAAAACCCCGCTGGGGCCTGACCCCAAAGCGCCGGGGTCAGGCCCCCCGTGGGCCGCCAGGAGCTCCTTGAGGGCCAGGAAGGCGGAGTGCCCGAAGTGCAGAGAACGGGAGTCCAGCCAGCCGAGGATCCGCTCGGCGTCGGCGGCCGTGAGGGTGACAACCTCCTCGGAGGTCAAGCCGAGAGAGGCCAACATTTGCAAGGGGTCAGACCCCGCGGCCAGATAATCGGTCAGCCAGTCCCGGACGCCGGAGCGGATCGCCGCCACCTCCGCCACCCGGGCGTCGTAGTCCGGCAGCTCGGTGATCGCCCGGCGGATCGCCGGCAGATCAATCTGGACCACCAAGTCCTCCGAGGGGCCTGACCCCGAAACACTGGGGTCAGGCCCCTCTGCCCGCGTGAAGGAGGCGATCATTTGGGCGATCTCCTCGGCGTTGGGGTCCCGGCCGATGCCGGAGCGGAACTGTTCGTACAAGAGGGGGGTCAACTCCTGCCGGAGGAGGTTCTGAATGAACTGTTGGCGCTGGGTTGCGATTTGGGCGAGGGCGGCGGCGCTCTCCTGCTCAATCTGGGCGTGGGCCGAAGCCACCTGCCCGTCCAGATCGCTCAAAAGCTCAGCGTACTGCCGCTCCAGCTCCCCCTGGGCCAGGCGCACCTGGTTGATCCCTCCACGGATCTGGTCGAGGGCCTGGGACTTTTGCTGACGGGCCGCCTTGCCGTGCACTGGGGTGCCGTCCAGAGCGCTTAACTGGCCGGAGAGAGCGTCGGCCTGGTTCGCAAGCAACTCCCGCTGAACTTCAATCTGAACCTTCAGATCCCCCAACACCACCCCCCGTTGCTGGGCCAGCCGTTCCAGGGCGAAGGTGGAGCGGCGCTGCACCTCCGTCTGGAGGGCGGTGATCTGCGCCTCCAGGTGGGCCCGGGCCCCGACGAAGGTGACGCCGGTCAGATAGCCGGCGGCATCGTACTGGTAGCGAAGCTGTTCGGCCCCCTGCCGGTCGTACCGGATGCCCGGCTTGCCGGCGTCGTTGTAAGCAGTCGTCGTGCCGTCGGCCGAGGTGGTGGTGAGCAGTTTGCCGTCGCCGTCCCGCTCGGTCATCACCGTGAGCGAAGGGTCGGCGGTGACGGAGCGGATCGCCTCCACGGCCGCCTGCACCGCCGGATTGGTGGATTCGCCGAGAATCCGGACCGAGGTGGGCTCCACTTCATCCGGGTTGAATTGCCCCGGCAGAGTTCCCAGGTTCTCGAGGGTGGCCGAGACCGCGGCGGTCACCTGCCGCAGGCCGGCCAGGGCGAAATCCACCGAGCGGGTGGCCGGGTCCCGCAGATCCTCGCCGGGGAAAGCCACCTCGATCTGATCGAAGCGGACCACCGAGTTGTCCAGGCCGAAGCCGACCGAGCCGCGGGTCAGCCGGCCATCGGAGGACTCCCCGACGAATCGGCCGTCCACGAAGAAGCGGAAGGTGGAGCCGGCAACCGCCACCTGCAGATCATGGCTCTGCGGCACCCCGTCCCGGAAGCCCGGGAGGGCAAACCACTGTTTTTCGAAGTACTGGCCCCCTACCCGGCCGCCAAAGAGCAAGCTCCACCCCTGGTGGGGGTCGCTGGTGCGGCGGATCACCTGCATGAAGTAATGGTTGTTCTCGTCCTGGTAGCGGAAGATCAGCTGGGTGTTGCCGCCGGAGGGGTTGATCTCATCCAGGGTGTAGCGGGTGGAGGCAGTGTAGTCCGCCCAGTTCAGCCCCGTCCGGGCGTACCCCTGCACCCAGTTGCCGGCGTTCCGCTCCACCCCCTTGAGCCGGCCCCCTTCCACCGACCAACTGCCGACCGTCTGCCAGCCGAGCAGGTTGCCGTCGGAAAAATCGTCCCGGAAGGTCATCGTCTCCGGGGCGCTGCCGTCGGCGGCGTAGCGGTACAGGTACTCCTGGCCGCTGGGGAGCCGAACCTCCACATCCCGGGCATCACTCAGGGTGGCGGAGGAGCCGGCGACCGAGAGGGTCGCGCCGGTCACCTGATCGTTCTCAAGCTCCACCGAGCGGACCTCGGCGCCGTCGGCAAGCCGGGCGGAGACAAACCGGCCGCCCGAGAGGATCAGCCGGTCTCCGGAGGAAAGGAGGATCTCACCGTCGGACAGTTTTCCTTCCGCATCCAGGGTGACGCCGGAGATCGCGGTGGAGCTGACCACCGTCTCCGGCAGAGCCAGCTCGGCCAACATCCCTTCCCGGTAGAGGAGCTTCACCTGATCGGCCCGAGTCACCTCCACCAGGGCCCCGTTCTGCACCACTTCCTCCGTTCCTCCGGGGGAACGCAGGGTCGCCCGGATCGGCAGACCGTTGGCGTCCACGGTGAAGTCGGTGATCACCCGGCCGTCCGGCAGAAGGATCTCACTCAAGCGGCCGGCGCTGTAGCTCAGGGTGGTGCCGTCCTCCAGTATCCGGCGGGAGAGGGTCTGCACAATCACCTCTTCTCCGCTGTCATCGGCGTGGCGGATCTCGTAGCGGGTGCCGTCCGGTTGGGTGATCCCCACCATCCGGCCGGCGCTGTCATAGGCGCGGGTCACCCCCGCCCCATCGGTCACCTCGGTCAGCTCCCCTTCGTAGCGGTAGCTGAAGGCGCCGCGGGATTTCCCCTGGTAGGTTACTTCGGAGCCCGCCAGCACAGGGTCAGACCCCGCTGTCCTCGTGGGGACAGGGGGGTCTGACCCCAACTGCAGGAAGCCCTGGTCCACCATCCGGGTCAAAGACCGGTAGCTGTCGGGCAGCTGCAGGGCCTGGAGGACCGGATGCTGCTCGATCAGGAGCAGTTCTTCGGCGCTTAGCCCACCGAAGAGATTTCTCGCTTCGCTCGAAATGACATTATTGGGGCTCGAAATGACGGCGCCATCCGGGGACTCCCAGGGGATCGGCCGCTCCCCTTCAAAGAGGGCCAGCCGGCCGATCGAGGCGGAGGCCTGGGGCGCCACCTCCACCCCCAGCATCATCTGACTCTCGGAGTAAATGATCCGCTTGGTGACCCAGAGGAACTCCCACTCCCCCGAGCCGGAGTGCGAGGTGGAAAAAACCTGGGTCGGGCCGACATTGCCGACGATCGCCAATCGGATCGCCCCCGGCTGGTCGCTCTTCACCCAAGCGCCGAGGGTCACCGTCTTGTTGAGGTAGCGCTCCGGATGCTCCACGAAGTCGGGATGCTGGGTCCTGGGGCTGGTCAACCAGGCGGCGCCGGGGCCGGCGGTCAGGACCACCGCCCGCTCCCCGGTCGGGGTCGGCTCCTCTGACGGGGTCAGCGTCGCGCCGGTCCCGATCTGATCCCACCAGCCGGCCGGCACCGGGGAGCCGGCCGGCCAATCGGCAAAGTCCCCCTGCGGCAGGAGGTTCTCCGGAAAGGCGGAGTCGGAGATCCGGTTGAGCGCCGTGCCGTCCGGCAAGACCCAGCCGGAGAGAGCCCCGCCTGTAAATTGCAAGCGGGAGCCATCCGGCAGAGCCGCCTCCATCGGCTGCCACTGATTCCGCGGGTCGTAGGTGACCTGGGTGCCGTCCGGCAGCAGTTGCTGGGCGGCGTCGGAGCGGTGCATCGGGTCGGCATCCCCCGCCGGATCGTTTGTATAGCGGTAGGTGGTGACCGCCCCTTCGGGGTCGGTCTGGGAGATCAGGAGGCCGGCCCGGTATCGCTTGGTGACGCTCTGGCTCAAATCATGGATCACCGTCACCTCGGCGCCGTCCGGATCGAACTCGTAGCTGTGTTCGTACAGGAGGGTCTCCCCCCGTAAAACCCGGCGGATTTTTCCGTAGGCGTACTCGGTCCGGATTGGTTCCACCGCCGGATCGGGGGAGGCAGAGAGGGCGCTGGTCAACTGCCCCGCCTCGTTGTAGGCATAGGAGGTGGTCAGACCCGAGGCGTCAATCAGCATCATCAGCCGGCCGTTGGCGTCATACGACAGCTCGGCTCCGTCGGAACGGAGGGCGGCGCGGAGCCGCCAGTCGGTGTCGTAGATCAGCTCGGTCAGGGGGCCTGACCCCGAACCGCTGGGGTCAGGCCCCCCAACCAACTGAGCCCGCCAGCCATCCGAAACCTGTTCCAGGGCGTAGGCGCTTCCGTCGGTCAGCATCAACTCGGCCGGGGCCCCCTCGGCGTAGCGGATCACCGTTCCATCGGCCAAAGTCATCCGGCCGGAAAGGAGCCGGTTCTGATCGTCGAAAGTTCCCTCCTCGATCACCCGGCCGTCAGGCAGAGTCACCGAAACCAGGGTCCCGTCAGCGAAGTTCAACCGGGTCCCGTCGGTGAAGGTCAGTCCCGTGAGCTCACCGGCGGTGTCGTACTCCCGGACCAAGTCGTCCCGCTCAACCGCCAGGCCGGTCACCCGCCCCGCCTGCTCGATCAAAGTCAGCGAGTCCGGGGACAGTCCCACTTCGCCTGCCCGCCGGTCTTGTGGCGGGGGGACAGTCCCCTCCAGCGGCTGCCCGGCGGCGTCGGTCCGGGCGATCACCGATCCGTCCGGATCCAGCAGCAGGGTCTCCTCCGCCGTGGAGAGCATCACCCGGTCCACCTGCCCGTTAGCATCCAGCCGGTAGGCGTAGGCGGTCACCGTCCCGGCGATGGAACGGACCGCCTCCAGCAAGCCATCCTCAAAGAACCAGCTGACCGCCCCGAGGGGGGTCCGACTCCAGCGAAGTTCCCCCTCTTCCAGATAGTTCAGGGTACCGTCGGAAAACTCCACCCAGCCGGAACGGACCTCTCCGGTTTCATCGAGGGTCGGAGCGATCAGGCGGCTGCCGTCAGTCCGGCGAACCTCCACCAGCGCCCCATTCACATAGATGGCGGTGGAGCCGTCGGTCAGGGTCTGGGTCACCCGGTCGCCGGCCGGAATGGCCGGCGGATCGACCGGCTCCGGCAGCTCCCCTTCCCGGCGGACCGTCACGGCCGCCCGGGAACGGTTGCCGGCATCATCCTCCGCCTCCGCGACGAAACGATGCGTCCCCCGCCCCAGCCGCCAGAACATCTCGGAAAGCGGGGCGCCGTCGGCGGTCAGTTGAAGGAGATAGGTTTCGTCGGAGGCGACCGAATCGGACGCCAACTCAATCTGAGGGGGGGTGGTGTCGGCCGGGCGTTGCGGGAAGTCGAACCGGACCTCCCCGTTCTCGAACCCGGCATGGGCGATTTCGCTGGAGCTGGAGGGGGAGCCCTCCCAGAAGCGCACCTCATCCAGCCGGCCGTTGAGATACGCCCCGCCGGCCCCGTTGGAGCCGATCTGCAGGGAGACTGCCGGAGCGATCACCGGGGCGCCGGACACCTGCTTCGATTCCACCGGGTCATCGTTGACCTGGATGTTGAGTGTGCCGGCGGCCGCGTCGTACCAGGCGGTCAGGAGGTTCCATTCCCCGGCCCGAATTTGGTTCCGATGAGCGGCGGCAAAAAGAGCATCCAGGCCATTCACATTGAGGAAGAAGGTGTGTTCGCTCTGGTGGTAGGCCAGCTCATACTCCCAGCCGTTGGCATCCTGCTTGACGACCAGTCCCTGACGACTTTCGGTCTCATTCAGGTTCACCCAGAGGGAGATCCCGAAACCGGCCGGACCGGCGGAGAACCGCTCATCGGAAGGAAGGGTCACCGCGTCAGCGGACTGCCCGGAGAAACTGATCGCCTCCCCGACCACCCCGGCGCCGGTGGGGGCCGGTTGGGGATGGGGTGTCGGCTGAGGCGTCGGTTCCGGATCGGGCTGAGGCTGAGGGTCCGGCGGCCCGGCCCCTTCCGAAGCCCCCAAGTCCGGCGTCACCGCCTGATCGGGGGTCCCCTTCCAGAAGGTCAGGCCGGAGATCGCTCCATCCAAGTGGCCACCATTGACGCCGTTCCAGCCGACCTGCACCGGGGCAGAGGCGCGGGAGACCGACCCGGCAACCGCCATGCTGTCCACCGGCCCCTCATCCACCCGGATGTTCAGGGTGCCGGCCGCCCGGTCCACCCAAGCCTCCACCGTATACCAGCGGCCGGCGGTGATCGGGCCGGCCGACTTGGCGAAAACCGCTCCGATCCCCTCCAGGTTGATGAAGAAAGCCTTCTCCGATTGGTGAAAGCCGAAGTCATACTCCCAGCCGGACCCATCCTGCTTGACCACCAGGGAATGCCGGCGGTCGGTGTCGTTGAGCTTCACCGACAGGATGATCCCGAAACTCTCTCCCTCCGGAGAGAAAGCCCGGTCGTCCCCGATCGAAAGGAAACGGGGTTCATCGGCCCGGAAGCGAGCGGCCGCCGCTTCGGGATCGGCCGGGGCCGGGCTGTTCTGCTGAAGGGCCTGCTGCAGCGCGGTCATCTGGGCCAGCAGGCCGGCGGCGGCGCCCCGGGATGCCTGCATCTGCTCCAAGGAAAGGTTGTCCCCTTCCTGCTCCAGCGAGGAGAGGGGCTGGACCGGCTCGGCGATCGCCGGAGCGGGAATCTGCAAAAGGAGGAAGACGGCCGAGGTGGTCAGGGAAACCGCCTGGACCGGCCAGGACCAGCTGGAAGTGAACCGCCTGCTTGTCGGACGCGCTGCCGCCATGAGAACCTCGGGTTATTTCCCTCGGCGGCCCGGCTGTCCTTCGACTTCACTCAGGACCCGTGGCTTTGCGCGTCAGCATCCGGCTGACTTGCCTTCCGCTTCCCTGGGGAGGGAGTGGAACCTCAAGCCGATGGAGCGTCGGCTGTCGGTTTATCGGGGAATCAAATTGTTTGCTGCACCAGCAACTCTACCCCATGAGGAGACCACTTGTCAAGTCCTTTTTGCATATTATTTGCAGATAGATTATTGTTCTGCCTCCGCCTTCGTCGCAACCGACAAATCCCTGGCCCGCGTCCGGGAGATCCCGGTGGTTCTGCTCCAAGCCCGCGGCGCTTGACCGGGGGAAGCGGAGCGGGTATTCTGGGCCGGATGATCAACTGGCGCCGGCACTTCCGCCATCTCGAGGCGATCGCCTCCGACAGCGGGGAGACGCTTCCCCCGCCCGACATGATCCGTTTCCGGCAGGAGATCCAACAGCTCTGCGGCGGGGAGGAGCCCACCATCTGGCTAGGGATCGATGCCGACGACCCCGTCCCGGAAGAGCCGGGAGAGATGGAACTGACCGACTTTTTGGCGATCTGCATGCTGAGCCGCCGGGCTTTCCTCTATGGGGCGCGGCAGGACCACTTCGAGCGGATCGCTGCCACCCATCCGGCTGACGCCGCCCTTCCGGGAAAGCATCCCCTCTTTTGTTGGTTGTTCGAAAACGGCCCGCTGGTTCGTTCCCATCTGACCCTGAAGGGACTCTCGGCCGCTGACTCGGAGGCATTGCTGAAACAGCTGGACCGGCTGGGGGTGAACCTGGTGATCCCGATTCCGGTCAACGGCGGGCTCTGGGGAATCCTAGCGCTGGATACCCCCCGGGCCGAGGAGCCGGGACTCTTCCTCTACATGGGCCTGTATGGGCTAAGTCTCCTTCAGGCAGCGGCCCAAGCCCGGGCCGGGCTGCCGAGCCGGCAGGCGACCCGCGCCCTCCGGGAAACCCGGGAGATGGAGGAGCTGCAGGCGATCTGGAGAATGGTCCGGCCGCGAGGACGGGCGCTTCGCCTGCTGATCCTGGATGAGGAGCCGGATGCCGCCGAATGGATGGCCCGCTTCTTCGAAGGGATCGGTTTTGAGGCGGTCGCTTTCTCGACAACGGCCGAAGCGGAGGCGTGGATCAAGCGGCGGAAGCCGGATTTGGCGATTCTGGATCTCTCCTTCCAGGGACGGATGCCGGCCAACTTTCTGGAACGGTTGAAAAACCGGGCGCCGGAAGCCCCCTGGATCGGACTGACCGCCGCCCCCGCTGACCGGCCCCGGGGGATGGAGCTGGCCCTCTCGGTCCGCTATCCGGTCCGCCGGGTGCTTCGAAAACCAATCACCCTGACGAGGCTGGCGATCCCCATCCTCCAAATGGCCCTGGAAAGGGAGGTCCGGAAGCCGGTCCCTTCCAACCGCTGCCTGGTGATTGACGAAGCGGACCTCTCCGGGCCGCTGATCCGGGAACATCTGGAACGGCTCGGAGCCCGGGCCTGGGGCTGCGCGATTGAGGCAGAAGCGCTGACGCTGGCGGCTCGGGAAAAACCGGACTGGATCTTCCTCGACACCCCGCCGGTCTCCGGAAACGCCGGCGGCTGGATCCGAAAACTCCGGGCCGCCTCCCCGACCAGCCGGCTGGTGCTGCTGGCGACGGAAACCGACGCCCATTCAAAACGCCGGGACCGAAATCGGCCGGATGCCGTCTGGCTCAAGCCGTTCCCTCTGGAGCGGCTGGACAGCGCGGTAGAACCCCTTTCGCGAAAGGAGCGCCATGCCGGGCATCCTGGTCGTTGACGACGAGCAGGAGATTCTGGAGATCACCCAGTTCGCCCTGGAGGCGCGAGGATACACGGTCCGGACCGCCGCCAGCGGAGAAGAGGCGCTGGCCCGGCTGCGGGAGACCCCGCCGGAGTTCCTGCTGATTGATTACCGGCTTAAGAAGATGACCGGCCTGGAGTTCCTCAAGGCGGCCCGGGAGATTCAGCCGGGGATCCCGGCGATCATGATCACGGGGCTGGCGACCCAGGTGGAGGCGATCGAGCAGGCCTGCCGGGAAATCAGCGGCTGCAGCTTCATGAGCAAGCCGCTTCAAATGGATCAAGTCATCCAGCGGATAGAGGAGATGCCGCATGCCGCCTAAGAAGATTCTGATTGTGGACGACGAACTGGAGGTGACCGACTTCCTGAAGGAGTACCTTCAGGGCAAGGGGCTGGAGGTGCTGACCGCCTCCGACGGCAAGACGGGACTGGAGACCGCCCTGGAGAAAAAGCCGGCCCTGATCCTGTTGGACATCCGGATGGGCGAGGGATTGAGCGGCATCGAGGTGCTGCGGCGGGTGCGAGGCAAGCTGCAGAGCCCGGTGATCATGGTCACCGCCGCG
>PCVW01000012.1:0-8950 GCA_002787095.1 Candidatus Omnitrophica bacterium CG11_big_fil_rev_8_21_14_0_20_64_10 | reverse complement strand
AAATGTCTTCGATCTGGCGAAGGGGCTGGGAGCGGCCGACTACATCACCAAGCCGTTCGTCCTTGAGGAGCTGGAGCGGGTGATCCTGAGCCGACTCGTACCACCCGGTACCGTACCACCCGGTACCGTTTCCGGGAGTGCCGGGTTCGGCGCCTGAACCTGGCACTCCCGGAAACGGTACCTCAGAAGTTCGGCCTGAGCTTCTAGAAGTAGTCCTCCAGGAGCCGGCGGCCCCGCTCCACCCACTGCCCCATCCAGGAGGCCGGCCAGGGGCGGGCCTGCGGCAGGCGGACCTTGGCAGCGCAGCGCAGCAGCCCCACCGCCGTCGTGTGGGCGCTGGTCAGGCGCACATCCCCCCCCAGCTCCAGGTCCCGTGGCGCCCCCAAGCGCACCGGCAGGTTGATCCGGGTCTCCGCCATCTCCAGGAACCCTTCCAACCCCGCGAGCCGTCCCACCATCACCACGCCGGAGGCGGAATCCCGGAAATGGGGGCTGGCCGCCAGCCGCCGCTGCAGCTGCTGGAGGAACCCTTCGACCCGCCCCCGCAGCAGCCGGGCGATGTCGCCGTGTGAAAAGGTGTGGGCAATCTCGCCGCTGGCGGCCTCGATCTGCTGCTTGTTCCAGGCGGAGTTCTCCTCCAGACTGCGGGTCTTCTCCAGCAGTTCCACCGCCGCCGCCCGGGGGATCCTCAGCGACCGGCTTAAGCCTTCCGCCAGCCGCTGCTTGCCCCAGGGAAAGAGGACCGTCTCCCGGATCACCCCGTCGGCGTACAGCGCCGCCTCGGTCTGGAAATCCCCGATCCGGATCAGCGTCACCCCCAGGTCCCGGTCCAGGTCGCAGAGCACCGCCTCGCAGGCGGCCACCGCCGGCAGAAACAGCCCCTCCACCTCCAGCCCCGCCCGGTTCAGCGTCCGGGTCAGGTTCTGCACCGTGCCGGTCAGGGCCGTCACCAGATGCAGCTCGGCGGTCAGCTTCCGGCCGTAAAGGCCGATCGGATTCTTGACGCGAGGCTGGCCGTCCACCGTAAAGCCGCGCTGGAAGGCGTGCAGGATCTGCCGGTCGTAATCGAGCGAGAGGGTCCGGCAAGTCTGAATCACCCGTTCCACATCCTGCTGGACGATCCCGATCGAGGGGTCCTTCAGCGGGACCGAAGCGGTCGCGTTGATCCCCTGCACCTGGCTGTTGTCCACCGCGGTGGCGACGATCGGCAGCTTGATGTCCAGCATCCGCTCCAACCCCCGCATCAGCCGGACGACCGCGTCGGCCGCCTCGATCGCGTTGCTGATCCCCTCGGCGGAGATCCCCTGGGCCGGGACCGATCCGACCGCCTGCACCAGCAGGCGTCCCCCGGACGACCGACCGTTCTTGCCGGCCGGGACGGCGCTCCACTGCCCCACCGCGGCGGTGAACTGCCGCTGGCCCAGTTCCAGGCCGGCCAACCAATAGGCGCGCGGGGTCATCGGCGCCCCTTCTTCTGCTTCGGCTCCGGCTTGGGTCCAATCGTCGGCTGGCTGAAGCGGACATCCAGATAGGCCGCTTCGTCCAACACCTTCGGGGAGCTGGTCAGCAGCAGTCCAAGCCGCTTCCAGTTCTCCTCCACCTGGTCCTTGTCGAACCAGACCTCCACCCCCGAGTCGAGCGCCAGCACCAGCGTCCGCCCCCGGAAAGTGACCGCCCGGACCGCGTGCCCCGCCAATCCCCGGCTGCGGTGGACCGCCGACAACAGCCGGCTGACCGGCGGAAAAAGGGGATGATCGCACGGCTCCCCCACGGCGAAGCGGGGCTGGACCATCCGCAGATGCAGGACCGGCAGGTCCGGCCAGGGGCTGGAACGGGGCTCGGCCAGGATCGTTCCCTCCGCCCCGACCGGATAGAAACCGCCGGCGGCGTTGATCTGGGCGATCACCCGCTTGGAGACCACCTCCGCCACCAACCGGTTGGGGAGAACCCGACGGACCGCCTGCACCTGAGCGGTCGGATAGCGGGAGGCGATCGCCTCCTGCACCCCCTCCAGGTTGATCCGGAAGATGGAGACCGGCGGCGTCAGCCGGTACCGCTCCCGCTCCCGGTTGAGGTCGTCCACCCAGGCCACATCCACCTCCCGGGCCTGGAAGGCCGGCGCGTCGGCCATCGCCCGCAGGGAGGTGACCACCCCGCCGGCCAAGAGGGCCGAGAAGAGGATCCCGACGCTCAGCATCACCTGCCGGGTCGAGAAGGAGGGGCGGCGGCCTCTCATCCGTTCAAATCCCCTCCCCCCCCGGCCGAGCCGGCGGCGCTCAGCCGGGCGGTCGCGGAGTCGAGCATCTTCAGACAAAGGGTCTGGAAATCAATCCCCGCCTCGGCGGCCGCCTTGGGCAGCAGCGAGGAGGCGGTCATGCCGGGGATCGTGTTGATCTCCAGCAGGACCGGCCCCCGCTCGGCGGTCCAGATCATGTCCACGCGGGAGAAAGCGCCGCAGCCCAGCGCCTCGTGGGCCGCCAGCGCCAGGGTCTGCGCGGTGCGGGCCGCCGCATCCGACAGCGGAGCCGGCACCAGGTAGCTGCACATCCCCGGCTCGTACTTGGCGACGGTGTCGTAGTAGCGGCGCTTCGGCACCACCTGGATCACCGGCAGGGCCCGCCCTTCCAGGATCCCAACCGTCAGCTCCACCCCGGAGAGGAACTCCTCCAGGATCACCCGGTCGCCGTATTCGGCGGCCCGGCGGATCCCCTCGGCGAACTGCTGGGGGGTGTCCACGAAGCTGATCCCGAAGGAGGAGCCCTGACCCACCGGCTTGATCACCAGCGGAAAGCGCATCCCCTGGGCGCGGGACTCGGCGTTGATCCCCTCGGCCAGCCGCCATTGGGGAATCGGCAGGTGGGCGGCCGCCCAGCGCCGGCGGGAGAAGATCTTGTCCATCGCGTAGCGGGAGGCCTCGACCGAGGAACCGGTGTAGGGGATCCCGAGCGTTTCCAGCAGCGCCTGCACCGTGCCATCCTCTCCGAACGGTCCGTGGAGGGCGATGAAGGCGACCCCGATCCCGGCCGCCTGGATCAGCCCCTTCGCCTCCCCCGCCCGTTCCGACAGCGGCACCAACTTGACCGGGCGGCCAGCGGCCCGCAACGCCTCGAAGACCGCCTGACCGCTGCGCAGCGAGATCTCCCGCTCCGCCGAAGGCCCGCCGCACAGCACCCCGACCATTTCTCCCCGAGCAAACGGCTGATTCATGGTTGTCCCTCCCCCTGCAGCGCGGGCGGCGGCAGAATCCGGATCTCCGGCTCGAGCCAGATCCCGAACTGCCGGTGCACGCGCTGGCGCGCCGTCTCCATCAGGGCCAACGCGTCGGCCGCGGTGGCCCGCTCCACATGAATCATGAAATTGGCATGCCTCGGGGAGATCTGCATGCCGCCCACCCGAACCCCCTTCAATCCCGCCTGATCAATCATCCAGCCGGCCGAACGGTCCGACGACGGATTCTTGAACATGCAGCCGGCGCTCGGCGCCGACCAGTCCTGGGTCCGGCGCTTGGTGTCCCACAACGCCTTGATCCGCTGTTCGATCCGGTCCGGATCGTCCGGCTCCAATCGAAACTCCGCTCCCAGGATGATCTCGTCCCGCAGGCCGGTCCCCCGGTAACGGAACCCCATCTGCTCGGCCGAGAGGTAGCGCTGCCGGCCGTCCCGCCCCATGACCTGAACCGATTCGACGACATCCGCCATCGAGCGCATCCGACCCGCATCATCCCGGGTGCCGGCGTTCATCCAGACGGCCCCGCCGACCCGGCCCGGCACACCGGTCAGGAACTCCAGCCCCGCCAGCCCCTGCTCGGACGCCGCCTTGATCAGCCACTCCAGCGACAGCCCCGCCCCGGCCCAGAGCCCGGCCGGCGTCCGCCGGGACTGAAAGAAACTGCGGTGGCCCAGGTGAATCGTCAGTCCGGGGATCCCCTCGTCCCGCACCAGCACATTGGCCCCGCCGCCGATGACCGTCACCGGCACCCGCTCCTCCCGCGCCAGCCGCAGCAGCTCCGCCAGCGCGTGGTCGCTCTCCGGCTCGGCCCACAACTCGGCCGGGCCGCCGAGCCGCAGGGTCGTGTGGCGGGACATCGGCTCGTCCCGGCGCAGCCGCACCCCGGGCACCCGGCCGAACAGCTCAAGCGACGGGGAGGAGGGCACCCTGCTCCTTTCCGGACGTCTTCTCTCCAAAACGGGCGACGAACCGGTGGGCCAACGCCCCGACGGAGCCGGCCCCCATGAACAGCACCAGGTCGTTCGGCAGCAGCTCCTTCGGCAGGCGGGACAGGATCTGATCGGCCGTCAGGATCCGGGCCGGCGTGCCGGCGCTCACGATCCGGGCGCACAGCTGCTGCGGCCCGATCCCCTCGACCGGCGCCTCACTGGCGGCGTAGATCGGCAGCAGGATCACCTGATCCGCCCGCTTGAAGCTGGCGCCGAAGCGGTCCATCAAATGCTGGGTCCGGCTGTAGCGGTGGGGCTGGAAGACGCAGATCACCCGCCGGTCCGGCCAGAGCCGGGCCATCCCCAGAGTCGCCTCCACCTCGGCCGGATGGTGGCCGTAATCCTCGAAGACCATCGCCCCGCCGACCGACCCCAGCGGCTGGAAACGGCGGCGGATGCCGGCGTACTGCGCCAGACCGGCCCGGGCCCGGTCGAAGTCCAACCCGATCGCCTCGGCCGCGGCGATCGCCCCGAGACTGTTGAGGACATTGTGCCGGCCGATCACCTTCAGCACCACCTCTCCCCGCTCGGCGCCGTTGATCCAGCAGCGGTAGGAACTCCCCTCCGGTCCCAACTCCACTCCCTCGGCCCGGACCGCCGCCCCCGAATTGAAGCCGTAGGAAAGGGTTCTCCGGGAGACCGATCCCAATAACTCCGCCACCTGCGGATCGTCGGAGCAGCCGATCAGCGTCCCGGACGGCGCGATCCGTCCGGTGAAACCGGCTACCATCCGGAGAATCTCCTCCCGGTTACGAAAGTAATCCAGATGTTCGTCGTCGATGTTGGTGACCAGCCCGACCGAGGGCTTCAGCCACAGAAGGGAGTTGTCCGATTCATCCGCCTCGAAGACCGCCCAGCGGCCCGCCCCCATCCGGGCGTTGCCGCCGATCGCCGGCAGCTCCGCGCCGAGCAGCACCATCGGGTCCCAGCCGGCGCGGAAAAGGAGGTCGGCGATCATCGCCGAGGTGGTGCTCTTGCCGTGGGCGCCGGTCACCGCGATCAGGCGGCGGCCGCGCGCCAGGGCGGCGGCCATCTGCCCCCGGTGCAGGACGGTCAGTCCCCGATCGAAGGCGGCCATCAGCTCCGGGTTGGCCGGAGCAATCGAGGAGGAGTAGACCACAGTGCCGGCGCCCCGGATCCCCTCAGACCGATGACCGATCCGGATCCGGACCCCCGCGCGGCGAAGGGACTTCAGCAGCGGGCCGTCCTGAACGTCCGATCCGGAGACCGGCCAGCCGCGGGCCGCCAGCAACCGGGCCAAACCGCTCATCCCGATGCCGCCGACCCCGATCAAATGAATCCCCTTTTTCTTCGCCATCTTCCCTCTATTCTAACGCAGCGCGTCACGTTCAACCAACTCGCACAACCAGGCAGCCAAAGGAACCTTGCCGGCCCCTTCCCGCCGTTCCCGCAGCGCCCGGCGCATCCGATTCAGCCGCTCCGGGGAGCCGATCAGCTCCCCGACCGTCCGCCCGAGCCGCTCGGCGGTCAATCCCTGCTGTTCCAGCGTCACCGCCCCCCCGACCGCCTCCATCCAGCCGGCGTTGGCCCGCTGATGTCCGCCGGCATGCGGATACGGGATCAGGATCGCCGGCAATCCGGCCCGGACCAGCTCCGCGATCGAGGTGGCGCCCGCCCGCCCCACCGCCAGATCGGCCGCGGCCAGCGCCAGCGGCATCTCCTTGAAGAACGGCTCCACCCGGGCCGGGATCCCCCGCCCCCGATAGACCCCCTGCAGGCGCTGCGCCTCCGGCGCCGAGCCGGCCAGATGAAGCAACTGGATCGCCCCGCCGCCGATCCCGGCCGCCTCCCACATCCCCTCCGCCAGCCGGTTGATCGGGACCGAGCCCTGTGAGCCCCCCATCACCAGCAGCAGCGGACGGCCGGCGTCGAACCCCAACTGACGACGGGCCGCCGCCCGCTCCGGCAGCGTCATCCCCTCCGAAGCAGGGTTGCCGGTCCACTGGATCCGGCGGGCCCCCCGGAATCGGCCGGCGCTCTCCGGGAAAGAGAGGGCCACCCCGCTGACCCAGGGGGCCAGCCACCGGTTGGCCCGTCCCGGCAGCAGGTTCTGCTCGTGGATCACCGTCGGGATCCGGCGCCGGGAGGCGGCCCAGACCGTGTAGGCGCTCACATAGCCGCCGAAACCGACCACCGCGTCCGGCGCGGTCCGCTCCAACAGCCGGCGCGCCTCGGCGAACGCCCGGCGCTGGCGGCCCCAGGCGGCCGGCCGCAGCCAGCGGCTCAGCGGGAAGAACGGCTCCACCCCGCAGCGCTCCCACTCCCCCGGAAAGTCGCCTCCGAGCATCCGGTCGGCCGGCCGCTCGGAGGTGACCAGCATGCAGGCGGCAACGGAACCCAGCTGCCGGGCGAGCGCGGCCGCCGGGATCAGGTGCCCGCCGGTCCCCCCCGCCGCCATCAGCACCTTCACCGCCGCTGCGCTCCTCCGCGTCCAACAGCCGAACGATCGGACCGCGAACCAGGAGTGACCCGCGGAGCCGCTGTCGGGATATGAATGAGCGGGAGGAAGGTCATCGGCGGATCTCCAGCGCCGCTTCCGCCTCCGGCCCCTTGGATAAATGGAGCAGGATCGCGATACTGGCCAGGTTGATGATCAGGGCGGTCCCGCCGTAGCTGATGAACGGCAGCGGCAACCCCTTGGTCGGCAAAGCGCCGCCGGCCACCCCGATGTGGATCAGCGCCTCCAGCATCAGCAGGGAGACGATCCCGACCCCGGCGAAGAAACCGAAGGTGTCGGGGGCCCGCATCGCCACCTGCAGGCCGAACCAGGCCAGCGCCAAAAGAAGCAGCAGCGCCGCGGTGGCGCCGAAGAAACCCAGCTCCTCCCCGATCACCGAAAAGATGAAGTCGGTATGGGCCGCCGGCAGGTAGAACAGCTTCTGCCGGGACTCCCCCAGCCCCACCCCGAACCAGCCGCCCGACCCCAGGGCGACCAGGGACTGGATCAACTGGAAGCCGGCCCCCTCCGGATCGGCCCAGGGATTCAGGTAGGCGGCGATCCGGCGCATCCGGTAGGGCTTGAGCAGCACGCCGGCAATCACCAGCGGCACCGCCGAGAGCAGCATCGGGACCATCAATTTTCCCCGGACGCCGGCGACGAAGAGAAGGATCAGGACCACCGAAGCGGTCGCGACCGAAGTCCCCAGGTCCGGCCCGACCAGGATCAAGCCAATCGTCCCGCCGGAGACCAGCAGGACCGGCAGCAGCCCATGCAGGAAGTTGTTCAGGTCGGCCCGCTTCCGGCTCAGGAAGTCGGCCAGGTAAAGGATCAGCGCCAGCTGGGCGAACTCCGACGGCTGAAAGCTGAAGGGCCCCAGCCGGAACCAGCGGGCCGCCCCCGAGACCCGGGCGCCGATCCCCGGAATCAGCACCAGCACCAGCAGCGCGACCGCCACCCCGAGCATCGGCTTGACCCATTTCCGGATCCGGCCGGCCGGCAGTTCCAGAATCCAGACCGAGAGGGCCAACCCCATCACCAGATAGAGGAGGTGCCGTTTGAGAAAATAGGCGGCGTCCCCGGTCCGGTCCTGCGCGTAGACCGCGCTGGTGGAGTAAACCATCACGACGCCCAGCGCAGTCAGCAGAAGGGTCGTGATCAGAAGCCCCCGCCGGTTGAAGCGCATCAGCCCCCCGCCCCGAGCGGGGCGGCGGCCGGCGACTCCAGCCGGCGGACCGCCTCGATGAAGCGGTCCCCCCGCTCCTCGAAGTCCCGGAACATGTCAAAGCTGGTGCACATCGGCGACAGGAGGACCACCCCCCGTTCGGCGGCCAGATCGAACGCCTTGCGGACCGCCTCCGCCATGTCCGCCGCCCGATGCAGCGGAACCCGCCCCTTGAGGGGGACGCCGATCTTCGGACCGTCTTCCCCGATCAACACCGCCGCCTTGAGTTTCCCGACCAGGCGGGCCAACGGTCGGAAGTCGGACCCCTTGTCCCGCCCGCCGGCGATCAGGACGACCGGTCCCGGCATGGACTCAATCGCTCCGATCCCCGCCTCCAGCGTCGTCGCCTTGGAGTCGTTGATGAAGGTGACCCCGTGGATCGTCGAGACCGGCTGCTGCCGGTGGGGCAGCCCCGGGAAGGCGCGGAGCACCCGCCCCGTCAGATCGGGCGGCACCCCCAACAGGGCGGCCAAGGCGCCGGCCGCCAGCCCGTTCTCCTCGTGCGGCAGCCCCTGCTTCGGAAGCTCGGTGGAGGCGCAGATCGTCCCGGACCCATCCGGCAGGGTGACCCGGAGATGGCCCCCCTGCAGGACGCTGCCGACGACCGGGCGGCTCCGGCTGAACCAGACCACCCGCCCCGGCAGTTTCCGGCCGATCACCCGGCAGGCCGGATCATCGGCGTTCAGCAGCGCGGTCTCCCCCGGCCGCTGCCAGGCGAAGAGACGGGCCTTCGCGGCCCGGTAGCCGGCCAGCGAACCGTGCCGGTCCAGATGATTGGGGCTGACATTCAGCAGGCAGCCGATCTTCGGATGGAAGGAGAGGGTCTCTTCCAACTGGAAGGAGCTGACCTCCAGCACCACCTCGGTCCGGGGAGTGATCCGGTGGAGGACCGCCGTCAGGGGGGTGCCGATGTTCCCGCAGACCACCGCGTCCCGTCCCGCCGCTTCCAGGATCTTCCCGAGCAAGGTGACGACCGTCGACTTGCCGTTGCTGCCGGTGATCGCGGTGATCCCCCCCGGGCAGTACCAGCTCCCCAGCTCCATCTCCCCG
>PCVW01000048.1 GCA_002787095.1 Candidatus Omnitrophica bacterium CG11_big_fil_rev_8_21_14_0_20_64_10 | reverse complement strand
TCTCCCGGCTGGACCACCGGCAGGCGGTCCGGGAACACCTCAAGCCTCATCTGCGCTATCCTGAAAACCGGATCCAAGGATGGGTCGAGGTCCGGCTGGTTTTGAAGGCCGGCGGCCGGCTGGAGCAGGGGGAGGTCTTGACCGCGACCGACCCTCTCCTGCAGCGGCTGGCGATGGAGGGGATCCGCTCCGCCGATCCCTATCCGGCTTTCCCCCCGGGCATGGAGGGGGAGTCGGCCGATTACGCCTTCCGGATCCGCTACCGCCTCGAGGAATAGCCGGAGCGCGGTTTCTTGACTCCCCGTCGGCGATCGGCTATCATGTTTGAAAGAAAGGAGTTGTGAAATTCATGCCGATTGTCGAAGTGCGTGAGAATGAACCACTCGAGAAAGCCCTCCGGCGCCTCAAGAAGAAGGTGGAACGGGAAGGGATCCTGAAGGTCGTTCGGGCCCGAAAGCATTACGAAAAACCGTCCACCCAGCGGCGGCGCAAGCTTCGCGAGAACCGAAAACGCTCGTAACCCTTTTTGCCTTTCTCCTCCTGCTGACCGGTTGCCGGGCCATTCCCCTGGCCGGGACGGGAGGCGGCGGCTTTTTTCCGGCTCATTCCTTGGAGGAGGCGGGACAATCCATCATGGCGCAAAACGGACTTCATCCCACCCCGATCATCCGGCATGTCACCCCCCAGGGGCTGACGCTGCTGGTGGAGGAGGACGCCACCCATCCCTTGGTCGCGATCCAGGCGGTCGTCGGGACCGGTTCGGCCACCGAGGGGGAGTTCCTCGGCACCGGCATCTCCCATGTGCTGGAGCACATGCTGTTCAAGGGGACTCAGCGGCGGGCGGTCGGGGAGGTGGAAAGGGAAGCCCGAACCTACGGCGGCACCTCCCAGGGGGCGACCACCTACGACACCACCAGCTACGACCTGACGATCAACAAGGAGTTCTGGGCGCAGGGGCTGGATCTGATGGTGGACGCCCTGTTTCATTCCTCACTCGATCCGCAGGAGTTCGTCAAGGAGCGGGGGGTGGTCCTGCGGGAGCTGAAGCTCCGGGAGGATGATCCCGACCGGATCCTCTGGGACCTGCTTTTCTCCACCGCCTATCAGCGGCACCCCTACCGGCTCCCGATCATCGGCTACGAGCCGTTGGTCTCCGCCCTGACGCGGGAGGATTTGGAACGCTACTACCGGGCCCATTATCACCCCAACACCATCACCCTGGCGGTGGTCGGGGACATCTCGGCGCCGGAGGTGATCGCCCGGGTCGAGGCGTTGACCGCCGACCTTTCTCCGGGGCGGGTTCCTCTGGAGGTTCTGCCGGAGGAGCCGCCGATCCTCTCCCCTCGGTCGGTGACCCAGGAGGCGGCCATCCAACTGGGGATGGCGGGGATCGCTTTCCACTCGGTGGAGTTGAACGATCCGGACTTGGAGGCGCTCGACCTATTGGCTTATCTGCTGGGGGGCGGGCGGGGTTCCCGCCTGGACAAGGGGGTTCAGGAGACGGGGATCGCCCATGCGGCATCGGCCTGGAATTTCACCCCCCGCTCCCGCGGGTTGTTCGGCGTGATCCTCCGGATGGATCCGGATCGGATGGAGGCCGCGTTGGAGGCCGCTTGGGGGCAGATGGCGCAGATCCGGGAGCAGGGAGTCACCGCGCAGGAGCTGGAACGGGCCAAGAAGGCGTTCCTCCGGGATCATCTGGAGAGCCGACAGACGGTCGATGGGATCGCCGCCGACTTGGCCGGCTACGCCGTGCTGGCGGGGGACCCCGCCTTCCCGGTCCGCTACATCGCCGGCATTCAGGCGGTCAGCCCGGAGCAAATCCGGCAGGCGGCCCGCCGGGTGCTGCAGCCGGATCGGGTGGTTACCGTCCGGCTTTATCCGAAAGGGAGCCGACCGGACCGGGCGGGGCGGGAAGGAAGCGCCGCCGGAGAGCGGGCCTCGACCCGGAAGGTGCAGCTTGCCAACGGCCTGACCCTGCTGCTGCAGCCGGACCATCGGATTCCGTTGGTGACCCTGCAGGCCGCCTTCTGGGGCGGGGTCCGGTATGAGACCGCTCCCGACAACGGGATCGCGAAGATCGCCGCCCGGATGCTGCTGCGGGGGACCCGCCGCCGCAATGCCGATCAATTGGTGGATTACATCAAGTCGCTGGGGGCTTCGGTCAACAGCTTTTCCGGCCGGAACAGCGGCGGGGTGACGATCGAGGCGGTCGCTTCCCAGTCCGATGCGATCACCGACCTGTTGAGCGAGATCCTGCAGGAATCCCGCTTCCCAGCCGAGGAACTGGAGAAGGAGCGGCGGCTTGCCCTGGCCGGATTGAAGGCGGAGGAGGAGGATGCCTTCCGCTGGGGGATCAAGCGGCTGTACGACACGATGTTCACCCGCCATCCTTACCGGTTGAATCCTTCCGGGTCGCTTGAGGGGCTGCATGGGCTGAGCGCCGATCAGGTCCGGGCGTTCCACCGGCGGCTGATGGATCCGAAGCGGATGGTGATCGGAGCGATCGGGGATTTCGATGCCGATCAGATGGAGAAGAAACTCCGGCAGCTGTTCGGTTCCCTGAAGGGGGAGGGGGGCGGCCAGCCGGAAGTGCCGGCCGAGCCGGTCCGGACCGCCCCGAAGGAGCGGCGGGAGGAGACCCCCCGCCAGGAGGGGCTGGTCCTGATCGGCTTGCCGGGACTCTCCGTGGAGGATGCGGAGATCCCGACGCTGGATCTGATCCAGTCGATCCTTTCCGGAGGGGCGGGCCGCTTGTTCACCGAGGTGCGGGAGGTCCGGGGGTTGGCCTACACGGTCGGCGCTTTCGCGGCCCACGGGATCGAGCCGGGGGCTTTCGTCCTGTACGCGGTGACCGAGCCGGACAAGATCGAACCGGTCCGGGAGGTGCTGCTGGATCAGGCCCAGCGGCTCATCCGGGAGCCGGTGTCGGAACAGGAGCTTCAGGAGGCCCGGCAGGGGCTGCTGGGGGCCCAACGGATCGCCCGGCAGACCCAGGGCGGCGAGATGGGGCAGATGACCTTGGATGAATTGTTCGGGTTGGGCTACGATCATTCGAAAGCGTATGAAGGAGCGCTGAGTCGGGTGACTCCGGCGCAGATCCAAGCGCTGGCCCGGCGACTGTTCGCGCCGCAGCAGGCGGTGGTCCTGATCGGTGAGCCGAGGGCCGCCGAGGGTTCCGCGCCTCAGACATCTTCCGCTCCGCGCGGCAAAGGGGAGGCGGTCCATTGAGCATCGAAAAACGGGTGGACGAAAGTTGGAAGGAGCAGGTTTGGCAGGATAAGGAGAAGGCGCCTGAGCTCGCCCCTCGTTCTGCCGGGGCGGCGCCGGGGGCCGGATCGGCCGAACCGCAGCGTCGGGAACCGGCCGCTCCCCAGCGCCGCCGGGAAGGGGCCCCTTCTCCCTTCCAGATGTTCCTTTCCTCCCTCTCCATGCAGGCGTTGATCGCCCTGGGAGAGATTCCCCATCCGGCGACGCAGACGATGGAGCCGGATGAACAGCAGGCCCGCTACCTGATCGACACCCTCGAGATGCTGCAGCAGAAGACCCGGGGGAACCTCGACGGGGAGGAGTCGGCCCTGTTGGACAATGTCTTGTATGAGCTGCGGATGAAGTTCGTCGCCCAGAATCCGCCCCCCGGCGCGGAAGGACAGGCGTGAACTGGCCGACGGTCCTGGGAACTGCGGCGGTTTTTCTGCTGTTGGTCGTCCTCTTCTTTCTCTGGCGGATGGTGCGGATGCCGCTGCCGGTGGAGATGCAGGAGGCGTTGGAGCGGAAGACCGAGGCGAAGCTGGGGACTCTCAAGGAGGAGTGGTCCCGCCGGCTCTCCGAGGAGATCCAGCGGACTTGGGCTCAGCTGCAGGGGCAGGTTCAGACCACCGAAAGCGCGGTCTCCCGAAAATTGGAGGAGGCGAACCGGACCTACGCCCAAGTGATGGGGGAGCTCGGACAGCTCCGGAAGGCGGCCGAGCAGGTGGAGCAGGTAGGCCGCCATGTGGCCTCCCTGCAGGAGCTGCTCCGGGCGCCGAAGCTGCGGGGCGGGCTGGGGGAGTACTTTCTGGAGGATCTGCTGCGGCAGATCCTGCCGGCCGCTTTCTACACGACGCAGCACGCTTTCTCCAGCGGTGAGATCGTGGACGCGGTGGTCCGGCTGCAGGGACGGCTGGTTCCGATCGATTCCAAGTTTCCGCTGGAACAGTTCCGGAAGATGGGGGAGGCGGCGACTGAGGCGGAGCGGGCCGCCGCGTCCAAGGCGCTGCGGCGGGATGTCAAGGGGCACATCGACGCGATCGCCGAGAAATACATCCGGCCGGAGGAGGGAACCTTCGATTTCGCGCTGATGTACATTCCGGCCGAGAATGTTTACTATGAGACGGTCATCAGGTCGGACGAGGGGGGGCCGGCCCACGAGGTGTTCCAGCACGCGGTCCAGAAGCATGTGATCCCGGTTTCCCCCAACAGTTTCTACGCCTATCTGCAGGTGATCGTGATGGGGCTGCGGGGGTTGGATGTGGAGATCAAGGCGAAGGAGATCGTCGCGGGGCTGATGAAGCTGCAGAAGGATCTGATCGCGGTCCGGGAGGACTTCGACCTGACCGGCAAGCAACTGCGCCACGCGGTCGCCAACTTCGAAAAGGCCGACAAGCGGCTCAGCCGTTTTGAGGACCGGTTGGAACAGGTGGAGGCGGCGCCTGCGTCCGACGCGGTCCTGCCGCCGTCCACAGGGGGGAACACATGAAGAAGATCCTGGTCATTCACGGCCCCAATCTGCAGCTGCTCGGTTCCCGCAAGCCGTCGGTCTACGGGCGGGTGACCCTTCCGGCGATCAACCGCTCCCTGCAGGCCACGGCCCGGGCGCTCAAGCTGGAATTGACGATCCTGCAATCGAACCATGAGGGGGAGATTGTTGAAACGATCGGGTCGGCCCGGAAGCGGTTTGCCGGAATCCTGATCAATCCGGCCGCCTACACCCACACCTCGGTCGCGATCCGGGACGCGCTGGAGGCGGCCGCCTTGCCGACGGTCGAGGTCCATCTGAGCAACATCTACGCCCGGGAGGCGTTCCGGCAGCACTCTCTGATGGCGCCGGTCGTCTCCGGCCAGCTGGCCGGTTTCGGTCCGGACAGCTACCGGCTGGGATTGACGGCGCTGGCCGGTCTGCTTGCCGTCAAGCGGCGGAAAGGATAAAATACCCTCTTCCAATGTCCATTTCAGCCAACGACTTCCGGCCGGGGATGGCCGTCCTGATCAACGGGGATTTGAACCTGGTGGTCGAGTACCAGCATGTCAAGCCGGGCAAGGGGCCCGCGTTTGTCCGGGCCAAGCTCCGCTCGGTCAAGAGCCAGTCGGTTGTTTCCCGCACCTTCAACCCCGCCGACAAGTTCGATGAGGCCTTCATCGAGCGGCGGGACCTGCAGTTCCAGTACCGCCAAGGGGGAGAGCTGCATTTCATGGATTTGGGCTCCTATGAGCCCGTGGCCCTCTCGGAAGAGGCGGTGGGGGAGGCGGCCGGTTACCTCCGGGAGGAGATGGAGGTCCGGGGCTCCTTTCATGACAATCAACTGGTGGGACTGGACCTGCCGGCTTCGGTGACGCTGACAGTCCGGGAATCGGACCCGGGGGTCAAGGGAGACACCTCGAAGGCGGCGCTCAAACCGGCGGTGATGGAGACGGGGCTGAAGGTTCAGGTGCCATTGTTCGTCAATCCCGGCGACCGCATCCAGGTGGACACGCGGACCGGACAATACATAGGGCGGGCGTGATGAATCTGAAAGAGCTGAAGGAACTGATCGCCTTGATGAATGAAAACGATCTGGGCGAGATCGAGGTGGAGCGGGAAGGGACCCGGATCGTTCTGCGCAAGCGGGGCGGCCGAGGAGGGGTTACGGTGGAGACGGTCCCGGCCCCGGTTCCGGTTGCTCCTCAGCCGGCGGCTCCGGCCCCCGCGCCGGTGGAACCGGTGCCGTCGGGTGTTGAGGTGAAGTCGCCGATGGTCGGCACCTTCTACCGGGCGCCGGCTCCCGATGCCGCCCCGTTCGTGGAGGTCGGGCAGACCGTCCGGGTCGGCCAGGTCCTCTGCATCATCGAGGCGATGAAGCTGATGAACGAGATCAAGTGCGAGACCTCCGGAAAGATCATCAAGATCCTGGTCGAGAACGCGCACCCGGTTGAGTTCGGTCAGCCGTTGTTCGTGATCGAGCCGTAACCCGCGATGTTTTCAAAGATTTTGATCGCCAATCGGGGCGAGATCGCCCTGCGGATCATCCGGGCCTGTCGGGAGATGGGGATTCGGACGGTGGCCGTCTACTCGGAGCCGGATGTGGATTCCCTGCATGTCCGGATGGCCGACGAGGCGGTCTGCATCGGCAAGGCCGCTTCCAGCGCCAGCTATCTCAACATCCCGGCGATCGTTTCCGCGGCCGAGATCACCGATGTGGAGGCGATCCATCCCGGATACGGTTTCCTGGCCGAAACCGCCCATTTCGCGGAAATCTGTGAGTCCTGCCAGATCACCTTCATTGGACCCAGTCCCCACTCCATCCGGCTGATGGGAGACAAGCGGATGGCCAAGGAGGCGATGCACAAGGCGGGGGTCCCCGGCGTGCCTGGGTCGCTCGCCGCGATCGCTTCCAAGGAGGAGGCGATGAAAGTGGCCAAGAAGATCGGCTATCCGGTCATCATCAAGGCGGCCGCCGGCGGAGGGGGCAAGGGGATGCGGGTGGCCCACAATGATGTTTCCCTCATCAACTCCCTGATGACCGCCCAGACTGAGGCGGAGGCGGCCTTCGGCAATCCGGAGGTCTACATCGAGAAATACATCACCGCCCCCCGCCATGTGGAGATCCAGATCGCCGCCGACAAGAAGGGCCGGGTCGTCGCGCTCGGGGAGCGGGATTGTTCGGTCCAGCGCCGCCATCAGAAGCTGATCGAGGAGGCCCCCTCGCCGGCGGTGGACGCCAAGCTGCGCCGCAAGATGGAGGAGACCGCGGTTCGGGGGGCCAAGGCAGTCAAGTACCATTCCCTTGGGACGATGGAGTTCCTCCTCAACTCTGAGGGCCACTTCTACTTCATGGAGATGAACACCCGGGTCCAGGTCGAACATCCGGTGACCGAGATGATCACCGGCGTGGACCTGATCAAGGAGCAGATCCGGATCGCAGCCGGCGAGAAGCTCTCCTTCACCCAGGAAAAGGTCCGTTTCGAGGGGCACGCGATCGAGTGCCGGATCAACGCCGAGGACCCCGACCAGGACTTCATCCCCTGTCCGGGCCTGGTGACGCTGTACCATCCGGCGGGGGGGCCGAATGTCCGGGTGGACAGCCACCTCTACACCGGCTACCGGGTGCCGCCGTTCTACGATTCGCTGCTTGCCAAGCTGATCGTCCACGGCCGGGACCGGGCGGAGGCGATTCAGATTATGCGCCGGGCGCTCGATGAGATGGTGGTTGACCCGATCAAGACGACGATTCCGTTTCATCGCCGGGTCTTCACCCATCCCGATTTCGTCGCCGGCCGGTACGCGACCGATTTCCTTGAGAAGATGACTTCCACCGTCAAGAAAGGCGGCGCGGAGAAGCGGCCGGCCGCCAAAGCGGCGAAGGGCTGATCCGGATGGCCCGGCGGGCCGATCTAGGGACCGTTCAGATCCGGAACGAGGTGATCGGAACGATCGCCGCGATGGCCGCCGTGGAGGTGGAGGGGGTCATTGAAGTCTGGAAGGGGGGCTCCCCCTGGTCGGCCTGGACCGGCCGGAGCGGAGTCCGCGTGGAGACGCAGGACCAGGATGTTCGAATCTGGCTGGACCTGGTGGTGGCTTACGGCGCCAACCTCCCGGAAACCGCGGGCCGCGTTCAGGACCGCGTCCGGGAAATGGTTGAGCGGATGACCCAGCTCAATCCGCTCGAGGTGAATGTCAGCATCCACCATGTGCAGTCCCGATAGGCCGGCGGGGGAGGAAAAACGATGAAGCTGTTCACCTGGATCATCATGGGTTGTTACATGGTCTTGTTCACCGCGCTCGGAGCGGGGCTGGTGGCGTTCGCCCTCAACTGGGTGCCGATGGAGCGGGTGTTCGCCTGGCTCCAGACCGCCTACCTCGATGAGAATCTCCGGATCACGCTGGGGTTCACCGGCGCCGGGCTGGTGCTCCTCAACTGGCTGGTCCTGGAGCTGACCCTCTCGAAGCTGCAGCGGCAGAAAACGATCGCTTTTGAGAATCCGGACGGGCATGTGACTGTTTCCCTCAGCGCGATCGAGGATTTCGTCCGCCGCAGCACCCACGAGATCCCGGAGGTCCGCGATCTGCGCTCCAGCGTCGTCGCCCGCAAGGGGAAGATCCAGGTCCGGGCCCGCGTGAGCCTTTGGTCGGGCGCCAACATTCCGGAGGTGACCGAGCAGGTTCAAGCGACGATTCGATCCCGGGTCCAGCGGATGCTGGCCGGGATCGAGGATCCGGTGTTGATCCGGGTTCATGTGTCGAAGATCGTTCAACGGGAAGTCAAGAGACAAAAACCAACGGAACCGGCCGGTCCGGGGCAACCGCCCCTGACGACGCCGTTCTACGGGAGCTGAGATGGGCTCGATCAAGCGCATCGGTGTTCTAACGGGGGGCGGGGATTGCCCGGGGCTTAACCCGGTGATCCGGGCGGTGGTTCGGAAAGCCCTGGCCGAGGGGGTGGAGGTGGTTGGGATCCGCAACGGCTGGAAGGGGCTGGTGACCGAAACCACGATGCCGCTTACGCTCGAATCGGTGGCCGGCATCCTCCCCAAAGGGGGGACGATTCTCGGGACCTCCCGGACGAATCCCTACAAGAAGGAGCAGGATTTGGCGGCGGTGAAGGCGAACTTCAAGGCGCTGGGATTGGACGCCTTGATCGCGATCGGAGGGGAAGACACCCTGGGGGTCGCGACCCGTTTGACCGCCGAAGGGTTCCCCGTGGTGGGCGTCCCCAAGACGATCGACAACGACCTGTCGGAAACCGATGTGACCTTCGGATTCGACACGGCGGTCAACATCGTGACCGAGTGCATTGACCGGCTCCACACGACCGCCGAGAGCCACAACCGGATCATGGTCTGTGAGGTCATGGGGCGGCATGCCGGCTGGATCGCGGTGCACGCCGGGATCGCCGGCGGGGCGGATGTCATCTTGATTCCGGAGCGGCCGATCGACATTGAGGAGGTTTGCCGGGCGATTCAGAATCGCCACAAGCGGGGTCGGACCTTCTCAATCATCGTCGTCGCGGAGGGGGCGGAGTTCAAGCCGGGGCAGACGGTGAATGTCGTCAAGGAGAAGGACGCCTTCGGCCATGTCCGGCTCGGGGGGATCGGCAACCTCCTGGGGGAGATGATCGAGCAGAAGACCGGCTACGAGACCCGGGTGACGGTGCTGGGCCACATCCAGCGGGGGGGATCCCCGAGCGCTTTCGACCGGGTGCTCGGGACCCGTTTCGGCGTCCGGGCGGTCGAGCTGGCGCTGGAAGGGGAATTCGGGATGATGGTGAGTCTCAAGGGGAATGAGATCGTTCCGGTCAAGATTGAGCAGGCGACCAGACAACTCAAGCTTGTGGACGCTGAGTTGTATGATTTGGCCAAGCTTTTCTTCGGATGAGGCGCGGGCGATGAGCGGTTCGAAGTTTTCCAAGGAAATCGTCGAGCGGATTGAGGAAAGCATCCAAACCAAGCAGCGGGTCCGGGATCGGATCGTCCCGGAGATCAGCCGGGCCGCCGAGGTGATGATCGCCGCGCTCGACGCCGGCAAGAAGATCCTTTTCTTCGGCAATGGAGGATCGGCCGCTGATTCTCAGCATCTGGCGGCGGAATTGATCGGAAAGATGTTCAACCCAAAGCGCCGGGCCCTGCCGGCGGTGGCCCTGACGACCGACAGCTCGAATCTGACGGCGCTCGGGAACGACTTCGGCTTCGAAACGGTCTTCTCCCGCCAGATTGAGGGGTTGGGGCAGGCCGGGGATGTCGCGATCGGGATCACAACGAGCGGCCAATCGCCGAATGTCCTGGAGGCGATGAAGACCGCCCGGACGCGGGGATTGAAGACGATCGGATTGATCGGCAAGGATGGCGGGCCGCTCAAGGGGCTGGTCGACATCGCGATCATCGTGCCGTCCGACTCCACGCAGCGGATCCAGGAGTCGCACATCACGATCGGCCAGATTCTCTGCGAGCTCGTCGAGCTCCACTTCTCCGACTGATGAAGCTTCGGACCGATGTGCCGGAGACTCCGCCGGTCGGCGCGGTTCTCCGGACGCGTCCGGCCGCCCCAGCGGGCGGCCAAGTGCATCCGGCGAACCGGTGCCGGACCGCGAAGCCGTCGTCGGAATGGAGATCCACCGACAGGACCCCGAGAGGCGAGTTGGGGAGCACCGGTTGATGCGAGACGGAGTTCTGACGCTCAAGAAGATGGCCGCGGAGGTGAAGCGGCTGAGGCGCAGCGGCAAGACCATCGCCTTCACGAACGGTTGTTTCGACCTCCTCCATGTCGGCCACCTGGACCTCCTGGAACGGATCAAGGCAAAGGCGGATCGGCTGATTATCGGGATCAACTCCGATGCCTCCGTCCGGCGGCTCAAGGGGCGGGGCCGGCCGGTCCTGCCGGTCCGGGAACGGGCCCGGATGCTGGCGGCCTTGAAGCCGGTTGATTATGTCGTGGTATTCTCCGAAACGACTCCGGAGCGGGTGATTCGCACCCTTGAGCCGGACCTTCTGGTCAAGGGCGGGGATTGGCCGGTGGATCGGATCGCCGGCGGCCCCTTCGTTCGGGCCCGGGGCGGCAGGGTCTTCTCCCTGCGGCTGGTCCCCGGCCGTTCCACGACCGGGCTGCTCCGGAAGATCCGGAATTCCAAATTCCTCCGGTGAAACGCCGGGAGTTGTTCCGCCTGCTGGATGCCAACCTGAATCGGGCCCGGGAAGGATTGCGGGTCTGCGAGGAAGCGGCCCGTCTTTTTCTGGATTCTCCCCGTTTGACCCGGTGCTGCCAGCGGCTGCGGTATGACCTGGAAGCGGCGGCCCGTTCCTTGCCGACGCGGGAATTTTTGAGGGCCCGGGACAGCCGGCGGGATGTCGGCCGGCCGGAAGAACGGGGAAGGGTTCGCCCCCATCGGGAGGTGTTCGACCTGCTGCAGGCCAATGGAAAGCGGGTTCAGGAGGCGTTGAGGGTCCTGGAAGAGTTCGGCCGGCTGGAATTCCCGACCCAGAGCCGGCGCTTCGGCGCTTTGCGGTTTCGGGCCTATACCTTGGAGAAGGAGCTTGCTGGAGCGCTGCCGGCTGTACGTCATCGTTGACCGGGATGCGTTGGCCGGCCGGGACCCGGCGGCGGTTGCCGAGCAAGTGATTGCCGGCGGCGCCGACCTGATTCAGTGGCGGGACAAACGGGCGGGAGAGGCCGATTTTTTGGAGACGGCCCGGCGGCTCCGGGCATTGACCCGGGAACGGAAGGTCCCTCTGGTGATCAACGACCGGTTGGAGGCGGCGCTTGAATGCGGCGCCGACTTCCTTCATGTGGGACACACCGACCTGCCGGTGTCGGAGGCCCGGCGGCAGGCGGGCGGCCGGTTGGGGGTGGGCCGCTCGACCCATTCGATCGAGGAGGCCCGGCAAGCGGTCGCGGAGGGGGCCGACTACATCGGGATCGGTCCGGTTTTCGCCACACCGACCAAGCCGGACACCCCGGCGGTTGGTTTGGAACTGGTCCGGGCCGCCGCGCGGGAAATTTCGGTCCCCTGGTTCGCGATTGGAGGCATTGACCGGGAGAAGATCGCTTTGGTATCATCTGCGGGTGCGACTCGAGTCGCGGTCGTGCGCGCGGTCACCGCGGCCGCCGATCCGAAAGCAGCCGCCCAGGCGCTCAAGTCTCTGCTGAATCCCGCAACAGGAGGAATGGTGTGAGTGTTTTGATTGTCGGCTCGGTCGCCCGGGATGAGGTCCAGGTTCCCTGGTCTTCGAAGACCCACGCGGTGCTGGGCGGGTCGGCCACCTACGCGGCTTTGGCCGCCCGTTTGTGGGGGCCGGCATCGATCGTCGCAGTCGTGGGGTCCGATTTCCCGAAATCGTACCGCAAGCTCTTTGATAAGAAGCGGATTGACGTCCAAGGGCTGATGGAGGCGCCCGGCCGCACCTTCTATTGGAAGGGGCGGTACAACGAAGACCTCCAGCCCAAGACCCTCCGGTTGGATCTGGGGGTCTTTTCTTCTTTTAAGCCGAAGTTGCCCCCGGGGCTGGTCCGGCGCACCCGGGTCGCTTTCCTGGGGAACATCCACCCGGCGCTGCAGTGGGAGGTGTTCCGCCAGCTCAAGCGGCCAAAACTCACCGCCTGCGATTCCCGGGACGACTGGATTCGTTCCGACCGAAAACATTTCCTGGCCCTCGTGAAGCGAATGGACATTCTTTTTTTAAATGATAGCGAGGCGCGGCTCCTGACCGGGGACAACAACCTGGTCCGATCGACCCGGGCGCTGGCCCGATGGGGGCCCAAAGTGGCGATCATCAAGAAAGGGGAACATGGCCTGTTGATGGCGACCCGACAGATGTTCTACGCCTTGCCGGCGGTTCCCCTGCATCAGGTGAACGATCCGACCGGGGCGGGAGATTCCTTCGCGGGGGCCTGTCTGGGCTATCTCAACACGCAGCCGCGGCTGACCTGGGACCGACTCTGCCGGGCGGTCCAGTACGGCTCGGTGGTCGCCTCCATGTCGATTGAGACTTACGGGCCGGGACGCTTGATCCAGGCGACCCGGGGTGAGATCGGCCGCCGGATGAAGCGTTTCCGGACTCTGGTCGGCGCCATTGGATGAGACGAAATCCCCAAGGGATTTCGTTGTTGCGGGTGTAGTTCAGTGGTAGAACATCAGCTTCCCAAGCTGAGAATGGGGGTTCGATTCCCCCCACCCGCTGAGTTTCAGGGGAATCGAAGGTGGACACGGATGCTCACGGGATGAGCTTGAATCGGCGGTGTACACGATTCCCCCCACCCGCTGAGTTTCAGGGGATTTTGCTCTTTCTTTTGTTGGTGGTCGGCTGCACGCCGTATGTGCAGCAGCCCCCGGTTTCGCCGCCGGTCGCCGGGCCCGTCGGCCGGCCGGATTTGACGACGCATCAGGTTCAGCCCGGGGAGACCCTTTGGCGGATCTCGAAGCGTTACGGCGTTTCGACCGAGGTGTTGGCACGGGCGAATCGGCTTTCGGATCCGGCCCGGATCCGGGTGGGGCAAATCTTGACGGTGCCGCATCCGGCGCGGGGGGGCCGGCGGCCGGAATCGGCCCTCAAACCGGTGAGCGAGGTGAAAGCCTTCTCCCGGGAGTCTCGTTTTGCCTGGCCGGTTCAGGGGAAGGTCATTGGTCTTTTTGGAATGCGGCGCAGCGGTGTCGCCAACAAGGGCATCGACATTGCCGCTGAGCGGGGTGCCGTGGTCGGGGCCGCCAAGAGCGGTCAAGTGACCTTTGTGCACGCCGCGATGCCGGGATTGGGGCGGACGATCATCGTGACGCACGCCGATGGGTTCGCCACGGTCTACGGCCATTTGGACGAAGTTTTGGTGACGCAGGGACAGGTGGTTAACCAGCGGCAATCCATCGGCCGGGTGGGTCTCAGCGGACGGACGGAGGTCCCGATGCTCCATTTCGAGATCCGCCAGGACGACAAGCCGCAGAATCCGCTTCGTTACCTGCCGGGATAAGAGTATTTTAAGCGGAACTCTTTGATTCGCTCCCCGATCTCCGCCGATGTGTTTGGGCGGAGACGATCAAGGAGGGTTTAATTGTCTTCCGAGCTTGGTTTCGACCGGCCGGAAACCGCCGCGGTTTTGGAAAAGCGCTGGGCCGGTTTTCAGTCTGGGTATCGAAAAAATTTGGCTTTGGTCGGCCCCGAAGGCCACGGAAAAACCGTCTTTGTCAGGCGGTTTCTTGAGCGCCGGGGCGTTGCCGATTCCCACCTCCTCCTCTTTCTCGAGGTCCGGGCAGGGGAATCCCTGCTGGAGTGGTCCAAGCGCTTTGTTCAGACTTTGGGCTATGCTCTGCTGCGGGCCAAGAGAGTGGCGCATCTTCCGGCCGACCCGGTTGAGCTCTGGACCGCCGTTTCCCGCTGGGCTCCCCGAAGCGCGGCCCAGGCGTCCGCTTGGTTCGGTGACGGCGTCCCCCTCCGCGGGGAGCGTTGTTTCTCCGCCTGCTGGGACCTGTTGGGGCGGGTGATCCAGGAGACGGGGCTCCGGGGACTGCTGGTTCTGGACGAGTTCCACCGCTTGGAGAATTTCCCGGTCTCTGATCCTTTCAGCCGTCTCGGTCGGGACATCATGGTCCAGAGCGGCGTCATGTTCTGGCTGATTGCTTCCGATTCCTCCGCCGCCCGTCGTCTCCTTCAGGAGGGGCTCCACTTGTTGTTCGGCCAGTTTGAGTTGGTGGAGATGGGGCCGTTGGAGGCGGAGTCGGTTCGCAAGGCGATTCATTCGATCCCGGCCGGCCGGCGGCTGGATGCCTGGACCGAGCAGCTGCTCGTTGATTTGGCCCAGGGGCACTCCGCCTGTCTGGATCTGCTTCTTCGGGAGATGGAACGGCTGGAGCTCCGGGAGGGAGCGGGGGATTTCCAGGGACCGTTCGACGGCCGGCAACGGATCGGCGCCCTGCTGAGCGCCCTCTTCCTCGATCCGGCCGGACCGCTTCGCCTCGCGTTCGAAGAACGCCTTCGCCAGCTGCCGCCGCTTCCGGACCGGGCCGCTTCCATTCTGCTGCTTCGGGGAATGG
>PCVW01000015.1:21583-32043 GCA_002787095.1 Candidatus Omnitrophica bacterium CG11_big_fil_rev_8_21_14_0_20_64_10 | reverse complement strand
CGCCGGGCTGATCGGCGAGCCGGTGACCGAAGACTGGTTGCGCACGCCGAGGACCGGACAGATCCGGCAAACCGCCCGGGACATCGTAAAGGAGGTCAACCGCGTCTTCCTGTCGGATCCCCCCGGCCGTTTGCGAGGATACGATGACGAGGCCCTCGCCCAAACAGCCGTTCTGAGGAAAAACGGTCTCCGGACAATCCGCCTGAAGTCTCCGGAGACAACGGATCCGAAAGGAAACGGCTCGGCGAACAGCCGGCTGCCGAAACCGGACTCTCTTGCCGGACCGATGATCAAGGCGCTGGCCCGGATCTGGATATCCGAAAAAGAGGCGGATCAGAAACAGGTCGAGAAATGGGTCCGGAAATCGGCCGCCCAGCCGGGAACCCTGTTCCTGACTCGGGAGGAGGTCGTTCGGTTGTCGGGGGGAGCGGTCACCCTCAATCAGATGGGGAAGGAGCGAAACCTGCCTTGGGCAACTCGTTTGGAACGGCTGCTGGAGAAGCTCTTGAGCGCCGCTGGGTTGACGGGGGAGCTTGGTTCGCTGTGGAAAGAGGCCGCCCCGCTGCGGGAAGAGGGCTTCACGCAGGTTCGAATCGGGGTCCGCTCCAACAAGATCCTTGGCCTGGCCGGCCCGCAAGATGAAAAGGAAACTCTCCTTGCGGCGGATCAGTCCTCCCAGATCCCGGAGGCAAGGGCTTTCGACAAGACGGATTATCTTAGACATTTTCCGCGGGACCGGGAGAAGATTCCCGAAGCGGCCACCCATGTCTTCCGGCGGGAGCTGCCGGCGCCTCCAGCCGCCAGCCCCCAAACCGTCCGGATCCATCTGTATGTCCGAGACACCCCGACGGCCAGGAAGATGTACAACGCGCTGGGACTTCAAGCCGAAAAAGGACTGCTGGATGACCTGGTTCTGCTCCGTCCGTCGGTCGAGTATCGCTTCGCCGCCGTCCCCCTAAAAGAAAACGAGCCGCTCCCGGAACCGGTTTATCCCGGCGTCATCCTGTGGAGCCGCGAACCGGATGAAATCAGCGTGCCGACTGCTGTCCTGGAAACCGGCCTGCCGGTCCTGACCCGCGCGCCGACCCTGGCGCGGATGATCAAGATCGCCCTGCTGAATCATCCTCAAGGGCACACCCTCGCTCCGCAGTCCTCTTGGATCTCCCCGGAGAGGGACGGCAAGGCAGTCTTGAACATCGCCCTGACCGCCCAGCCAATCCTTCCTTCTCCCGAGAATTACAAGAACTTGCCGCCGACTCGAAGGAGCCCGGACACCTATCCCCTGGAGCGAGTCCTGAGCGCGAAGTTCCTCCTCGATGAGGAAGAGGAAGCGGCCCCGGACGACGAAGCCGCCGGATTGGAAGGGACCGACATTTCCACGGAGACGATGCTGGGCGCCGACTGGCAGGAGCGGTTGCTGAAAGCGGCCCGGCAGTGGGAAGCGCGGGGATGGCTCGCGTCGGCCGAGGCCTTCACCCAACCTTTCCTGGAGGCCGCTCAAACCGCCCGGAGACGGCTGGCCAACGCCATGGAGATGCAGGCCCGCGCCCAAGCCGGCTTGATCTTCCTTCGTCTCGACGAACAAAAGCTCGAGGCCTCGGCCGAGAACCGGATCAAGGGGCTCGAGGATTTCCTCCTCTTCATGGAACGGCTGAACCGGGGGGAGGGATACTGGAACGCCGGACGACAATTCGTGCCGAGTGGCCCGGGCCGGATCTACGCCCCCGACATGCTGATCCCGGACAGCCGGGGGCTGCTCCGGGCCCGCCTGCGGCTGAGAAACGCGCCGAAAAGCCATCGGTTGGATGTGACGCTCGAGCGACTCCAGGAAGGAGCATCCCGGCGGACCATCCGATTCCGGATCGGATACGACCCGGACCATGACTTCCCTCACCTGGATATCGCAGGCCCCGGAAGCTCCCAAGACTGGTTCCGACATGGGAATCTGACGACCGCCTGGTCGGCCGACGGGAACGCGGCGGCGGCCCGGGAGAGTTTCGAGGGCTTCCTGGAGCAGTTCAGCCGGGAAACACTCCCCGATCTTCCAGCGGCCGGCGCGGCAGCCAACTCCCAGTCAGAACAGGTCGCTGCGGGGCTGGAACAGGCGTGGGCCGGGCTGCGGTCGGCGATCACCCAGCCGCAGGTTGTGGTGGTGGAGATGGGAACCATCCCGCAAGAATTGCGGGAGCCGGTGACCGAACTGGCCGGAGTGGAACCCAACCTGATGATCTATGCCGGGTTGGAGACCGCCGCCGCCCTGGCCGGAATGGATGTCGGTTCAGTCCGGTTCATCGGCTCAGCCGAGACGGAACAGACCCTGACCGGGTGGCTCAAACGGATGGCAATCTCACTGACCGGCGAACGGCCGGGCCCCCGGCTGCTGCTGCAGATCCTGGAGGGGCTCGGGGTGCCGACGCCGGCCGCTCAAGCGGGCGTCGAGGCAATCGAGCAGGCCCTCGAAACCGCCTCCGCCGCCTGATCGAAGAAGATCCAACGCGCCTCTTCATCAAAAATCAGGTAACACAATGTCATTACATGGTACAATTGCCGCTGAGGAGGACGCCCCATGGTCAAACATCTGACGCAGCATGGAAACAGCGCGGCTTTGATCATCGACAAGCCGATCTTGGAACTGTTGAAGATCACGATTAAAACGCCGCTGGAGGTGACAACCGACGGCCGCAATCTGATCCTCTCCCCTGTCCAGAGCGGCAAGCGGGAGAAACTGTTCCGATCCGCTCTTGCGGCGGTCAATCGGGAACACGGAAAAACACTGAAGGCGCTCGCGAAGTAGCCCCATGCGGGAGCCGATATTCCTGACGCTGGCCGAACTGTTTGAAACCCACAAGGATCAGATCCAGCGATACGGCGGGGAAGACGGATTGAGGGATCAGGGGCTGTTGGAGTCCGCCCTGGCGCAGCCGGAGGCCTCTTTCGGCGGGGCATGGCTTCACCAAGACCTGTTCGAGATGGCCGCCGCCTATGTCTACCACATCTGCCAAAACCATCCGTTCCTGGACGGCAACAAACGAACGGCGCTGGCCTGTGGACTGATCTTCCTGAAAATCAACGGCATTTCCCTGTCCGACCCCAAAGGAATGCTTGAAAAATCCATGCTCCAAACCGCCTCCGGGAAAATGACCAAACAAGCGCTCGCGGATTTATTCCGAAAATTGTCCCGGCGCACCGAGAAGAAATAGCGGTCTTTGACGCCCATGGCGCATCGTTGCGGGACGGTCGTGATCCTGGGCAAGCCGAATGTCGGCAAATCCACCCTGCTCAACGCCCTGCTGGAGCAGAAGATCGCGATCGTCAGCCCTAAGCCGGAGACCACCCGCAAGCGGATGCTCGGAATCCTGACCCTGCCGGAGGGGCAGATCCTTTTTCTGGACACCCCGGGGGTCCACCGGGGACCCAAGACCCTGCTGGCCAAGCATCAGATCCAGTCGGCCCGATCCGCCCTGTCTGAGGCGGACGGAATCCTGATGGTGATCCAGTCCTCCGACGGCTGGGGAGATGAGGACCGGCAGATCGTCAAGCTGCTGCCCCGGGTTGACCGGGGGGCCGCCCCGTCGGAAAAAGCCCCGACGGTGCCGGTGATCCTGGCGATCAACAAGGCGGACCGGGTCAACAAGCGGCTGATCCTGCCGCAGATCGAAGAGGCTGGAAAACTGTACCCCTTCCGGGAGATCGTCCCGATCTCGGCCACCCGGGGGGAGAACCTGAAACCGCTGAAGGAGGCCCTCCTCCGGATGCTGCCGGAAGGCCCCCCCCTCTACCCCGCCAACCAGTTGACCGACCAGCCGGTCCGGGAGCTGGCCGCCGAGGTCATTCGGGAGAAGGTTCTCCTCTTCACCCATGAAGAGGTCCCCCATGCGATCGCGGTGCAGATCGAGGAGTGGCGGACCGGCGCCCCCTCTCAGCGGGAGGGGACCCCGGAGCCGGCGGGAAAAAAACACCTGTATGTCCGGGCCACCCTGCATGTGGAGCGAGACTCCCAAAAGGGGATCCTGATCGGCAAAGGGGGCCAGGCCCTCAAACGGATCGGCCAGGCGGCCCGCAAGGAGATCGAGCATCTGGCCGGATCCCCCATCTATTTGGATCTCTGGGTCAAGGTTTCCCAAAATTGGCGCAAAGACCCCAAGATCCTTAGGAATCTGGGCTACAGCGGTTGACGCTCCCCCGCCCGATGTGGCATGGTTGGGCTGAGGAGCCGATAAGGGCAAACCCGGGGAAACCCGGGGACGCAAAGCCGAAGACCTAAACGACTCCCCGACGGACCGGCCCGGAGGCGGGTGGGAGGCCGCCCCGGCCGCGTGAAGCCGGCCCGGACCGGGAGCGCAGGGTGGCTGGGCTGCCGGCCGTCGGGTCCACGAACAACACATGTTCCCAAACCGACGCGACCCCCAGCGGGGATCCGCCGCGCCGGAATCGGGAGGGGACCGATCAGACGGTTGCCGCGCCTTTGTCTCCGCTGGCGCATCGGCGGATCCGCCCGCTTGGGCGGAGGCCCCTCCTTCTTTCTTTTCATTCGTGCAACTGCTATCATGAGGTTTCCATGTCCGATTGCGCCTTTTCTCGTCGGGAAACCGCCCGGTGAAATTCTTCAGCCGAGGCGGTGAACGGGGCGGCACCGCCAGTAAACGGTGGATGCTGCGTCAGATTTCCCTGTTCGCCGACCTGATGGACACCGAGCTGGACTTCATCGCCGAGCGAGCCCGCCTTGTGGAACTGGATCGGGACTCGATCCTCTACCGTCAGGGAGACCCCCCCGACGCCCTCTATTGCCTCCTGAGCGGCCGGGTCAAGGTGCTGACCGGCGTCCCGGGCGGCCCCCGCGCCGAGACCGCCGAGGTGCTGCACCGGGGGGAATACTTTGGGATGATCTCGCTGTTGACCGGCGACTCCCATTCCCTGACCGCGGTCACCCTCAACGACTCGATTCTGCTCAAGGTCTCCCGGGAAGACTTTGAAGCGATCCTCAAGGAGATCCCCCGGATCGCGGTGCACCTGTCAACCACCCTCTCCCGGCGGCTGCAGCGCCGCAGCGAGGGAAGCAAAAAGGAGGTCTTCGAGTCCACCCTGATCTCGATCTACGGACCGGTGCCTGGGACCGGCCAGACCACCTACGCGGTCAACCTGGCCGCCTCCCTCGCGAAGGAAACCGGCAAACGGGTGATCCTCGTCGACATGAGCCCCAGCGGCGATGTCGTCTGCAAGGCGCTCGGCATGAACCGCTGCCCGATCCCAATCCGGTTGACCGAAGGAACCTTCAGCCCGGCCCATGTCAGTTCGGCGATCGCCGACCACCCGGGAGTCGCGATGGACACTCTGAGCGTCGCCCACGATCCGCGCGGGGAGGAGAATGTCTCCCACGTCACACAGCTCCTGTCCTATCTGGCCAACCTGTACCATTTCGTCATCACCGACCTGCCCCATGGGATGAACCGGACCGTCTTCCGGGCGATGGTGCAGGCCGACCAGATCCATCTGGTCTGCGACCAGGAGCCGGCTTCCCTGCAGGCGGTCGCGGGATTGGTCACGGAGCTGCGGGGGAGCGTTCAACAGGCGGAGGAGCGGCTCCGGGTCGTCGTCAACCGGGTGCCGGAGAATGAACACATCGATTCCTTCTCCCGGGCGGTCGGCCGACAGGTGGACCTGCTGCTGCCGCCGATCACGGAGGCGCCGGCCCCGGGACACCCGATCGTGCTGGCCCACCCCGACTGGGCCTACGCCCAGGCGGTGCGGCGGACCGCCCGGCAGGTGGGCCGGGTCCTCGTCGGGCTGGTTCTGGGATCGGGAGCGGCTATGGGGCTGGCCCACATCGGGGTGCTGCAGGTGTTGGAGCGGGAGAAAATCCCCATCGACATCATCGCCGGCTCCTCGATGGGGGCGCTGATCGGCGCCCTCTGGGCCTCGGGCCGGGACACCGCGGGACTGAAGCGGGTGGCCGCCGAGTTCCGAACCAAACGGTCTTTGCTCAAGTTGGTGGACCTGACGATCCCGAAATTCGGCATCTTCACCGGCCGGCGGGTCGCGAAGTACCTGCACCGGCACCTGGGAGACGTCACCTTCCAGGACCTGAAGATTCCCCTCAAGGTCACCGCGGTGGATTACCGGCGCCGGGAGGTTCTCTGTCTCGAGGAGGGGCCGGTCGTCCCGGCGGTCCGGGCATCGGTCTCCATCCCCGGGGTCTTTGAGCCGATCAAGATGGGGCACCGCTGGCTGATTGACGGGGGGATCTTGGACCCGGTGCCGACCGACCTGCTGATCCGGGCCGGCGTCCACAAGATCATCGCGGTCAACACCCTGCCCAGTCCCGAGAAGATGCAGCGGCGGCAGTCGGAACTGGCCCGGGAGACCGCTCAGGTCCACAAGGCGGCCAAAGCGGCCGGCGGCTTCCCCGCCTGGTGGTTCAACCTGCGCCGGCTCTGGTGGGCCTGGCGGGACCCGAACATCCTGGATGTGCTCGTCCACACGATGCAGGCGATGGAGTATGAACTGGCTGAGGTCGGCTGCGCCCAAGCGGATGTGGCGCTGCGGCCGACGATGGGCAAGGTGAACTGGTGGGAATTCCACAATGTGGACATCCTGGTTCAGCAGGGAATCGAAGAGGCGGAACGACAGCTGCCGGCGATCAAGCGATTGATCGCGGAGTGACCGCTCAAAATTAAAAATGAGGAATCCAGCATGAGCATCGAAAAAGTCGGCGTCATCGGCGGCGGCACCATGGGGGCCGGCATCGCCCAACTGATCTCGCACAACGGCATCCCGGTGGTCCTCAAGGAGGTCGAGCAGAAGTTCCTGGACCGGGGACTGGCGACAATCCGCAAGGTGTACGAAGGGCGGGTCGCCAAGAAACGGATGACCGAGCAGGAGCTTGAGGAACGAATGAAGCTGATCACCCCGACGACCGAATACGGGCCGCTCGCGGAGGCGGACCTCGTGATTGAGGCGGTCCCGGAGATCCTGAAAATCAAGCAGGAAATCTTCGAAGCGCTCGACAAGACCTGCACAGAGCAGACGATCCTGGCCACCAACACCTCCGCCCTTTCAATCTCGGGGCTGGCGGCGCAAACCGGCCGACCCGACCGGGTGATCGGCATGCACTTCTTCTATCCGGCCCACATCATGAAGCTCGTCGAGGTGATCCCGGGGCTTCAGACCAGCGACGAGACGGTCGAGGCGGTCACCGGTCTGGCCGAGGGGCTGCGGAAGATGCCGATCCGGGTTCAGGAATGCCCCGGCTTCCTCGTCAACCGGCTGCTGATGCCCTACCTCAACGAGGCGGTCCTCTGCCTGGAGGAGGGGGCCGGAACGATCGAGGAAATCGACGCGGCGATGCGGTCTGAGGGGTGGCCGATGGGCCCCTTCACCCTGATCGACGCGCTGGGGCTGGACATCTGCGCCGAGGCCGGCAAGGTGCTGTGGGAGGGATACGGCGACCGGATGCGGCCGGCCAAGCTGTGGGAACAACTGCTGAAGCAGAAACGGCTGGGCCGCAAGAACGGCAAGGGCTTCTACGACTACACAGGCTCGGACCCGAAGACGCCCGGCAAACCAGACCCGGGAGTTGCCGAGGCGGTGCAAGCCGCCGGTGTCACCCCAAGCGGCCGGAAATTCGACCCCCAGCGGCTGATGCTGCTGGTCATCAACGAAGCGGTCCTGGCCCTGCAGGAGAAGATCTCCTCTCCGAGCGAGATCGAGATCGGGGTGCTGGCCGGCCTGGGCTACCCCGCCTCGAAGGGGGGACTGCTGCACGCGGCCGACCGGATCGGGATCGACGCGGTGGTGGAGGGGCTGGACCGGTTCACGAAGGAGCTCGGGTTCCGGTTCCATCCGGCCTACCGGCTGCGGACCATGCAGAAGGCCGGCCAGCTGGGAGAGAAAACGAAGCGGGGATTCTTCAGTCATTGATCAAAGGGGGGAATGATGGCGGACTATCAATATCTGGGGATTGAACAGGCGGACGCGGTGTGGACCCTGACGATCAGCAATCCGCCGGCCAACATGCTGTCCCGGGCGGTGCTGACGGAGCTGGACATCTTCCTCGAGACGCTGGTCAAGAACCCGGTCCCGAAGGCGCTCGTGATCACCGGGGCCGGTTCCTTCTTCGTCGTCGGGGCCGACATCAAGGAAATCTCGGAGATCAAGAATGGGGCCGAGGGGGAGGAGGCGGCCCGGCTCGGACAGCGGGTTTTCGACAAGCTGGAACGGCTGCCGGTCCCGACGATCGTCGCGGTCAACGGCCACTGTCTCGGCGGCGGCAACGAGATGGCGATGGCCTGCACGGTCCGGATCGCCTCCGACCGGGCCCGCTTCGGCCAGCCGGAGATCAACCTCGGGATCATCCCCGGTTTCGGGGGAACCCAGCGGCTGGCCCGCCTGGTCGGCAAATCCCGGGCGCTGGAGCTGTGCCTCACCGGCGAGATGATCAACGCGCAGACCGCCCTGCAGATCGGGCTCGTCAGCCAGGTGGCGCCGGAGGAGGAGGTGCTCAAGAAGGCGCAGGGACTGGCCAAGAAGATGGCGTCCAAGAGCCGCCCGGCGATTGAGCGGATTCTGCGGGTGACCCGGGAAGGACTGGCGGCTTCCCAAGAGGAAGGGCTCGAGATGGAGGCCAAATCATTTGGGGAGTTGTGCGGCGGCGCCGACATGAAGGAGGGCTTAAGCGCCTTCCTCGAGAAGCGGCGGCCGAAATTCCAGGACCGGTAGCGTCCCGATGCAAACGATCCCCCAGTTGTTCCTTGATCAGGCCCGGCGGTTCGGCGATCGGCCGTTCCTCTGGGCCAAGCGGGGGGGCCGTTACCGGCCGATCTCCTGGGGGGCGCTCGCCGGGCAGGTGGAGGAGACCGCCCTCGGGCTGCTGGACCTGGGGATCAAACTCGGAGACCGGGCGGCGATCTTCTCGGAAAACCGGCCGGAATGGGCGGTCGCCGATCTGGCAATCCTCTCGGCCGGCGGGGTCACCGTCCCGATCTACACCTCCCTGACGACGCCGGAGATCGAGCACCTCCTGACCGACTCCGGCGCCCGGATCCTGTTCGTCTCCGACACCGAGAAGCTGGCCCGGCTCTTCCCGCTGCAGGAGAAGCTGGACCTGAAGATCATCCTGATGGACGCGCCGGTCCGGGTCGCCGGCCCCCGGATCTGGTGGATCGGAGAGCTCGGCGGATTGGGCCGCACCGGCGGGCCGGAACTGAAGTCCCAGCTGGTCGGACGGATCCAAGCGGGCCGGGGGGAATCCCTCTGCTCCCTGATCTACACCAGCGGCACCACCGGCAACCCCAAGGGGGTGATGCTGACCCACGACAACTTCCTCAGCAACTGCGAAGCCACCGTCTCAGCGGTGCCGGTGGGCCCCGACGACCTGCTCCTCTCCTTCCTGCCCCTCTCCCATGTGTTCGAACGGATGGCCGGCTACTACTACGCCCTCCGCCAGGGAGCGCAGATCGCCTACGCCGAGAGCATGGAGAAGGTGGCCGAGAACCTGCTGGAGACCCGGCCGACCCTGCTGACCGGCGTCCCCCGCTTCTTCGAGAAAATCCATGAACGGATCGAGCAGACGGTGGCGGAAGCCTCCCCGCTCAAACAGCGGTTGTTCCGCTGGGCCCTCGGCGTCGGGGAACGGCGCAGCCGCCGCCTGCAGAAGGGGCAGCCGGTCCCGACGGGACTGATGCTGGTTCACCGGGTCGCCGACCGGCTGGTCCTCGGAAAACTGCGGGCCCGCATGGGCGGACGGCTCCGGTTCTGCATCTCCGGCGGCGCCCCGCTGGCAAAACCGCTGGCCGAGTTCTTCCATGCCGCCGGCATCCTCCTGCTCGAAGGATACGGCCTGACCGAGACCTCCCCGGTGATCACCGCGAACCGGCCGCAGCGCTTCCGCTTCGGATCGGTCGGCCTGCCGCTGAGCGGGGTGGAGGTGCGGATCGCCGAGGACGGGGAGATCCTGACCCGGGGGCCCCATGTGATGTCCGGCTATTTCCACAACCCGGAGGCGACCGCCGAGGTGATTGACCGGGACGGCTGGTTCCACACCGGCGACATCGGCCGGATCGATTCCGACGGGTTCCTCTTCATCACCGACCGGAAAAAGGACCTGATCAAGACCTCCGGGGGGAAGATGGCGGCTCCCCAAAACCTGGAGAACGGGCTCAAGCAGGACCCCTGGGTCGCCGACTGCGTCGTGATCGGGGACCGCCGCAAGTTTCTGTCGGTCCTGATCGTTCCGGAATTCGATCGGGTGGAACGTTTCGCCCGGCTCAAGCGGCTGGCCTACGCGAACCGGGAAACGCTGCTGCGGTTGCCCGAGATCCGGACGCTCTATGAGGAGCGGCTTGAGCGCTTCAACCGGGAGTTGGCTTCCTTCGAACAGCTCAAGCGGTTCCTCCTGCTCGAAGAGCCGTTCTCGTCGCAAGAGGGCATCCTCACCCCGACCCTCAAAATCAAGCGCCGGGCGG
>PCVW01000015.1:14878-21531 GCA_002787095.1 Candidatus Omnitrophica bacterium CG11_big_fil_rev_8_21_14_0_20_64_10 | reverse complement strand
CCGAGGCGGCTGGCGGTCCTGCTGCACGGCGGGGGGGAACACAGCGGCCGGTACGAATGGGTCGGAACACGGCTGGCGGAAAACGGCATCTCCGTCTGGGGAATGGACCTGCGGGGACATGGCCGATCCGGCGGGCATCCGGGACGGGACCGGGGACTCGGCAGCCATGTACGGGATGTCGGCCGCCTGATCGAAATGGCCCGACAGACCGCGCCCGGGTTGCCCCTTTTCCTGATGGGCCACAGCGTCGGGGGGCTCTTGGCATTGTACCGGGCCTGCGCTGAGCCGGCCGGGTTGGCCGGTCTGATCCTTTCCTCGCCGGCCTTGCGGCTGAAGCGGCCCCCTTCAATGCTCAAGGTCGGGATCGCCCGGCTGCTCAACCGATTTTGGCCCAGCGCCCCGATCCCCAGCGGCATCGATCCCAAGGTCCTCAGTCGGGACCCGGAAGTGGTCCGGGCTTATCGGACCGACCCGCTGGTCCATTCCCTGGTCCCGGCCCGCTGGGGGTTGGCGCTGCTCCGAGGGATGGCGGCGGCTCCCCCTCTGGCCCGCGGGTTGAAAGTCCCCTGCCTGATCCTGCAGGCCGGCGAGGACCGGTTATGCGATGGAACCGCGGTCCGGGAATTCGCCGAAACCGCCGGCCCGCACCTTGTCCGCCTGATTGTGTTCAAAGGGTTGTATCATGAGATCTTCAATGAACCGGAAAAGGAACGGGTGCTTCGGACACTGATCGAATGGATCGAAACGACGGCCGGTCGAACCGGAACGGCGGCGTAAACCTCTGGCCCCTGGCCGGCGTCGCCGCCGTCGGGCTCCTGACGGCGGCGGTCGCGCAGCCGGCGATCACCCATTACTTCGCCTGGAAGGAGCCCGCCTACACTTTCCCGCTGCGGGATGTGCGGCTCCAAATCCGGGCGGACCGGTACGGCTCCGGACGGTTCGGCGCCCGCCGCAGCGGCGGCCGGAAACACAAGGGGGTGGACTTCGCCGCCCCCGTCGGAACGCCGGTGCTGGCCGCCAAGTCGGGCTGGGCCTGGATCGGCCAGCGGAACGACGGCATGGGCAACCATGTCCTGATCAAACACCCCGACGGAACGACGACCCGCTACGGCCATCTGGACACGACCGAGATCGCCGACGGACAATGGATTTGGCAGGGGACCCCGGTCGGCACCGTCGGAAAATCGGGCAACGCCAAGGCGAAAGCGATCCGGGCCCACCTGCACTTCGAGGTGCTGACGAAACGGGGCCTGGCGGTCAACCCCCTGCCCCAGATGGATATCAACCGGGATGATTGAACGCCGCCGTCGGGCCGCGGCGCTGGCGATCGGCGCCCTCCTGCTGACCGGCTGCGCGACGATCGACAACCCGGCGACCGGACGGCGGGAGACGGTGCTGGACACCGGCTTTGAACAATCGATCGGAGCGATCGCCCGGGCCCAGATGGGGCTGACGGCGCTGACGGTCGGCCAGGTTTCCAATGAGCAGTTGGGACGGGTCCAGCGGATCGGGGCGCGGTTGGCGGCGGTCAGCGACCGGAAGGATCTTGACTACCAGTTCGGGGTCGTGCAGGAAAAAACCCTCAACGCCTTCGCCCTTCCGGGCGGGACGATCTATGTTCACAGCGGCCTGCTGGAGAAAGCCACCGACGAGGAACTGACCGCGGTGCTGGCCCATGAGGTGGGCCATGTCGCGGCCCGGCACGCCGCCAAGCATCTGCAGGCGGACCTGGGATTCGCGCTGCTGCTTCATGTCGCCTCGGCCGCGGCCGACGCCGGCCCCGACTCGATCCGGGTGGCCAATTCCGTCTACGGTCTGATCCGGAACGGCTACAGCCGGGAGGATGAGCTGGAGGCGGACCGTCTCGCGATCCGCTACACCCGCCGGGCCGGTTCCCCGCCGGAGGGACTCCTCAGCTTCTTTGAGAAGATGCTGGAGGAACATCCGGAAGGGCCGCTCGCTCAGGCAGCGTCCTGGCGATCGAGCCATCCCTTGACGAGCGAACGGATCGAAAAGGCGAAGACGGAGATCGGGCGCCTGGAGGCGACCGACGCAACCGGAAAGGAGGCGGGGTGATCCGGCTGATCGCCCTGACCGCAGCGGGCATCGCGATGATGATTCTGGGGATCGTGGTCCGGGAGGAGCGGCTGGCCGCCCGAGGCCGGGTCCCGATGGGACGGCTGCGCCGCTTACTGCCGGGCCCCGATCGTCGGAAATTCCCCCGCTGGCGGGTGGATTATCCGATTCGCTACCAACGGCTCCCCGACGGCGCCGGCCGCCGGCCGGCCGCGCCGAAAGATGTCAGTCTCGGCGGCGCCCGGCTGGTGATCCAGGAGATCCTGGAGCGGGGCGCATTGATCCGGGTCGAGGGAACCTTGCCGGAAAGTCAGACCTCGTTCGAAGCGGAGGGACGGATCGTCTGGAGCCGGGAGCTGCCCGCTCCCAACGACCCGGCCGCGCCGCGGAACTTCATGATCGGCGTCGAATTCCTGACGACCCCCGAAACGCTCCGGAAAGACCTGGAAGCCCGCCAGCACCGACGGTGACCGATCCAACTCCCGAACGAAAAGCGGCCCGATACGCCGCCTGCAAGCGGTCGGTTTGGTCCGGACAACTGCTCCTCACCCTGACGGGACTGTGGCTGTTGGCCTGTTCTCCCGCCGGCCTGCGCTGGGCCGCGCGGGCCGCCGCGGGCCCCGGCCCCTGGCCGGTCCAGCTGGCCGGTTATCTTCTGCCGCCGGCGGCCATCCTCTTCCTGCTGCGGCTGCCGCTGGACTGGCTCGGCGGCCATTGGCTGGAGCGGCGATTCGGATTGTCGGACCAGCCGTTGAGCCGGTGGCTCGGCGACCAGGCCAAACAGACGGTCCTCTCGATCGGTTTCGGGGGAATCATCGTCGGGGGACTATTCTTCCTGTTCCGGACAACCCCGGCCCATTGGTGGCTCTGGGCCGGCGGCTTCTGGTTCGGCTGGTCCGCCTTTCTCTCCTGGATCGCCCCGATCTGGTTGATCCCCCTTTTCTACCGGCAGCGGCCGCTCGCGGATGCCGCGCTGCAAAACCGCCTGGAAGGGCTGGTCCGCCGGTGCGGAACGCCAATCCGGGGAATCTTCGAGATCAACCTCAGCAAGAACAGCCGGAAAGCCAACGCCTGCCTCTGCGGCATGGGAAGCTCCCGAAGAATTCTTTTAAGCGACACCCTGATCGCCGCCCACCCGACCGATGAGGTGGAGGTTGTCCTGGCGCATGAAATCGGGCATCACCGGCTGGGGCACATCCCCCGGATGATCGTTCTATCCACCCTGGGGGCTTGGGGAAGCCTGGGGTTGATTCAATGGATCCTCCTGCAGCTTCACCGGCAACCGGGCGGCTCAATGGGATCTGATTTATCGGCGTTAACCTTTTTAGCACTTCTAGTTATGACTTTTGAACTTCTCGTCCTCCCCCTCACGAACGGTTTTTCCCGCCGAAATGAAAAAGCGGCCGACCGCTACGCGCTTGAGATCACCCGGAATCCCGCCGCCTTCATCCGGGCGATGGAGCGGCTGGCCGAAAAAAATCTCTCCCAAGTCAATCCCCCTCCTTGGGTTGAGTGGATTTTCCACAGCCACCCGCCCATTTCCAAAAGGATTGCATTTGCAAGGAATTTTGAAGACAATAGGGGAAGTTAGGATTCGGGTTTAACGGCGCCGCTCTCCCCGACGGCCCCCGAAAAAAGACCGTACCCAGGGAGGGGTTTGCCTTGATCGATGTGGTAGTGATCGGCGCCGGTCCATCCGGCAATACCTGCGCCGCCCTGACGGCGCAAGCGGGGCTTTCCACGCTCGTGTTGGAGGAGCATGACGACGCCGGTCTTCATGTCAACTGCACCGGCATCATCGGGGTGGAGGCCTTCAAGCGGCTCAACCTCCCGACCGAACCGATCCTCAGTTCCCTGCAGGGGATCCGTTTCCTCTCCCCCGCCGGCAAGACCTTCCGATATCACCCCGGAGAACCGCTCGCCCACATCGTCAGCCGCCGCCATTTCGACCGGACCCTCCGGGAATGGGCCGAGGCGCGGGGGGCTGAGTTCCGTTTCGGCTACCATGCTCGCCTGATCCAGGTAGACGCCGACGCGGTGGAGATCCGGCGCCAGGAGGAAGACCCGGAGCCGATCCGGGCCCGGGCGGTGGTCATTGCGACCGGCTTCGGCACCAACCTGCCGGCGCAGGCGGGCCTGGAGGGCCCCCGGCAGATCACCTACGGGGCCCAAGCCGTCGTCGAGATGGACGGCCTGGACGATGTGGAGATCCATCTGGGACGGGAGGTCGCTCCCGACGCCTTCGCCTGGGTCGTTCCGCTCGACGGCCAGCGGGCTCGGGTTGGGCTGATGGCCCACAAGAATCCGGCCCACCACTTCTGGAAACTGCTTTCCAATCCCAACATCCTGCCCCGAATCCGGACTCGGGAACCGAAGATGCTCTTAAGCCCCATCCCGATGCAGCCGATCCGGGAGAGTGTGACCGACCGGGTGGTCGTCGTCGGCGAAGCGGCCGGACAGGTCAAGACCACGACGCAGGGAGGCATTTACTACGGCATGCTCTGCGCCGGACTGGCCGCCGAAGCGCTGGTGGAGGGGGCTCGACAGGGGGATTTCCGCGCCCGGACGCTTCAGCGATACGAGAAGAGCTGGCGACGGGCGATCGAACCGGAGCTCAAGGCCGGCTTATCGCTGCGGGACCTCTTCTCCGGCCTCTCGGACCAGCAGATCGACGCCCTGGTGGAATTGGGGAGCCGGGACGATATCCTGAGCCTGGTGCGTCGGCTGGCGCAGTTCGATTGGCACCGGGAACTGATCCAGACCTCCCTGCGCCTTCCGGAACTCAAGCAGCTGGCTAAAGGGGGGCTCTGGTGATGTTCGGACTCTTCGGCGGATCCAAAAAATATGAGTACCAAAACACCCGGCAGTACCTGCGGCTGCCGGCGGCTTGGCCGATCAAATGCGAGGTGCTCTCCCAAACCAACGGCCGGGAGCTGTCGAAGACACGGGATGTCAGCGCCGGCGGCGTCCGGGTCCGGGTGCGGCAGCCGATCCCCGTCGGGACCACCGTCCGGATCTCAATCGTCGTTCAGGAACTTAACCGAACCATCGAAGCCGAAGCCCAGGTCGTCCGCTCCCTCCCCGGGGGCCGAAACGGCTCTGAGCTGGGGATCCGATTCATCCGGATTGACCCGGGCGACCAAAGGGCGCTCCGGGAACTGATCGAAAGCAAACTCCCCGAAAAAGAGAGGGCGCGGCAGCTCCAGCCGCGGTGGCGGCGGAAGATCGCATGACCCATCGAGGCGCGGGCCTGCTGTGGATCGCGGCCTGCCTGTTCGCGCTTCATCCGGCGCGGGCTGAGGGACAAACCCTCTCCTACGCCGAGGCGCAGACGCTGCTGGAGAACGCCCGAGGGGGAACGCTGGAGACGCCCGAACGGCTGATCCAGGTTCCCAGCGGCCTTTTTTCTTCCGAGGAATCGGTCTCCGAAGGGATTTCCTGGGTGGATTATATCCGGGAGCGCCTCCATGTCGCCTTTGGCTACGACCTGCAGGTCACCGACAACCTGCTGCTTGAGGAGGAGGATCCCTTCCACGAACTGATCAGCACACCGGAAGCGGAGATCCTGTTCGCCGACCCCCGGGGGGACCTCCTGTACGGCGCTCAATACGAGAACAACTCCACCTATTACCACCGGCTGGCCACCTGGGGGTTCAGCCACGACGCCAAGCTGTTCTTCGATGTGACGCCCAAGGCCCGCTACCAGTACGGCGCCACCTACCGGATCGACATCACCGAGTCCCCGACGATCGCCGGAGAGGACTTTGATGATGTCCGCCGCAATGCCAACGAACTGTTCCGGGTCGTCCAGCATGCAGGCGTGGTCAAGTTCAAGTACGACCTAAATCCAACCAACTCGCTCCGGCCGGAACTGAGCTACGTCAATCGGGACGACCAGACCAATGTCGACGCCGGTCAGGACCGGCGGACCTTCGCCGCCCGAGTGGACTGGGACCACGACCTGACGCCGCTCTGGACGATCTTCGGCGGATACGAATACGAAGACCTCAATATCCTGCACGATAAAACCAAGGATACGCAAACCCACAGCGGCCGGGTCGGCTTCAAGTACAAGGCCAGCGAACTGTCCAAGGCGGATTTCCTGATGAAAATCGGCCAGGGCTCCTTCGGAAGCGGACAGAGCACCGACGAGCTGGAATTCGCCTTCAACTGGGATCGTCAGCTCAGCGAGCGAACGAAGATGACGGTCAGCTACCAGGATAACAAGACTGCCTCCTTCCTGGCCGGCCGGGAGACCTTCCGCTCCTACGGCCCGGGGATCGAGATGAAACACCAGCTGACGCCTCTGATCAGCGTGAATCCAAAGTTGAGCTGGCGGCGACATCTCACCGAAGGCAGCACGACCGGAGCGAGCGCGGCCGATGTGGAGCGGGAGTTCTACCGGGCCAAGGTGGAGTTCGAATGGAAACTGGCGGATGGGACAAAGATGACGGCGGGATACGATTTCCTGCGGTCGTTCGGGAATACGGCGGGAACCGACTATGAAGAGAACAGAATCCTTTTCGGGTTTGAGCGGGAGCTGTAGGCGCTTGGACCGGTGGCGCATCGCCGCCGCG
>PCVW01000015.1:0-14845 GCA_002787095.1 Candidatus Omnitrophica bacterium CG11_big_fil_rev_8_21_14_0_20_64_10 | reverse complement strand
CTACCGCCTCAAGATCGGCGATTCGATCAATGTGTCGGTCTGGGGACATGACGACCTGAACCGCAGCGCCCAGATCCGGGAGGATGGAACGATTGTCTTCCCCCTGGTCGGAAAATTCCGGATCGCGGATCTGACGATGCAGGAAGCGGAGGACGAGCTGCGCCGGCTCCTGAACAAGGATTTCATCGTGGACCCCCAGGTCACGATCAAGCTGGAAGATGTGAAATTCACGGTGCTCGGGGAGGTGCAGCGACCCGGCTCCTTCGAGCTGACGGGAGCGATGGACCTGCTGACCGGGCTGAGCCTGGCCGGCGGGATCAACAAGTTCGGCGCCGGGACAGTCGACATCATCCGGGAAACCGAGGAGGGCCACATGACGATCCAGGTCAGCGTGGACGCGATCCTGGCCGGACAGGAGGCAAATGTGAATATCTTCCCGAACGACACGATTTATGTCCGGAGGCGTCTCTTCTGATGTCTCCCTGGCAGCGGTTCCTCCTCTGGTTGAGAATCCCGGTCGTGCTGGTCGGGCTGGGACTGGCGCTCGGCCTCTACAACCGCTTCCTCGTGGACGCCAACCTCCAAACGCTGGAGACCTCCCTGTCGATCCTGGAATCGGCCGACAATGTCGGACAGGCCGAGGCGGCCCTGATCCTCGTGGATCAAGCGCTGGTGACAGCGATGAGCCAGGAGGAGCAGCAGCTCCAGAATGTCGTCAACCTGCAGTACAGCGAGGGGACGCTGGCTCCCGGCCGGCCGGACCGGCCGGTGGCCGACACCCACGCGATGGTGGCCATGGCCATGGAGTCGGCCTCCGGCAAGCGGCGGGAGACCAAGGCGACGCTGGACGCCCTGGCCGGGCAGGCGCAGGAACTGTTTCAGAAGGCGATCATCCTTCCCAGGCGGCTGAAGGCCGGCAGGCTGACCGACGAAACCGATCCAGTCCGTCTGGCCGAAGCGGACCGGCTGGAGCGGACCGGGAACATCAGGGGGGCGGTCCGGATCCTGGAAGAGCTGCTCGAACTGTTCCCGGACTACGAGAAGCGGGCGACCCTGCGGCTGCGGCTGGGCTACCTGTACCAGAAAACACAGGCCCTGGACGAAGCGGAGGCGGCCTATCAGGCGGCGGCCGATCAGGCCCTCTCCACCCCGGAGATCCAGGCGGCCGGACAAGCATTGAGAAACCTGCAGGTCGTTCGGCAGGGACAGAGCGAAGTGCCGGTGCTGGAACAGCGATTCTCCGTCCTTTCCGCCGGACCGGGGAAAGCCAAGGCAGCTCACCGGCTCGGATCGGCCCTCCTCCGGATCCATGACCTGAAGGAGGCGGCCGAGAAGTTCGCCCTCTGCCGCGCCCTGGACCCCGATGGAAAACTGGCACAGGCCGCCCAATTCAAACAGGGCTGGTGTCTGAAGAGCCTGGGACAGTGGGAGGCAGCCGAAAAGCTGTTCGGCGAACTGATCGAGGCTGATCCCAAGGGGAAATGGGGGGCGGCGGCCCGTCTGCAGCTGGCGGAGATGGACAAGACCATCGGGAATGTAGACAGCGCGCTTCAGCGGTATGAAACCGCCCTCCAGCAGACGGAAGACAAGGCATTCGCCTCCATCATCCTGGCGCACGCCGGTTCCACCTATCTGATCGACAAGAACGACCCGGCCACCGCCCAGCGCTATTTCCAGGAGCTCTCCAAAACCTACCCGGCCAGCCCCAGCAGCACGATTGAGAACCGAATTCGGAAGCAGCTGACCGGACGAAAGGGGCCCAGCCCCCTGGCGGTCGCCCCATCGGCGAGCAATCCCCTGCTTAACTGGCTGGAGGGGACCCTGCCGCTGGTGGTGGAGGTGTTTGCCCAGCGGCTGACCCGCTACATGGAGGTGGTGGACGAAACCGAGATGGAGCGCCGCTTCACCGAAGCGGAGTTCAAGGAGCTGGTGATCCGGAGGGTCGAGGAGCAGTTCCCGGGACAGCTGACTCAAATCGAGGTCCGGATCACCCCCGACGGCTATGTCGGCTCGACGCAGGTGAACCTGGGCGTTCTCAAATTCAAGGTGTCCGGGCGGGCCGGCATCACGGTCATCAACGAACGGCCGCACGCGGTGATCCACGAAATGCAGATCGGCAACCTGTCGGTCCCCGAACCGCTCTTCAAGCTGCTGGAGCGCCGCGTCAACGAGGAGATCGACAAGCTGCGGCTTTCGATCCGAGTCATCCGGTACGAGCTTTATGACGGCTACGCGCTGATCCGGGTGGAGCGAAATAAGGAGTAGCAGTTGTATCGGCGCTGGATGAAGCGGTGGCTGGACGCAGGTTTGGCCGCGGCGGGACTGATCGGCTTTGCCCTGCCGATGGCATGGATCGCGTTCAGGATCCGGAGGGAATCGGGCCGGCCGGTGCTGTTCCACCAGGCCCGAGTCGGGCGAAACGGACGGCGCTTCATCGTCCACAAGTTCCGGAGCATGACGGCGGATGGGACGACGACGTATGGAAAAAAGCTGCGGGGGTCGGCGATGGATGAACTGCCGCAGTTGATCAACATTTTGCGAGGCGAGATGAGTTTCGTGGGGCCCCGGCCCTTGATTCCGGAAGAGCTGGAAAAACTGGACCGCATCCCGAACGGGGAGCGTCGGCTGGAACTCCGCCCGGGACTGGCCGGCCTGGCCCAACTGCGGTGCGCCAAGGTCCCCCATCTGCCGGAGCGGCTCCGGTGGGACCTGATCTACCTCGAACGGCTCTCGCTCGGCCTGGACCTCTGGATCCTGCTTCAATCGGTCGGCGTGACGCTGCGGCGGGCGTGGGAACCGGCCGGACCGGGAAAGGGCCGGTGATCCGATGGCGCTGATCGGCGAGGTGGACTGGAAACCGGAGGATTACCTCCACGCGGCTTTCAGCCACAAGTTCACACTGTTCATGATCACGCTGGTCATCGGCTCCTACGCCTACTTCCGGGAGGCGCAGAAGCCGGACATTTACCAGGCCTCGACCGAGATCGTGATCGAACAGGACGATGCCGACCTGGTCCAGTTCCAGCGAGGAGCCCGGTACAACGCCAACGCCGGGGATCAATTCCTCCGGACCGAACACATGCTGATCCGGGGGCCGGAGATCCTGCAGAGCGTCGTCAAAACCCTGAATCTGGACGCCTTCCCTCCCTTTGCCCGGTCGGAGTATCCGGCCGACCTGCTGGCCGGCATGGTGTCGGTCCAACCGGTCCGTGGGACCAACCTGGTTAATATCTCGGTGACCGGCAAGAAACCGGACCTCGTGGCCCGGATCTCCGACGCGGTGGCCGAAACCTACGCCGACAGGAACCTGCAGCGCCGGATCGAAAAAACCGGCGGGGGCACCCAATGGCTGCAGGAGGAGCTGGCCTGGACCGAAAAGAAGATGCGGGCGGCTCAACTGGAGCTGCAGAACTTCCTGGAGGAGCACGAAACCGTTGATTTCAGCACCAACCGGCAGAACACGATCTTCCAGAGGATCAGCGACCTGAACCGGGCGCTGACCCAGGTCAAGCAGGAGCGGATTGAGGCGGAGACCCGCTACCGGGAAAAACATCCGATCCTGCAGGAGCTCCTCAAGCGGGAGGCGGAGATGGAGGCGGCCTTCAAGCAGCAGGAAAAGAAGGCTCTGGAATTCACCCGGCTTTCGATCCAGTACAATGTCCTGCAGCGGAACTCCGAAACGACCGAGGGGATTTACGATGTCCTCCTCAAACGGCTCAAAGAGCTCTCGGTCGAGGGGAACCTGCAGGCCAACAATATCCGGATCATCAGCCGGGCCAAGATCCCTAAATCCCCGATCGGCCCGAACCGGCAGCGGGGAATCCTGGTCGGCATCTTCCTGGGGCTGATCCTGGGCTGCGGGCAGGCGATCCTGAGGGAAATGCTCTCCAAGACCCTGCGCAACCGCCGCGAGTTCGAGGGAACCCTCCAGATTCCATTTCTCGGCGCCCTGCCGGATATCCATGTGGGGCGGGCCCACAAGGGCAAGGAAAAGCTGTTCCTCATCAAGCAGCCGCAATCCACCGAGGCGGAATCCCTGCGGGCGATCCGGACGACCGCGGAGTTCCTCCTGCCGGCGCAGCAAAGCTCCCATGTCCTGATCATCACCAGCGCGATCCCGGAGGAGGGCAAGAGCCTGGTCTCCCTGAGTCTGGCGATCAGCTTGGCGGAGCTGGAGCGCCGGGTGGTGTTCATTGACGCCGACATGCGGCGGCCCACCGTTCACGCCTCCGTCAACCTGCCGCTGGATCCGGGTCTCAGCGGTTTCCTCGAGGGGAAAGTGGACCCCGGGGACTTGATCCAAACCAGTTCCGAGGCGCCGGGGCTGTCGGTCATCACGGCCGGCTCCCAACCGGCCCAACCGACCGACCTGTTGATCAGCGGCAAGATGAAGGATCTGATCCACCAGCTGCGGGATGAATTCCAGTATGTGATCCTGGACACCCCGCCGGTCCTGGCGGTCGCCGACACGACCGCCCTGGCCTCCCTGACCGACGGCATCATCTATGTCGTGCGGGCGGGCCGGACGCCGCGGGATGTGACGCTCGCCGGCAAAACCCGGTTGACCGATGTCGGCGCGAAACTGATCGGCGGGGTGCTCAACGGCACCCAGCCGGAGAAGCGGTATGTCCATTATTACTACTACCAGGGAGCCCGCAAGGCGCGCCGATAAGTGAGTCCGGAGGAAAGCCACCGACAAAGGGGAAATATTTGGGGAACCGGCCTGATCCTGATCGGTTTGTGGTGGGTGATTCGAACGACCAAGCTGACGGCCCTCCGGCCGGAGGAAATCTTCTGGGTTTTTCTGCTGTATCTTCTATGCACCCTTCCGACGCTGATCTATGTCGCGCAGAGCGCGGGCCGGTTGCCGATCATGCCGATGTGGGGACTCGGTTATTTCATGATGTTCGGGATGCCGCTGGTCAGCGAGGAGGAACGGTGGTCCATCCTCTTCTACTCCCCCGAGACGGTGCTGGGCGCCTTTGAGCTGGTGGTGGGAGGGGCCGCCGCCTGCATGCTGGCCTACTATACGCCGATCGGCGGCTGGGTGGACCAATTGCTCCCTCATGTCCGGGCCCCCTGGGACCCCAAACGAGCCCCCGGTTTCGGGGTCGGCGTCTCCATTCTCGGACTGGCCTTTTACCTGGCCGATCTGCTCTATACCTTCCCCGCCTCCATCGCCCAGATCATCTCGATCGCAGCCAGCCTCTCGATGCTGGGCTTGGTGATCCTGCTGCTGCTCCAACTCCGGGGCCAACTGCCGAAATTCCATCTGTTCCTGCTGTGGGGGATTTTCTTCCCAATCCAGCTGCTGGCTCGGCTCGGGACCGGTGCGCTGTGGGATGTCGTGGTCCTGGTCTCCCCGATGCTTTTCTGCTACACGGCGGAGCGCCGGAAAATTCCCTGGGCCGCGATGCTGGCGGCCGCCCTGCTGATCATCCCTTTTCTCGGCACCAAGCATGAGTACCGCTCCTACGCCTGGGACGGCAACGAAGGGGAGATCGCCCTGAGCGACTCCCCCATTCAGCGGGGGTTCGCCTTCATTGACCTGACGACCCGGCGGCTCATGGAGGGGGGGGTGGAGACCTACACCGTCGCCGCGGAAACCTCCGAATCCCGAATCAGCCATCTGGGGATCCTCACCCATCTGATGGAAACGACGCCGGCGATCATCCCCTATTGGAACGGGGAGACCTACCTCTCCCTGCTCTGGACCTTCGTTCCCCGCTTTCTCTATCCGGACAAACCGACCAAGCTGCTGGGACAAGAATTCGGCCACCGCTACGAACTGCTGCACGAGGAGGACACCGGAACCTCCTTCAACCTGCCCCATCAGGTGTTGGAGATGTACATCAACTTCGGGATTCCCGGCGTCCTGATCGGGATGACGCTGATCGGTTGCTTCTACCGGGCCCTGACGACGATGATCGGACAGGCGGAACTCGGGGAGCGGGGGCTCGTGGTCGGCTGCACGATGCTGGCCAACCTGCTGCTGATGGACGGCTCCTTCTCTTTGGTCTTCGGCGGGATCATCTATTTCCTGGTCATCATCGCGGGGGTCATGCGCTTCATGCCGACCCCCGGACAATCGGTTCAACTCAAAGGGATTCGTCCGGCATGACCCCGGCCATTGACGCGGTGATCCTGACGCGGAACGAGGCGGTCAATCTGCCGCGCTGCCTGGACTCCCTCCAGGGCCTCTGCCGGAAGATTTTCGTTGTGGATTCCGGAAGCACCGACCGAACCACGGAAGTCGCTCAAGCACACGGCGCGGAGATCATCGTCCATCCTTTTGAGACCCACGCGAAGCAATGGAACTGGGCCTTAAAAAACCTCCCGCTCGACGCCGAATGGACGCTGGCGCTGGACGCCGACCAGCGGGTGACCCCGGCCCTGCGGGAGGAGATCCTCCGACGGCTGCCCGAAACACCGGCGGAGGTCACCGGCTGGTACCTGCCCAGAAAGCAAATCTTCCGGGGGAAGTGGATTCGGTTCGGCGGCTACTGGCCGAAGTACCTGCTCAAGCTGTTCCGGCGAGGCGGAGCCCGGACCGATGAGCGGGAGCTTGTGGACTTCCGATTCTATCCGGCCGGCCAGACCGCCTGCTTCACGCAGCCGCTGATCGAGGAGAATCTCAAGGAGCGGCGAATCACCTTCTGGCTGCAGAAACATGTCCGGTTCGCCGAACTGCATGCCCGGGAGGAGGCGCTGCGGCGGAGCGGCCGGGGGGGCTGGTCGCTCCAACCCGCCTGGCGGGGGACCCCCGACCAGCGGACCCTCTGGCTCAAGGACCGGATCTGGTTCCGCTTCCCGCTGCTGGCCCGACCCTTCTGCTATTTTCCATTCCGGATGATCCTCCAGCTGGGGATCCTCGACGGGCCGACCGGCTGGCTCTACCACTTCCTGCACGGCTTCTGGTACGAGTGGATGATCGCGCTCCGGGTCCTGGAGCTTCTCCGGCAGCCGCGACGGGATCGCCGGTGCTGATCCTCGGGATCAATGCCTACCACGCGGAGGCCTCCGCCGCGCTGATCCAGGACGGCCGGCTGATCGCGGCGGCCGAAGAGGAGCGCTTCTCCCGGATCAAGCATGTGGCCGGCTTCCCGGCCGAAGCCATCCGCTACTGTCTTCAAGCCGGCGGGGTCACCCCCGGGCAGCTGTCGGGAATCGCCCTCTCCCGGAACCCGGCCGCCCACCCGGCCGTTAAGCTGAAAGCAGCGCTGCGGCGGGGCCTCTTTTCCGCCGGCGTCCGGGACCGGGCCGCGGCGCTGGCCCGGATCCGGTCGCTCCGGGAAACCCTCGCGGAAACACTCGGGGTCTCCGCGTCCACACTCACCGCCCCAATCCATTTCATCGAGCATCACCAAGCCCACATCGCCTCCAGCTACTATCCCTCCGGCTGGGAGGAGGCCGTCGTGCTGTCGCTTGACGGTTTCGGCGACGGCTTAAGCGGCCTCTGGGGCATCGGGCAGGGCAACCGCTTCCGGATCGACGGGGGCGCCCCCTTTCCCCACTCACTCGGTGTTTTGTACACGGCGATCACCCAGTTCCTCGGCTTCCATGCCTGGGGAGACGAATACAAGGTGATGGGGCTGGCCCCTTACGGCGATCCGTCCCCATTCCGGCCCGCCTTCCGGGAGCTGGTCCGGGAGGACATCCGGTCGGGATACCGGCTGGCGGCCGTCCCATTCCGGCACGCCGAGGGAGGGACCTCGATGAGCTGGGCCGCCGGCGCGCCGCGACTGGATCTTCTTTTCTCCAAACAAATGTCGGAACGGCTCGGCCCCCCCCGGGAGCCGGCCGCTCCCCTGGAGAAGCGGCACGCCGACATCGCCGCGGCCCTGCAGGAGCGCCTCGAAACGGTGGTCCTGGCGCTGCTCAACCGCCTGGCGGAGCGACACCGAATCCCCCGGCTCTGCTACGCCGGCGGCGTGGCGCTCAACTGCACGCTGAATGGGAAGATCCGGGGAGCCACCCCTTTTCGGGATATTTTCATCCAGCCGGCCGCCTACGACGCCGGCACCGCCCTCGGAGCGGCCCTTTGGGTCGCCCACCATCTGAAAAACCAGCCGAGGAACTTCGTCATGCGGCACGCCGCCTGGGGACCGGGCCCCGAGCCGGCGGCGATGGAGCGGGCCCTGACCGAAGCGAAGCTCCCTCACCGCCGCCTGGATCCGACCGCCCTCTGCCGGACCGCCGCCGAAGCGCTCGCGGCGGGAAAAATCATCGGCTGGTTCCAGGGGCGGATGGAGTTCGGCCCACGGGCCCTCGGTCACCGTTCCCTTCTGGCCGACCCCCGGGACCCCGGCATGAAGGAGAAGATCAACGAGCGGATCAAACGGCGGGAGAACTTCCGTCCCTTCGCCCCCTCGATCCTCGCCGAACGGCTGACCGACTACTTCCCACAGGCCCACCCCGATCCCTTCATGCTCTTCACCTTTGAGGCCCGGGCCGACCAGGCGCCGAAGATCCCGGCGGTCGTCCATGTCAACGGAACCGGACGGACCCAGGCAGTGGATCAGGAGAATGAACCGCTTTATTGGGAGCTGCTGCGGGCGTTTGAAGCGAAGACCGGCCTGCCGATGCTGCTCAATACCTCTTTCAATGAGCAGGAGCCGATCGTCTGCCGGCCGGAGGAGGCGATCGCCTGCTTCCGGCGCAACGGGGTGGACGCCCTGGCGCTCGGTCCCTTCTGGATCGTCCCGGGGGAAAACGGGAGATGAAGGTCCTCCAGGTCGTCGGCTCCCTGAGTCTGGCGCATGGCGGGGTCTCGGCGTCGGTCGCGGAATTGTCCCGAGGACTGGCCGGCCAGGGAGCGGCCGTCACGATCTGGACGACGAAGCGGGGACATGCGGGAGTCGAGGACGACAAATTCATCGCCGACCTCCTGGCCGCCGGCGTGACGATCCGCATCTTTCCGGTCCACCCCAACCGCCGGCTGGGAGGCGCCTACGCCTACGCGCCGCAGATGGGGGCCGCCCTCCGGAAAGAGCTCAACCGCTTCGATCTGGTCCACCTGCACGCGGTCTGGCTTTACACCACCCGGGCCGCCGCCGCGGCCTGCCGGAAAAACAGTGTCCCCTACCTGGTCTCCCCCTGCGGGGGACTCAGCCCTTACGGCCTGACGCAGCATCCCTGGTTCAAGCGGATCACCGGCCCGCTGGTCGAGCGGCGGCTCCTGTCCGGGGCAGCCCGCATCCACTTCACAAGCCGGCTGGAGGAGCGGACTGCCCGGCTGTTTGGGGTCCGGGCCAGAGGTGCGGTCATCCCCCGCCCCTTTCGGGCCGGTCAAATCCCTCCGGTGGCGGCGGGGACGTTCCGAAAACAGCATCCGGAGTTGGCCGGACGAAAACTCCTCCTTTTTTTGGGGCGCCTGCATCCCAAGAAACGGCCGGCGCTGGCGGCCGAGGCCTTTGCCCTGCTGGCCCGGAAACGAAACGACCTGCAGCTGGTCCTGGCCGGTCCGGACGAGGGAGGCCTCGCCTCCGCCCGGGTGATCCTGGAGCAGGCCGGCCTTCTGGAGCGGCTCTCCACGCCGGGAGCGGTCCACGGCGCCGAGAAGTGGGCCCTCTACCTCGACAGCGACCTGTTCCTCCTGCCGTCGGAGGACGAGAACTTCGGCGTCGCGGTGATCGAGGCGCTGGCGGCCGGGCTGCCGGTGCTGGTCTCCCCTTCGGTCGGAGTCGCCGAAACGGTGGAGGAGGCCGGGGCCGGACGGACGGCGCCGCTCAACGCGGCCGCCTGGGCGGCGACGGCCGACGAACTGCTGCGGGACCCGGAACGCCGGGGCCGGATGGGAGCGGCGGGACGGAAGCTGGTGGCCGAGCGCTTCTCAACGGAACGGGTCGCGGCACGGATGAAATCCCTTTATGATGAGATCCTGAAAGGAGACGCAGCGTGAAAAAAATCCTGGTCACCGGAATCACCGGATTCGTCGGAAGCCACCTGGCGGAACTTTATCTGGGGCGGCGGCCCGATTCCCCGAAACAAACCGGGGAGGTGTGGGGGCTGATGCGGCGGCGCGGACAGCGGGATCTGATCCGGCACCTGGAGTCGGACCTGCATCTGGAGGAGGGGGATGTCACCGACGCCCATTCGATGGAACGGCTGATCGCCGAGATTCAACCGGACGTGGTCCATCACTTGGCCGCCCAATCATTCGTTCCCCTCTCCTGGACCGCCCCCTCGGAAACCCTTCAGGCCAATCTCATGGGATCCCTGAACCTGCTGGAGGCGGTCCGCCGGCACCGGCCGCAGGCGGTCGTGCAGGTGGCCTCCTCGAGCGAAATCTACGGACAGCAGGAGGAGCTGCCGGTCACCGAACGGCACCTGCCCAACCCCCTCTCCCCCTACGCGGTCTCGAAGCTGGCGATGGACCGGCTGGCCGCCCAGTACGCCCGCTCCTACGGTCTTTCGATCATGGTCACCCGGGCCTTCAACCACACCGGGCCCCGCCGGGGGGTTTCCTTCGCGACAAGCAATTTCGCCCGGCAAATCATCGAGATCGAACGGGGGGAGCGGGAGCCGGTGATCTGGGTCGGCAACCTGGAGGCGGGGCGGGATTGGAGCGATGCCCGCGACATCGTGCGGGCCTACGCCCTGGCGGTCCAGAAGTGCCCGCCGGGAGAGCCGTTCAACATCGCCTCCGGCGTTTGCCGGCAGGTGGGAGAGGTCCTCCAGCAGCTGCTGACCCTCTCGGGGGTCCGGGCGGAAATCCGAAAGGATCCGAAGCGGCAGCGGCCCAGCGATGTCCCGGCCCTCCGAGGAGACAGCCAGCAGTTCCGGAAGAAGACCGGCTGGATTCCGGAAATCCCGTGGGAGCGGACGATGAGGGATCTGCTCGACTACTGGCGAATGACCCTCAACGGAAAGACATGGGTTCCAAGCTGAGGATCCGCCTCCTCGGCAACGACCCGGCCGACCGGCAGTGGAGCATGCTGGAATACGGGAGCCAGCTCCGGTCGGCGCTGGCTCCCCTGGTGGAAGCAGCCGGTTTCAAGTTGGAGGCGGTTTCACCGGACAGCCGGAGCCAAACCGCCTGGCTCAGGAAACTTCCCCTCGGAAAAACCGCGGCGATGTACGCCTCCCGCTGCCTGATCTATCCTCGGCTCCTCAGTCGGACCCAGCCGGCGGACCTGGAGCACATCCTGGACCACGGCAACAGCCGGCTGATCCGCCGGCTGAACCCGGAGAGAACCGTAATCACCTGCCACGACCTGGTCCCGTTGGTCCTCAAGGAGCGCCTCCGCTCGGTGTGGCCCCGGTTTTCGGAGGCGGCCTACCGGGACGCCGTCTCCGGCCTCCCTCAAGCGGCGGCAGTGCTGGCCGACTCCGCCTCCACCCGGCAGGATCTGATGCGCCTGCTCGGCGGCCGGCCGGAACGGATCCATGTCGTCCCGCTCGGGCTGCAGCCTGGGCTGCAGCCGCCGGCCGGCCCGGCGGCGCGCGCCGCGGCCCGCCGGGCGTTCGATTTTCCGGAGGATCCCCTGCTTCTGCATGTCGGACAATCGGCCGGCTACAAGAACATCGAGGGGATCCTCCGCTGTCTCCGGGTTTTGGCCGACCGGAAACGGCCGGCCCGGCTGGTTCGAGCCGGCGCCCCCTTCTCCCGGAGTCAGAAACAGCTGATCGTCCAATTGGGCATCGGAGAACGGATCACCGATCTGGGACCGTTGCCCCGCCCGCTGCTGCTCCAACTCTACCACGCGACGGATCTCCTGCTGTTTCCCTCCTGGTACGAAGGGTTCGGCCTGCCTCCTCTGGAGGCGATGGCCTCCGGTCTGCCGGTCATCGCCTCCGACCGGGGCTCCCTGGCAGAAGTGCTCGGGGAAGCGGCCCGGATCGTTCCGCCTGACCGGCCGGAAGCGATGGCTGAGGCGGTGGAGCAGCTTCTGGAGACCCCCGCCCTCCGGGAGGAGATGACCCGCAAGGGTGTAATCCAGGCGGCCCGCTTCAATTGGAAGGAGTCCGCCGCGAAAACCTGGGCGGTCTACCAAACCCTTTTGAGTTAGGGGGTCCCCGCAGGGATGGGGGACCTTATGCTATACTTGTTGATGCCATAACCCATTTGTGCATAAGGAGAAGCGATGACTTGGACTGATCGGCCGGTTCTGGTGACTGGGGGGGCATCCTTCATCGGCTCCCATCTGGTGGACGCCCTGATCCGGCGGGGGGCCCAAGTCCGGGTCGCCGATGACCTCTCCAGCGGGCTGAAGGGGAACCTCGAAGTCCACCTGAAGGCCAACCGGGTCGCCCTGCTGACCGAGGATCTGCGCCGCCCGGGGGCGGCCCTCAAAGCGACCCAGGGGATTCAAACCGTCTTTCACCTGGCAGCCGCTCACGGGGGCCGGGGCTATGTGGACCGGCATCAGGCCGCCTGCGCCGAAAACTTCCTGTTGGACGGGCTGGTGTTCCAGGCCTGCCGGGAAAACAAGGTGGAACAGATCACCTACGCCTCCTCAGGATGCGTTTACCCCAACCACATTCAAACTGATCCGAAGAAGATCCTCTACCTCACCGAAGAAATGGTCGGGCCGCCTTACGACGCCGACAACATGTACGGCTGGGTCAAGCTGATGGCGGAAATGACGCTGAAGGCTTTTGCCAAGGAGTGGGGGATGAAAACCGCGGCCTGCCGTTACTTCACCGTCTACGGACCGCGAGGACACGAAAACCACGCGATCATCGCGATGATCGCCCGGGCGTTCATCAAGCAGGATCCCTATGAGGTCTGGGGAGACGGATCGCAAATAAGGAACTGGACCTTCGTCGAAGACATCGTTGAGGGAACAATCCTCGCGGCCGAGAAGATCACCGACGGAGGCGCGGTCAACCTGGGGACGATGGAACGGATTCAGGTGATCGACGCGGTCCGGAGGGTGCTGGAGCTGGCCGATCACAAACCGAAAATCAAGTTCCGGCCGGACATGCCGACCGGACCGCTCAACCGGGTCGCCGACAACGCCCTGGCGAAACGGCTGCTTAGCTGGAGCCCGAAGGTGAAGTTCGCCGACGGCCTCAAGAAAACCTTCGACTGGTATTTCACCTCCAAGCGCCCCGAGCGGATCAAGGCCCCGCTGGAGCGCCTGCTGACCGAACGGGGAATCCACTCGGATTGACCGAACCGTCCCGCCGCCGCGTCGTCTTCTTCAACCGGGCCTATTTTCCGGAGTCCAGCGCGACCAGCCAACTACTGACCGAACTGGCCGAAGGGCTGGTCGAAACGGAACGGTTCGAGGTCACGGTCGTCGCCGGGATTCCGATGGGAAGGACCGATGTCCATTCCCCCCGGCCTTGGGGATTGGTCGCCGCCGAGGCGGCCGGCGGGGTCGGCATCCTCCGCTGTCGTGGAACCGTCTTTTCGAAGGAACGGTTCTGGGGCCGGGCGGTCAACTACATCACATACTTCCTCTCCGCCTGCTGGGCCGGTCTCCATCTGAAACGGCCGGATGTCGTCGTCACCCTGACGGACCCGCCGATCGTAGGACTGGCCGCCTGGATCACCGCGAAACGGTTCGGCTGTCCTTTCGTGATCTCCTTCCGGGACCTCTTCCCGGAGGTGGGCCGGCTGGCCGGAGGACCGCGGCCGGTCATCGAAGCGATCCTGGGCCGGATCAACCGGTTCCTGATCCGGCGGGCCGACCGGCTGGTCGCGCTCGGGGAGGACATGCGGCGGCGCCTGATCGAATCGAAGGGGGCCGATCCCGCGCGGATGGCGATCATCCCGGATTGGGCCGACGGGAGGACGCTGACGCCCGGACCGAAGGTGAACGCCTTCTCGACCGGCGAAGGCCTGGCCGACCGATTCGTCGTGATGCATGCCGGCAATCTGGGGCTCTCCCAGAACCTGGATACCCTGATCGAGGCGGCTTCCCGGCTCCGAGACCTGCCGGAGCTGACGGTCGCGATCGTCGGTGAGGGGGTCCGGAAGGAAACGCTGAAAAAGCAGGCGGCGGAACAGGGGCTGACACAGATCCGGTTTCTTCCCTATCAGCCGAAGGAGCGGCTGGGCCAAGTGTTCGCCTCGGCCGACTGTTTCGTGATCGGGCTGAAGTCCGGCCTCACCGGCTGCATCACCCCCTCCAAACTGTACGGGATCCTGGCCGCCGGCCGTCCCTTCATCGCGGCGACGGAAGCCGGCTGCGACGCCTACCGATTGGCCGAGAAAACCGGCTGTGGGTTGACCGCCCCTCCGGCCGATCCGGCCGCCTTGGCCCAAAGAATCCGGGAACTGTACAACGACCGGGCCCAGGCCGTGGAGATGGGCCGCCGGGCCCGGGAGGCGTTTAAGCCGTTCGACCGACCGGTCGGCATTCGAGCCTACTCGGAACTGCTAGAGGGGTTCGCGAAAAAATGATGCGGACCCGGAGACGGCTGACCCTGCTGCTGTTGGCCCAGATCGGCTTGATCGGGCTGGGCATCTCCCGCTTCGACTCGCATGGGATCCGGACCGCCCTTTTCGAGGTGATCGAGACCGGCGATCGGCGGGCCTTCGCCTGGCCGCCGGAGCAGAGGCCCCACTGGTACCGGATCGATCCCGGCGAGGCGTATCGGCCGCTCCAAGCCCAGGCCCAAGCTCTTCTCCCTGAAGGGGAGATCAGATGGGAGGCGGTCGAACGGCTGGGGGCCTTTGTGGGGGACCTTTGGACCGAGGCGGGGGAACCGGTGGAGGCCGATTCCCTGATCGCGATCCGGAGCGAAATCGAGTCGGGGAAATCAGCCAACTGCGCCCATCTGAGCTGGCTGTTATCCGGCTACCTCTCCAGCCTGGGTGTCTTCTCGAGGGTCGTGGGGTTCGACGCGGCCGACGGCATCGGGGGGAACGGCCATGCGGTCGTGGAAGTTT
>PCVW01000036.1 GCA_002787095.1 Candidatus Omnitrophica bacterium CG11_big_fil_rev_8_21_14_0_20_64_10 | reverse complement strand
GAGCAGCCCGGTCGTTCCTGATTCAACGACCTCCCCCATCGGTCCGATGGAAAAAGCGACGCACGGTTTGGCCGAAGCCATCGCCTCCAAGAGAACGAACGGCAGCCCTTCGCTGACCGACGGGAAGAGGAAAAGGTCGCAGGCGGCCATCCAGTCGGGAACATCCGAGCGGGCCCCGAGCCACCGGATCCGATCGGCCACGCCCGCGGCTTGGGCCTGCCGTTTAAGCGCCTCCCGGCAGGGACCCTCCCCGATGATCGCCAGCACCCCTTCCCGTCCCCGGCTCAGGTAGCGGGCGAAGGCCTCGATCAGGTGGCGGTGTCCCTTAGCCGGATTGAGCTTCCCGACGGTCAGGAAGAGCAGTTCCCGGTCCGGAATCGAGTGGGCCGCTCGAAGGGCGGCGGCCTGCGCCGTCCGATCCGTCCCATACGGTTCCGGGTCGATGGCATTCGGGATCACAGTGATCTTGGCTTCGGGAACCCCCAAATGGCGGATCAGCGAAGTCCGAACGAACCGGGAAACCGCGACCAGGCGGCGGACGCAATGCCGGGCGGTCCAGCCGTCGACCCAGCGCTGTTTTCGCGACACCAGAAACGGCTCCGGACTGTCGTAAACGGACGACTGCACAGTGGAGCAGACCGGAATGCTCATCCAGCCGCCCATCAGCCGGCCGGCGAAATCCGCCCCGAACAGCTGGGTGTGGATCAGATCGGGCCGGACCCGGCGGATCAGACCGGACAGACGAAACGGCGTCCGGGGATCAGCCGGACCGGACAACCCCAACCCGGTCACCGGGATCCCCCGTTCCCTGAGCAGCGGGGCGAAATGATCATCCGAATACAGGTAGCCGACCGCGTGGGTGAACTTCCCATTCAGGCGGGTAATGTCGTTGATGAGCCGCCGTTCCGCGCCGCCGAGCCCGCCGAGCCCCTCAATCAGATGCAGAATCCTCATGGCATCCTGCATCGGCCGGCCTCGCGGCGGGTCGGGGAGGCGGTCTGGAAGCGGCGGTTGACACGCTCCAGGTCTTCCGGCGTGTCCACCGAAACGGTCCGGACCGAGGTCAGCACCCCCCGCACCTTCCAGCCGTTCTCCAGAAAGCGGTACAGCTCCACGCTCTCGTTCCGTTCCAGAGGACCCGGTTTCCAGGAAGCGAACGAGGTCAGCGCTTTTCGGCGGAAGGCATACAGGCCGACCTGCTTGATGTCGAGCGGGCCCCCGGGAAAACGGCGAAAAGGGACCGGGTTCCTGGAAAAGCAAAGAATGTCCCCCTGCGCGTCGGTCACGACCTTGACGGTGTGCCGGCTCTCCCGGTCTCCCGGCTCCCGGATGCCGGTCATCAGGGTGGTGACCTGAACCGAGGGGCCCTCGAAAAGGGGGCCCAACGCCTGTTCGATCATCTGGGGCTCCAGGAATGGTTCATCTCCCTGGATGTTCACGATCCAATCGGCGGCGACCCGGGAGACCGCTTCGGCCACCCGGTCGGTTCCGGTGAAGCAATCGGAGGAGGTCATGACCGCCCGGAAGCCGGCCGCCTCCACGGTTTCCCGGATGCGGTCGTCGTCGGTCACGACCACGACCTCTTCAAGGGAACGGGATTTCAGGGCCTGAGCCACCACCCGCAGGATCATCGGCTGTCCCCCCACCAGCGCCAGCGGTTTCCCCGGAAAACGGGAGGAGGCGAACCGGGCCGGGATCATTCCGACGATCCGGGGGACGCTCACGACCGGTTCCCCGCTTTTATCGGGACGATCTGCCGGTCCAGCCAGTCCAGATACCGCTCAGTGACCCCCCCTTCCCGTTCGACCAGGACTCGGATCCGGTCCCGAACCGCCTCCGCCCGCTGCGGGGCCTCCCGCCAAGCCTGGAGGCCCCGCGCCAACGCCTCCGAATCGGGCACATCGAGAGCCGGCCAGATTTGGATCAGATCGTCACAGAGATTGCCCCGAACCGACCGGTTCGGTCCGATGAAAACCGGCTTTCCGAAAGAGAGGGCCTCCACCGGAGAGTGACACAGCCCCCGCCATTCGGCATGAGCCGGCAGAGCGGAGCCGCCGAGAAAAACCGCTTCGCTCAGGGCGTACCAGGCCACCTGCTCTCCGTACCGGTCCACGATCAGGACCCCGGTCTCCGGCAGGGAGCCGGCGGGCGGCTGCGACCGAAGGAACGGCTGCACCCCGAGTCCCCGGAGGGTTTCGGCGATCTGTTCCGCCGATTCGATCCAACGGGGGACCAGGACCAGCTGAAACCGGCTCCCCCGCGCTTGAGCGGATTTCCAGCCGGAAACAATCCAGGGGATCTCATTGAGGTGACAGGAACCGGCCACCAGGAGGGGACGTCCGGCGGGAACCCCCGCCGCTTCCCGGACCGCCTCCGCGCGGGCCGCCCGGCTGCGGATCTCCCGCAGATCGAACTTCAGGTCGCCGACCAGGTCGATCCGGTCCGGATCGGCGCCGCAGGCGACCATCCCGTCCTGATCGGAGGCGGATTTGGCGGCGATCCGGTCGATCGACCGGAAGATGTCCAGCCCGAGCGGCCGCTGCATGAACGGCATCCGCTCCCAGCCGGGGGTGAAGAAAGCGCTGATCAGCAGGGTCCGGATCCCCTGCCGCCGGGCCTCCCGCAATCGGACCGGGTTCTTCGGGTGTTCAACGACGATCAAAGCGTCCGGCCGGAGCCGCGCCAGCGTCCTCCGGGCCGCTCCGGTGAGGTCCCAGGGGTTGTCAAACACCCCGTCCACCCCCAGCTCCTGCGCCGCTTGATAAGCGCTGGGGTCCTCGGTGGAGATCACGACCCGCCAATCCGGGAAACGCTCTCGAAGGGCCGGGATCAATCCCCGCAGCTGGTTCACCTCCCCCAGAGCCTGCGCGTCGAACCAGAGGGTGGTCCGTCCCCCATTCGACGCCGTCAAATCGGCCGGCAGATAGCCCCAGCGGCTCCGGGCGTACTGCCGCCAGTAAGGGTCCGGGGAACAGAGTCCCCGGCAGACCCAGGTAATCGGGGCCTGGCGGTACGCCTTGAAGGCATAGCGGCCTTGGCTCAACCATCCGGGCGGCCGGTTACCAGGCACACCAACCTCCATCCACATGCAGCACCTGCCCCGTCAAATAAGAGACCGCGTCGGATGCCAGAAAGAGGATCGCGTCGGCCGCCTCCGAGGCCTTCCCCCAACGCCCCATCGGGGTCCGATCCAGCGTCATCCGGTAAAGGGCCCGTTTTTTTCGAAAAGCGGGGGCGTAGGAGGTTTCGCAAAATCCGGGCGCCACCGCGTTGACCCGGATCCCGTTCGGCGCCCATTCGGTCGCGAGGGACCGGGTCATCCCGACCAGCCCCCCCTTCGCGGCGCCATAGGCGGCCAACTCCGGCAGGCCGATCGTTCCGATGATCGAGGAGACATTCACGATCCGGCCCCCTTTTCGGGAACGGATCATGACCGCCGCCGCTTCCCGGGCGCAGGCGAACGGAGCCGTCAGGTTGTTTTGAATGACCCGGTTCCATTCCGCGTCGGAAATTTTGAGGGCCGCCTTCCGGAAACGAATCCCGGCGTTGTTCACCAGCACATCCAACCCCCCAAACCGGCGCACGGTGCGGGCCACAATGCGAGCGGGGGTCCCCGGCCGGGCCAGGTCGGCTCGGAGGGTCAACAGCCGCTCCCCGGCTTCCGCTTCCCGCTCCAGGGAGCGCAGGTCGGCCGCCGTCCGGCTGACCGCCGCGACCCGGGCGCCGCAGCGCAGCAGCTCCAGAGCAGCGGTCCGGCCGATCCCCTTGCCGGCCCCGGTCACCAGACAGATTTGTCCGGCCAGCGAGCCGGTCGGCGTCCGCTTCATGGAGCCGGCGCCTCGCACAGCATCGCCACCGCTTCCCGGATCCGCTCCGCCGGGACCGCGTCGTTGACGACCGTCCGGCCGATCGCCTCGGGGAGGATGAAGCGGACATGCATTGCCTGGCGCTTCTTGTCCTTGCGAACGTGCTGCAGGCAGCGCTGGATGAACTCATCCCGGCTGGCCCCCACCCGCTTCAGGTCGACCCGGATCGGAAGCCCATACCGTTTCAGAATCGCTTCATGGAGGGCCCGCAGCTTCCCGTCCCGCTTGAAAAGCCGTTCCGCGAGGAAGCTGGCCGCGACCATTCCGAGGGAAACCCCTTCGCCGTGCCGGTACAGTTCCTCCCGGCCGGCGGTCGCCAGTTCAATCGCGTGACCGATCGTGTGACCGTAGTTGAGGCGGATCCGCTTCTGCTGGAATTCCTGGACATCCCCCCGGACATGATCCAGCTTGATCTCGATCGTCCGGCGGTAGATGTGCAGCAGCGCGGACGGATCCCGGTCCAGGATCCGCTCGGCGTTCTTCTGCAGGTACTCGAAGAAGGCCGCGTCGCAGATCACCGCGCATTTGATGATCTCCGCCAGGCCGGCGATGTAGTCCCGCTCCGGCAGCTCCTGAAGGAAATCCAGGTCGATGAAGACGCCGCGGGGATGGTAGTAGGTCCCGATCGCGTTGATCGTCTTGTTGAAATTGATCCCCACCTTGCCGCCGATCGCGCTGTCGATCTGGGAGGTCACGGTGGTGGGAACCTGGATCAGATGGATCCCCCGCAGGAAGGTGGAGGCCGCGAAACCGGCGGTGTCTCCGATCACGCCGCCGCCGACCGCAATCAGGGAGGAGTCCCGGGCGAATTCGTTCCGCTCCATCAGGTCGTAGAGATGGACCAGCTCCTCCAGCGTCTTGTTCGACTTTCCTCCGGTCATTGGATGCAGGAAGACGGTGAACCCCGCCTTCCGGAGGCGGTCCGACAACAGTTGAGCGGTGGATTCCAGGAAGAAGGCATCGCAGGCGATCGCCACCTTCCGATCGGCCGTCAGCCGTTCCAGCAGCGCGGGAACCTCCTCCAGCAGGATCCCGGACCCGATTCGGATCGGATAGGCGGTCTGGTCCAGGCAGGCTTCGAGGGTCACAGACTCAACGGATTCAGGCATCACCCTTCCCTCCGTTCATCCAAGCCGGCCGTCGGCGCTCCAGATCGGAGATCCCCTCCAGGGTCCAGTCGAGCCAGCGGAACGATTTCAACCCCCGGCGGACAAAGTAAAGCCGGCAGAGCGGCACCCGCCAAGCGGACGGGATTGAAAGGGCCGCAGCGTAAGCGGCCCAGGAGGCCTCCACCCGGGAACGCCAGGGCGCCTGCTCCAACCGCTTCCAACCGTCGAAGAGATGACCGCCGGTTTCCGTCTGAACCGTCATCAGCCAAAGATGCAGCCAGTCCAGGACCGGCAGGCCAGGCCGCCGGGCCCCCTCCCAATCAACGATGCCCAGCCGGTCTCCGGTCCAAAGCCAGTTGCAGGGATGGTAATCCCCGTGTTCGGCGACTGCCGGCAAATCCTCGCTTCCGGAAAGCTGTTCCAGCCGGTCCAGCGATTTCAAAAGCGCGCCATAGGGCCAGGTGTGCTCCGCCGGCGCCAGCCGGTAACGCAGACGGCGGATCGGTCCCCGGAAGAGGGCGTCGAAATCGGACGCCCCAAGGGGCTGCCGGGTTGCGGCATGAAAACTCCGGAGGAACCGGTCGGCCGCTTCCGCCGCCAGTGTCAGCGCCCGGCCCCGCAGTTGATCGGCCGGCCGACCCGGCAGTCGGCTGAACACGGTGCTCCGACCGGCCGGGCCGGTTGCCGTCCTAAGCGGCTCCGGCAAATAGGCCCGAAGGTCCGGCGTCAGGACGGGGCGAATCCCCTCCAGGAAGACCATCTCCCGGCGGGTTCGATCGCTGTCGGCCGGCCGAACCGAGGTTTTGACGAACTGATCCTTCCCGAAAGCGGCGCCCCACCGGATCCCTCCCTCCAGATTGCCGAGGGGGCGGACATCGGTTAAATGAGCGGGAACGGACCCGGCGGGACCTCCGGGTTGCTCGAGCAGTTGCTCCACCGCCTGAAGCTGTTCCGGGGTGGGCGCAGCCGGTTCGGCCGGCTTTCGGGTCAACCAGCAGGTGTGGGGGATCAGCCATTCCAGCGCCCCCCACCCGGCCAACCGGTCCTTGATCCAACCGGCCTTCCCCCGCGCCGCTCCGTTGCGCCGCTGCTGGATTCGGTGGCGGAACATGGCCGGCTGATCGGCCGGGATCAATTGACGGATCTCATGGTAGGAGGGGCTCGGCCAATAAAGCCGGGATTCCACAAAACCGGCCTGCCGAAAGAGTCGGCGGTAGCCGTTGGGCGAATGGGTCAAACTCCGGTACGATCGCCTCCGCCGCCAGCGGGAGAGCCGATCCGCCAGGGCATACGGCAGGACCGATACATAACGCATCTTGGCGTGCGGATCCGGAACCCCCTTGAAGGCGTCCACGCTGAAGCGGTTTTCCACCCCCACATACAGGGAGCCGCCGGGACGCAGGATCCGGAGGATCTCCCGGAGAAAATCCAGCTGGATCTGTCTCGGATACCGGGTGCCGGCCAATCCGACCCACTCCAGCACCCCGCTGAGCATCACCAGATCGAAGGAGCCGTCCGGAAACGGAAGCCGTTTTTCATTCCCGCCGCACACCGCCTCCACCTGATCCCCCAACCCCATCGCCCGGGCCCGTTCCCGGGCAAAGAGGACCCGCTCATAACAAAGGTCCATCGCCGTTACCCGGGCTCCCCGCGCCGCCCAGCCGGCGGTCAAGGTCCCCCACCCGCAGCCGAGGTCCAACACCCGGGGGGATTCCAGATCGGGCGGCAGATGAATGGCCCAGGCAATCTGGGTCGGATTGGAGATCAGGTTCAGGATGCCGGGTCGGTTCCAAAGCCGCGAGAACCGGTGGATCTGCTCCAGCCAATCGGGAAAACGAACCGCCTCCAGAAGGGCAGCGGTTTGCGGCGGGGTCAACTCGTCCCAGTAAACCGGGTTCCGGGTCAGGATCGGGATCTCGCGACGGACGACCCAGTTGGAGTCGCAGGTCCCGCAGCGCAGCGGCGTTCCGGAAAAGGAGCCGCCGCAATCGGGGCAACAAACGCCGGCGGTTTTTTCGGAGGAAGCCAGCAGCGATTCGCTCATCGGAGCATCCCTTCGATCAGGGCCGCGACCCGCCGGTGGGCCGCCCCATCCAGGGGCCCGACCAGCGTCCCGGCCAGTTGTCTCCGGGCGCTCCGGCGCTCAGCCGGCGCCCGGAGCGCCTCCCCGATCCCCGCCGCCAGCTCCGCTTCATCCCGGACGATGCAGGTAGCGCCCGACGCCTCCACCGGTATGAAGTGCCGGCCCCAATGGTCCTGATGGATGTGGCGGGTGAAATCGGCCGGATGGATCGGATCATAAGCCACATTGATCGTCGGCGTGTCGGCCAGCATCGCCTCCAGGGTGATCGTCGAGGCGACATTGATGACGACCGCTGCGTGGCGGACGAGGTTCGCGACATGGCGGCTTTCCGCCAGCGGGGGGTTCCAACCCAATCCGTTCGAGATGTGGGCGAAACGGTCCATGACCAGACCGGGGACCGAGTCAAAGGCCTCGTAGCCATGCGGCTCCAGGGGATGGGCCCGGCAAACCAGCTGCGGCGGACCGTCGAAGCGGTTTTCCTTCAACACCCGGAGGACCGCCTCCACGAGGTAGCCGCAGTCCAGCTCCGGCATCCCGGTCGCCAGCAAAATCATCGGGCGGGCGGGGTCCAGCCCCAACTGCCGGAAAAAAGCCTCCCGGGAGAGGAAGGTTTCCGGCGCCTGGTACAGATCCATCTGCAGGGCCCCGACCACCTCCACCTGATCCGGCCGGTAGTGGTACCGCTCCACCGCCTGCTGTTTCATCCGGTCGTTCCAGACTGCGAGGCGGTCCGGCCGCTCCAGCATCAGCCCCTTCAAACCGTTGAGGTTGTCCCAGCTGTGGACGACATACAGAACCGGGACGCCGGCGGTCCGGGCCTCCCGAATCAGGGGGACATCCAGGGTGGTCGAGAAACCGGCCGAGGCGGTCACCAGAAGCGCCGGCCGCAGCGCTTCAAAGGCTTTTCGGTAATGGACCGGCCGGATCCGCTGATACACGGTGTGATGCAGCCCCATCGCCCCCCGGAAAAGGGCCGGCTGCCGCTGGGCCGAAACGCACAGCTTCCAGAGGGCCCGTTCCCAAGGGACCTGGCCGAAGGCTTCCTTCTCCAGCTCATGAAATGAAACCGGTGACAGATGGGAGAACTCCTCCCGAAAAGCGGCATCATGGGCCCCCGGGCTGAAGATCGCAAACGGCCGCCGGGGATCGTTCCTGCGAAGCAGCTCCGGGACCCCGCTGCGCAGCAAGGTCCGGGCGTAACGCCCGAGAGAAACCGAGAAGAGAAGCGCGCCGGAACCCATCAATTCCCACCGGCTCGGCGGGCCCAGGCCTGCTTGAAGGAGGTGACCGGGCTCTTGAGGGTGTTCCAGAACATCCGCCGGCGGACCGCCCGGCCGCTGCGGCGGATCTCCGGGCCGGCGGCGCCGGGACCGGCTCCCTTCTGAGCCAGGAGCCGGATCTGCATGACATGGGGCCTCGGGAACTCCCAACTCTTCCGAATGGAAAAACCGTTGGAGATCAGGAGCAGGCGTCCGGTGGAGGCGCCGTACATGAACGGATGGTCGATCTGGGCGTCCACCCGCCGGAAGGAGGAGCCCCGGACCACATCCGGCAGGTCGGTATAGAAATAGCCGCCCCGCTTTAAGAGCCGGTCCACCCCCTGCACCGCCCGGACCGGATGCACCATGTGGTTGAGGGTCTTGGCCAGCAGAATCAGGTCGAACGACTCCGGTTCAAACTCGAAACCGTCGAAACTCCGGGTCTTGACCGGGATTCCCCGAGCCCGGGCTGCCGCCGAGGCCGCTTGGTTCGGCTCAACGCCGATCACCTCACAACCGACCCGTTCCCGGATGGCCGCCAGGGTTCCCCCGCAGTCACAGCCGATCTCCAGCACCCGGTGCGTCGGCTTGAGAATCCCGGCCAGGGCGCTCTCGCAGAGCCACCGCCCAAGCGCCTGCTGATCGGCCCAACGGGCTTCCGGCGCGTGGTCCGGCCGGGAAAGACGCCGGTAATCGGCTTCGTAGAAACGGTCGTAACCCTGCGCCGACCACATCGGATTGAAGAACAGCAGGCCGCACTGGGGACAGAGCGCCACCCCGACCGGGAAGCGGTACTTTTCCCGGGTTGGCAGCTGGCGGAACCCCTCCCGCTGCCCGCACAATTCACAGGGGCGGGTTTCCAGGTAAGGCCGGTATTTTTCGAAGATCCCCTCCAACGGCGTTCCCTCAGCGCGGACTGACCGGCGATTTGACCCGGCGCAGCTTCTCGATGATCGGCTGCTCCCGGTCGTACACCACCTTGATCCCGTCGCCGAGCACCACCGGTGTCAAGCGCGTGTATTTGACCAGCAATTCCAGACCATGGGGCTCCAGGCTCGCCGCCTGGTCCGATCCCCACATCGCCCGGTCCAGGGTCACATGCCGCTCCAGCATGCAGGCCCCCATCGCCACGGCGAGCACCGACGGCATCACGCCGGTTTCATGGCCGCTGTAGCCGATCGGGCAATCGGGAAACATCTGCTTGAGCCGCGGCAGCATGTTGAGATTCAGCTCCTCATCCTTCGAGGGATAGGTGGAGGTGCAGTGCAGGATCACCAAATCCCGGGTTCCCAGCACATCGACCGCGTGCTCGATCTCGGCCAGCGTGCTCATGCCGGTCGACAGGATGATCGGCCGGCCGGTGGCCCGGGTATGCTTCAGGAGGGCGTCGTCGGTCAGCGAAGCCGACGCCACCTTATAGCAGGGAGGGTTGAACGCCTCCATGAAGTCCACGGAGGCCTCGTCCCAGCAGGAGTTGTACCAGAGGATCCCCTGCTGCCGGCAATAGGCGTCGATCTCCCGGTAGGCGGCCGTGTCGAATTCCAGCCCCCGCTTCAGATCCCCGTTCGTCGGTCCAAACGGGTTCTCCCGGGACCGGGCCAACTCCTCCGGGGTGTAAACGGCCTCGATGGTGCGTTTCTGGAACTTGACCGCATGGGCACCGGCCCGCACCGAGACATCGATCAATTTTTTTGCCAGCGCGACATCCCCATTGTGGTTGATGCCGATCTCCGAGACGATAAAACAGGGATGCCCCTCTCCGATCCAGTATTTTCCAATTTGAACCGCCGGCTTCATGCCAACTCTCCTTTTACCAACAGGTTAATCCCCCATCCACGATCAAGTTCTCTCCCGTCACATAGGAAGAAGCGTCCGAAACCAGAAACAAAACGGCCCCCTGATATTCGTCCCGGAGGGCCATGCGCTTCATTGGGACGCGGCGGGAATAGTTTCTCACGAAGCGCTTCGAATGGCCATCGTCAACCCCGCCCGGCGACAGGGCATTCACCCGGATCCCGTGGGGGGCCCAATAGGTGGCCAGCCATCGGGTCATCCCCAGGACGCCTGCCTTGGTCGCGCAGTAAGCAATCGGGGTGTTGAACGGTTTGTGGGTGTACGGATTGACGATCCCCCGATAGATCCGGTGGTCCGGGGCCGCAACCGCCGCGGTGGAGGCGATGTTGAGAATCACCCCCCGCCGCCGGCTTCGCATGACCGATCCGACCGCCCGGGCGCAGAGGAAAAGACCGGTCAGGTTTACCTCCAGCGCTTTCTCCCAGAACCGAAGGGGATAGCGTTCGAACGGAGCGAAGTAGTCCGCGGCGCTGCCCGACCCCCCCTTGACGGTCAGCGCGGCGTTGTTGATCAGGATGTCGATCCGCTTGAAGCGCCGGATCGCCTCCCGGACCGCCCGCTCGACGGAAGCCGGCCGGGTGATGTTGACCCGCATGCCGGTCGCCCGATCCCCGATCGAGGGCTGCAAAAGTTCGGTCGCCCGCTTCAAGGCGGCCGGATCGGCATCCCAAAGCAGGACCCGTCCCCCGGCCCGCCCGATCGCCTCGGCATGCGCCCGTCCCAAAAGTCCCGCCCCGCCGGTGATCACCGCCACCCGGCCGGTCAGATCGTAGGGGTCCCGACGACGGACGCCCATGCCGCCTCCTTTCCCGTTTGCATCGATTTTCTCAACTGCAGGGCCACCGCGACGCCCCGAATCCCTTCTTCGAGGGAAACCGCCGGCGCGCCGCCCCCGATCGCCTCCAGAAAATCCCGCGCCTCCGCGAGGAACATCTGGTTCCGCTCAAACCCGTCGTGTCGGATCCGCTCCGGCCCCCCGGTGTCGGGGAGCAGAACCGTTTCGTTGGCCGGATAATCCCACCGGATCCGGCCGCCGCTCCCCAGGATCTCCAGCCGGCGGACCGGCCGCTTCTGCAGGTAATCCAGATGCATCTGAACCGGAAGGGGCCGTCCCCCCTGCGGGATCTCCATCAAGGCGGAGACGGTGTCCTCCACATCCAGCTCCAGCTCCCCGGAGCGGCCGCCGACCGCAAACAGCCGGCTGGGCATTCCGAACAGCCAGAGGGCCAGATCCAGTTCATGGATCTGGGTCAGCAGCGCTCCCCCCCCGAGGTCCCGCCGGGCCGCGTAACCGGTCCGGTAATCCTCATACGCGTGCCAGGCTGGAAGGTACTCCCCATTCTCCAAGCGGGCCTCCAGCAGCCGGCCGATCCGCCCAGCCTTCAGCCAGTCCCGGACCCGGCGGATCCCAGGATGAAAGCGGAAGGGATAGCCGACCGTCGCGACCCGCCCCTGCCGGGCCACCACCTCGGCCAGTTCCGGCAACCCCTCCAGCGAATCGGAAAGGGGCTTCTCAATCAAGAGATGGCATCCGGCCCGGGCGCAAGCCAGCGCGGCCGGCAAATGAAAGCGGGTCGGGTTGGCGATCACCGCCGCCTCCGGCTTTTCCCGAAGCGCCGCCTCCAGGGAATCGAAGGAGCGAACCCCTTCCAGCCGCCCCCCCGGAACCGGCTGCATCCGGTCGTCCAGAACCGGCGTCCTTCCCTGTCCGCTCCGGTAAGCAAGGAACTGGGTCCCGGCCGGCAGCAGGGTCCGGAAGTTTCGCAGGTGCCGCTGCCCGGCCGCCCCCAGCCCCACCAACAGCAGCTTCCTGATGGGCGGCGTCGTCATGAGGGGTGCCTCACCGGGGCCGGAGCCGGCGTTTCGCCGGCCAGGATACGGTCCCGCTCCTTGAGACAGCGCTCCGCCTCCGCGAAGCTCTCCCAGTCATCGATCTCCACCCAGGGCCGCTCCACTACCAAGGAGAGGATTTTTTGTCCGGTCATCGAGCGCTTTTCCAGAAGGGTCCGGGAACGGATCACATCCACATAGCCGTTCTGCCAATAGACCATCGGAAGCCGCTGGCGGGGCTGGCTGTACGGTTCCGGAATCCCCGGGAGGGTCAAGAGCGGCTCCAGGAACTCCCCGGCCGAGCGCCACATCTTGTACGGTGTCTGCGCGGCGACCGAAACCGATCGGAGGGCATCCGCCTCCGGGTGCCGGCGCATCCGGCCGATCGCCTGCCGAATCACCGGGATCTCCCGCACCGGATGAGTCGGCCGCAGGTGGACCACCAGTTCCGGCAAATTTCCCGTCTCTTTTTGGATCCAATGCAGCGCATGTTCGAAAACCGGCCAGTCCGGAACCGTATCCCCAGACAGATCGGCCGGCCGCAGAAAGGGGGCTTCCGCCCCGGCTTTCCGGGCGGCCTCCGCGATCTCCGGATCGTCGGTTGAAACCAGGACCCGCCGGATTTCCGGGCAGCCCAGCGCGGTCTCGATGCTGTGGACCAGGAGCGGCTTTCCGGAAAGCGGCTGCAGGTTCTTTCGAGGCACCCCCTTGGATCCCCCGCGGGCCGGGATCAGCGCGATCACTTCAGACATGGCCAATGGCGCTCCACAAATTCCCGGAATTGTCCCGCCGATCGGATCGGCTCGATTCCCGGCGGCGTCTCCAGGATCATCGGACCGGAAAAGCCGGAGCGGACCAGCTGTTCAAAACAGGCGGAGAAATCAACCGCGCCGGCCCCAAGCGGCACATTCGGACCGCCGGGCCGGCGATCCTTCAGGTGAATCTCACCGAGCCGACCACCCGCCGCCGCGATCCCCTTCACCGGATCCAAGCCGGCCGCCGTCCAATTCCCCAGATCGCAGACCTCGCCCCAATGGACCACCCCCGCCCGCCTCATCCAATCGGCGGTGCGATCCGCCCCCGGATCGGATTCGATCAGCAGGAGCAATCCGGTCTCCCGCAGGGGGACCGTCAATGCCGACAAACAGTCGACCCAGGCCGATTCCTCCACCGGATCGGCCGGAACCGCCTGTCCCAAGAGAGGAATCAGAAAGGCCCGGGCCCCCAATCCGGCCGCCGCCGCAACGCAGCGGAACAGCCGTTCCCGCCGGCGCCGCGCCTCCCCGGCTGTTCCCCGAAAAGTCGGGGCCTGCTGAAACCAATCGAAGCAAAGGGAAAAGATGGCGACCCCCTGGTCCGCCGCCAGCCTGCGGGCTTGCGCGACACCGGCGTCGTTCCAGACCGGGTTCTCTTCCAAGCCATATTCGGTGACCACCCACTCGATGCCGTCCAAGCCGGCAGAGCGCAGTTCAGCCAACTCCTGCCGCCACCCCTGCACCGGGAAAGCCTGCAGCGGAGCGCCCGGATCGGGGATCAATCGCCCCTGCATGATGCCGATCCGGTTCATCGAACGGGCGCCCCCCGCATCCATTCGATCGTCTTCTGAAGACCGGTCTTCAAGGGAACCTTCGGCTCCCAATGCAGCACCTGCCGGGCCAGCGTGATGTCCGGCCGCCGCCGCTCCGGGTCCTCCTCCGGCCGGGGGGCCGGCGCCAGGCGGCTGGCGCTGCCGGTCAACTCCAGGATGACCCGGGCCAGCGCCTCAACGGTGACCTCTTCCGGATTGCCGAGATTGATCGGTCCGTCGTGGTCGGAATCCATGACCCGGACCATCCCGTCGATTAGATCCGCGACATAGCAGAAACTCCGGCTCTGCTTTCCCTCCCCGTGCACGGTCAACGGTTTTCCAGCGAGGGCCTGCTGAATGAATGCCGGAATGACCCGGCCGTCCCCCATCCGCATCCGGGGACCGTAGGTGTTGAAGATCCGGATGATGTGGGTCCGGATCCCGTGCGCCCGATGGTAGGCGACCGTCAGCGCTTCGGCAAACCGTTTCGCTTCATCATAGACCGCCCGGGGACCGACCGGGTTGACCCGTCCCCAGTAGCTTTCCGGCTGCGGATGCACCTCCGGATCCCCGTACACCTCGCTCGTGGAGGCCAGGAGATACCGCGCCCCCTTGGAGCGGGCCAACCCCAGCGTGTGGTAGGTCCCCAGGGCCCCCGCCTTGAGGGTTTGGATCGGATAGCGCTGGTAATCCACCGGAGAAGCGGCCGAGGCCAGGTGGTAAATCCCCTCCACCGCCCCTTCGACATGGATCGGCTCCGAGACGTCGCAGGCGACGAACTCGAAGCGGGGATGGCTGGAGAAACCGGCGCAGTTGGCCGAACTGCTGGTCAAGTGGTTGTCCAGACAGAGGACCCGCTTCCCCGCGGCCAAAAGGGCCTCGCAGAGATGGGAGCCGAGGAATCCGGCCCCTCCGGTGACGACAATGCGGCCGCTCACGAGGTCGACCCGTTCCCCGCGTACAGTTCGGCCGGCAGCCGGCCGGCGGCCAGATCGGCCCGTCGGCGCTCCAGATCGGCGGCCGAAAGCGAGTCCAACCCCCGGAGCAGTTTCTCCACCGGCCGGATCAAAACCGGGTACTCCTCTTCGCCGGTGGCCGGCGCCGGCCGCTTGAACCAGGTCCGGACCCCCTCTTTCGCCCGCTCCAGCCAAAACCGCCGGATCCGAAGCGCCTCCTCGACCGAAACGAAAGCCCGGAGGATGACATAGCCGGAACCGGCGTACATCTCCTGCCGGACCTGCCGGATCCATCCCTCATTCCACAACGCAGACATTCGATGGCTCCTTTCGGGTCTCCACCGGCGCCGGATCCACGACCACCGACGCGCCGAGGTAATGGGTGACATAGCTGCCGGCATCGGCCGGCCGGGCCGACGCTCCGGAGAACTCCATGAGATTCAAAAGCCGGCCGACCGATTCCGAATCAAAAAACTTTTCCGTCTTCGTCCAGGCGGTCTCGGGAACCGATCTC
>PCVW01000017.1:15595-17582 GCA_002787095.1 Candidatus Omnitrophica bacterium CG11_big_fil_rev_8_21_14_0_20_64_10 | reverse complement strand
TCGGCTTCATCATCCTCGCTGTGATCGGCATCGTGATCCTTGCGGGGGCGGCCGCTTTGGTGTCGGCGCTGCCGACCCCGCTCCAATGGATCTTCGGCATCATCGGGGTCCTTCTGCTGGTCGCTTTGGCGTTCCTGCTTTGGGGGGCCGGCGTGCTGATCCAGGTGCCGCTGGTGGCCGCTTTCAAAATCCTGAACCTCCGATTTCTCGAGGATCTGGAGCCCGGCTACCGTTTCTTCCCGGCGCCGGCCGATGGGGCGCCGGAACCTCCCGTCGTGCACTAGGTACAAATGGGCCGGAAAGCACCAGGTACAAATGGGCCGGAAAGCACCAGGTGCAAGATAGGGGTTTTGTACCTGGTCGGCACGCCGATCGGGAACCTGGCCGACATCACCTTCCGGGCGGTGGAGACGCTGAAATCGGTGGCGGTCATCGCCGCCGAGGATACCCGTCAGAGCCGGAAGCTGTGCCAACGCTATGAAATCTCCGCCCCGCTGGTCCCGCTCCACGAGCACAACGAAGCGTCCCAGTCGGCCCGGCTGATCGAGCGGTTGCTGAACGGGGAATCGGCCGCCTATGTGACCGACGCCGGGATGCCGGTGATCTCCGATCCGGGGGCCCGGCTGGTTCGGGCGGCCCGGGAAGCGGGGGTTCCGGTGGCGGTGGTTCCGGGCCCCTCCGCGGTGCCGGCCGCGCTGGCCCTCTCCGGTTTCCGGGGGGAGCGATTCCGGTTCGAGGGGTTTCCTCCGAAGAAGTCGGCGGCGATGGTCCGCTGGCTGGAGGGACTGCGGGAAGAAGGCGCCCCGGTGATCTGCTTCGAATCCCCCTACCGGTTGGTCAAGACCTTGACCCTGATCCGGGAGACGCTTGGGGAGATCCCGGTTTTCGTCGCCCGGGAGCTGACCAAGCTGCATGAGGAAGGGGTGGCCGGCTCGACAGGGGAACTGATCCGGCGGTATACTGAACGCCCCCCGAAAGGGGAGGTGACGCTTCTGTTCCAACCTCAACCATGAGCACAGCAGCCATTCATCCGACCGCGGTCGTGGATCCGCGGGCCCAGATCGCGGCCGACGCCCAAATCGGCCCGTATGCGGTGATTGAAGGGCCGGTCCGGATCGGGGCCGGCTGCGTGATTGGTCCCCACGCGGTCCTGACCGCCCCTCTCGAGATCGGGGCAGGATGTCAGATCCATGTCGGGGCGGTGCTCGGGCATCCCCATCAGGCGGTGCGGGAACCGCAGGCCGGCGGGGTCCGGATCGGTCCCCGGACCGTGATCCGGGAGTACGCGACCGTCCACCGCTCCTCCCAGGCGGGGACCTGGACGGAGATCGGGCCCGATTGTCTGATCATGGGGCTGGCCCATGTGGCCCATGACTGCCGGGTGGGACGGGGGGTGATCCTCTCCAACGGCGCGCTGCTGGCCGGCCACATCACCATCGAGGACCGGGCGATCATCTCCGGCAACGCGGCGGTCCACCAGTTCGTCCGGATCGGGACCCTGGCGATGGTCGCGGGCCTGAGCCGCGTCAACAAGGATGTCCCCCCCTATTTCCTGGTCAAGGGGGACTCCGAGATCTGGTCGATCAATGTGGTGGGGCTCAAGCGGGCCGGTTTTTCGGAGGCGGCCCGGACCCAGATCCGGCAGGCCTACCGCCTCTTGTACCGCTCCGATCTGAATACCGCGCAGGGGCTGAAGGCCGTCGAAAAACTGACCCCGATTCTTCCGGAAACCCAACACCTGATTGAGTTTATAAAAGGAAGCGATCGGGGGATCTGCCCGGCCCGCCGCCTGTCAAAAGCGGTGACTGACACTGTTTTTGACAGGGAGGGGGAGCAGGTTGACGGAGAAGAAGAGGATGTGGTATAAATAGGACCGGTTGGAACCTTTTAATCCGGTCCTGAGAGGCCGGGAAAGGAAAAGATGCAGCTCCCCAAATGGACGATTGTGCAGGGCCTTTGCCTGCCCGCCCGAGTCGGCTTGTTGAGT
>PCVW01000017.1:0-15576 GCA_002787095.1 Candidatus Omnitrophica bacterium CG11_big_fil_rev_8_21_14_0_20_64_10 | reverse complement strand
ACCCTGGGCCGGCTGATGGATGCCGCCGGCATCGACCGGGCCCTGACCCGGATCGCCCATGAGCTTCTGGAACAGCGGGGAGCCGGGGAGTCGGTTGCCCTGGTCGGGATCCGCTCCCGGGGGGATCTTCTGGCGCAGCGTCTGGCCCGGAAGATCCAAGAGTTGCCGGAGGGGGCGGGTCGCCCGATCCTCATGGGGGCGCTTGACATCACCCTTTACCGGGACGATGTGGGGCTGGCCGCCCCGCAGCCGGCCGCTCCGGTGATCCACGCGACCGAGGTGCCGTTCGATGTCACCGGCCGGCGCGTCGTGATCGTGGACGATGTGCTGTTCACCGGCCGGACGGTGCGGGCCGCGATGGACGCCCTGACCGATTTGGGCCGTCCCCAGGCGATCGAGCTGGCGGTCCTCGTGGATCGGGGACACCGGGAGCTTCCGATCAAGGCCAATCACATCGGCAAGAACATTCCCACCGCCCGCCGGGATCGGGTGCAGGTCCGTTTACTGGAGACCGACGGCGCCGACGAGGTGATGGTGGAGGAGGGGCGTGATGCCGTGGACGCGTAAGGATCTGCTGGGACTGGAGCCCCTCAGCGCTGAGGAGCTTCGGCTGGTGCTCGACCAGGTCAAGGCCTTCAAGGAGGTCTCCACCCGCTCGGTCAAGAAGGTGCCGGCCCTCCGGGGACGGACCGTCGTCCTCTGTTTCCTCGAGCCCTCCACCCGCACCCGGGCTTCCTTTGAGCTGGCGGCCAAGCGGCTGTCGGCCGACATCCTGCAGGTGCAGCCGGCCTCCTCCAGTTTGCTCAAGGGGGAGAGCGTCGTGGACACAGCCCGCAACATCGAGGCGATGCAGGTGGACGCGGTCGTCCTGCGCCACAATTCCAGCGGCATTCCGGTCCGGGTGGCCCAGGCGATCCGGCCCAGCGTGATCAACGCTGGCGACGGCTCGCACGAGCATCCGACGCAGGGGTTGGTTGACCTCTTCACGATTCTCGAGAAGAAGGGAAGGATCGAAGGGCTGAACGTCCTGATCGTCGGGGATGTCCTCCACTCCCGGGTCGCCCGCTCCGATTTCTGGGGACTGAGCAAGCTGGGGGCGAAGGTCACCTTCTGCGGCCCGCCGCCGCTGGTGCCGGCTGCTTTCGAGGGATTCGGGGCCCGGATCGCGACCCGGCTGGAGGATGTTCTGCCGGAGGCGGATGTCGTGATTGCGCTGAGGATCCAGAAGGAACGGATGGAGGAACAGATGATCCCCTCCTTCCGCTCCTACGCCCGCCTTTACGGGATCGATGAGGCGAAGCTGGCCCGGGCCAAGCCGGATGTCCTGATCATGCATCCGGGGCCGGTCAACCGGGGGGTGGAGTTGGCGCCGGAGGTGGCCGACGGACCCCGCTCGGTGATTCTGGATCAGGTGACCAACGGGATCGCGGTCCGGATGGCCGCCCTCTTCCTCACAATCTCGGCGCAGGAGCCGGCCGCTTCTTCGAAACCGGCGGCCCAAACGGCGGCGGTTTCCCTGTGAAAGCGCTGCTGCTCCGAGGAGGCCGGTTGATCGATCCGGCCCGGAAGCTGGACGGAGAGCGGGACCTACTGATCCGGGACGGCCGGGTGGAGCGGGTCGGCAAGGGGCTTTCGGACGCCGGGGCCGAGACGGTGGAGCTCAAAGGTCTTTGGGTCACCCCCGGCTTCATTGATTTGCATGTGCATTTCCGGACGCCGGGACAGACCCACAAGGAAACGATCGGCTCCGGCGCCCGTTCGGCGGTGGCCGGCGGCTTCACGACGGTCTGCACGATGGCCAACACCGAGCCGCCGATTGACTCGGTTCCCCTGCTGGAGCACATCCAGGCGGAAGCGGCCCGGGTGGGGCTCCTCAACATCCTGCCGCTGGCGGCGCTGACCCTGGGGCTCAGGGGGGAGACCTTGACCGAGATGGAGGGACTGCGCAAGGCCGGCGCGGTCGGTTTCTCCGACGACGGGATGCCGGTGATGCGGGCCGCGGTGATGCGGCGGGCGCTGGAGTACTCCAGGGGCATCGGGGTGCCGGTCGTCTCCCACTGTGAGGACAAGAGCTTGTCGGAAAAGGGGATCGTCCATGAAGGGGTGGTCTCGGCCCGCTGCGGATTGCAGGGGATCCCGGCCGAGTCGGAGACGGTCATGATCGCCCGGGACCTGCTGCTGGCGGAGTCCACCGGCGGGCATCTGCATGTCGCCCATGTCAGCACCGCCGCCGGGGTTGCGATGATCCGGGCGGCCAAGGCCCGCGGCGTGCGGGTCACCGCCGAGGTGACCCCCCACCACCTGATGCTGACCGACGAGGCGGTGGCTGGTTTTGACAGCCGGTTCAAGATGAATCCGCCGCTGCGGACCGGGAACGACCAGGCGGCCTTGTGGGAGGGGTTGCGGGACGGGACGCTGGACGCGGTCGCGACCGACCACGCGCCGCACGCGACCGCCGAGAAGGAGGCAGAGCTGGAGCATGCCCCGTTTGGGGTGGTCGGGCTGGAGACCGCCTTCCCGGTCCTGTACACCCGGGGCGTGCTGGAGAAGCGGCTGGAGCTGCCGGCCCTGGTGGCGGCCCTGACCTGCCGTCCGGCGGCGGTGCTGGGAATCCAGCGGGGGACGCTGGCCGAAGGGGCGATCGCCGACCTGACGGTCATTGATCCGACGATCCGATGGACGGTCGAGCCGGTCCGTTTTGAATCGAAGGGAAAGAACAGTCCTTTCGCGGGATGGGAACTTCGGGGCCAAGTCCGGGATGTTTGGGTCGCCGGCCGCCCCGTGCTGAGGGATCGGAAGATTTTACTTCAAAACGGAGAGACGGCATGAAAAAAGCGATTGGGATGATGCTCCTGGGGCTGCTGGCGTTGCCCGGGGTCGCTCCGGCGGCGGAGGAAATTGCTCTGCCGCCCGAAGCCAGCCAGCTGATGATCAAGCTCAATACGGTCCAGAGCTACCGGACCCGCTTCCGGCTCGAGGCCCGGGAGGAGACCGGCGAGACCGCGGTCCTCGAGGGGGATCTGCTGTTCGAGCGGCCGAACCGGCGCCGGATGGAGATGCGGCTTTCCGGGGATTCGGAGATCTCCCAGATGGTGGTTTCCGACGGGCAGCGGGAGTGGCAGTATTACCCGGATGTTCAGACCGTCTATCTGGCGAAGGCGATGGAGCGGGTTCCCGGCCCGCACCGGCCGTTCGCCGAGATGATGGAGGGGACGGTCCGGTTCATCGAGTGGGTCGGGCAGGGAGGGGAAGAGCGGATGCGCTTCGAGGGGAAGCCGATCGAATCGGTCACCGTCGGCGCCCCGGTCCCGATCGAAACAATCCGGGTGGAGGTGGCCTCGGCCGACGGATTGGTGCGGCGGCTGGCGCTGCTGGATGAATCGGGCAACGAGGTCCTCTCCCAGGCCTATCAGCAGGTGGAGATCAACATGCAGATCCCGAGGGACAGCTTCCAGTTCGTCCCGCCGGCGGATGTGTCGGTGGTGGAGATGGATGAGGAAGGGAAGCCCAGTGGCTGAAGCCCGCCTGGCGCTTGAGGATGGGACGGTCTTCCTGGGGGAGGCGTTCGGCGCCCCGGGGGAGACGGTCGGGGAGGTGATCTTCAACACCTCGATGACCGGCTATCAGGAAATCCTGACCGATCCCTCCTACAAGGGGCAGATCGTGGCGATGACCTATCCCTTGATCGGCAACACCGGGGTCAACCGGGAGGATGCGGAGTCCGCCCGGCCGCAGGCGGAGGCCTTCGTGGTTCGGGACCTCAGTCCGATCCCCTCCAACTGGCGGCAGGAGGAAGGGCTGCCGGAATGGCTGGCTCGGCATCGAGGGGTCGGCATCCAGGGGGTGGACACCCGGCGGCTGACCGGCCTCCTGCGGGAGAAGGGATTCCTCAAAGGGGTGGTCTCCAGCGCGGAGCTGGATCCGAAACGGCTCGTCGAGAAGGCCCGGGCCTGGGAGGGGCTCTCGGGACGGGACTGGGTGGCGCAGGTCACCTGCGCGGCCCCCCATCCAGGACCGGCTCCCAAGCAGAAGCGGTTCAAGGTGGCGGCGATCGACTGCGGGATGAAGGCCAACATCGGGCGGCTCCTGGCCGACAGCGGCTGCGAGACGACGATCTATCCGGCTTCCACCGCCGCGGCGACGATCCTGAAAGAAAAACCGGACGGCCTCTTCGTCTCCAACGGGCCGGGGGATCCGGAGGCGGTTCCCTATGTGATCGAAACGGTCCGGAACTGCCTCGGGAAACTGCCGATCTTCGGGATTTGCCTCGGGCATCAGATCGTGGGGCTCGCCCTCGGGGGGCGGACCTTCAAGCTCAAGTTCGGCCATCACGGCGGCAACCACCCGGTGCTGGATTTGAAGACGAACCAGGTGGAAATCACCGCGCAGAACCACGGCTTCGCGGTGGATCCCGATTCCCTGCCGGCCGACGCCGTGGAGGTGACCCACTTGAATCTCAACGACAGAACCTGCGAGGGGCTGCGCCACAAGAAGTGGCCCCTCTTCTCCGTGCAGTACCATCCGGAGGCGGCCCCCGGTCCGCACGACGCCGGCCATCTGTTCGACCGGTTCGTCCGGATGATGGAAACCGGGGAGGCGCCGTAACCATGCCCAAGCGGACCGACATCAAGAAGATCCTGATCATCGGCTCCGGCCCGATCATCATCTCCCAGGCCTGCGAGTTCGACTACTCCGGCACGCAGGCCTGCAAGGCGCTCCGGGAGGAGGGGTATCAGGTCGTCCTGGTCAATTCCAACCCGGCGACGATTATGACCGACCCGGAATTCGCCGACCGCACCTACATCGAGCCGATCACGCCGGAGGCGATCGAGAAGATCATCGTTCGGGAGCGGCCCGACGCCCTGCTGCCGACGCTCGGCGGACAGACCGGGCTCAATGTCGCGATGGAGCTGGCCCGCCTGGGGATCCTCGAGAGGCACGGGGTCGAGATGATCGGCGCCCGGGCCGATACGATTGACCGGGCGGAGAACCGCCAGCGCTTCAAGGAGGCGATGCTCAATGCCGGGCTGGATGTCCCCCGCTCGGAGGTGGCCCACACGATCGAGGAGGCCCACGCGGCGGCCAAGCGCATCGGCTTTCCGCTGGTGATCCGGCCGGCGTTCACCCTCGGCGGCACCGGCGGCGGCTCGGCCGACAATTGGGAGGACTTCGACCGGATCGCCCGCTTGGGGCTGGCCCTGAGCGTGGTCTCGGAGGTCCTGATCGAAGAATCGGTCGAGGGATGGAAGGAGTTTGAGTTGGAGCTGATGCGGGACCGGGAGAACAACTGCGTCGTGATCTGCTCGATCGAGAATGTGGATCCGATGGGGGTCCATACCGGCGACTCGATCACCGTCGCGCCGGTGCAGACCCTGACCGACCGGGAGCTGCAGGGGATGCGGGACGACGCGATCACGGTCATGCGGGCGATCGGCGTCGAGACCGGCGGCTCCAACATCCAGTTCGCGGTGGACCCCGCCACCGGGCGGCGGGTCGTGATCGAGATGAACCCCCGGGTCTCCCGCTCCTCGGCGCTGGCCTCCAAGGCGACCGGATTCCCGATCGCCAAGATTGCCGCGAAGCTGGCGGTCGGCTTCCTGCTGCATGAGCTGCCCAACGACATCACCCGCAAGACCCCCGCCGCCTTCGAACCGACGCTCGATTACTGCGTCGTCAAGATCCCCCGATGGGCGTTCGAAAAATTCCCCGACGCCGATCCCCGCCTGACGATCCAGATGAAATCGGTCGGGGAGGTCATGGCGATCGGCCGGAATTTCAAAGAGGCACTGCAGAAGGGGCTGCGCTCCCTGGAGATCGGCCGGGCCGGGCTCGGGGCCGACGGGAAGGACCCGCTCTGGGAGGCCGAGGCCTTGACCCAGAAGCTGAGGGTTCCCAACGCCGACCGGATCTTCGCGATCCGGCAGGCCCTGGTTGAGGGGCGCTCCGAGGCGGAGATCCACGAAATCACCCGGATCGATCCCTGGTTCCTCCGGGAGATCGCGCAGATCGTCGCCATGGAGAAGACGCTCCGGGCCCATCCCCGCGCCTCCGAGCCGGAGCTGCTCTGGAAGGGGAAGCGGATGGGATTCAGCGACCGGCAGATCGGCTTCCTGTGGGGGATGCCGGAGTTGGAGGTCCGGAAGCATCGGCTGGCGCTTGGGGTCCGGCCGGTCTTCTACATGGTGGACACCTGCGCGGCGGAGTTTGAGGCCGTCACCCCCTACTACTACTCCACCTATGAGCAGCCGCCAGTTACAGTCATGGGGCATGGCCACCAGGGTGCCAGGATTAATCCTGGCACCCCTCCGTCAAAGAAAATCATGATCTTAGGCGGCGGTCCCAACCGGATCGGGCAGGGGATCGAGTTCGACTACTGCTGCGTGCACGCGGTCTTTGGCCTGAAGGCCGCCGGTTTCAAGACGATCATGGTGAACTCCAACCCGGAGACCGTCTCGACCGATTATGACACCGCCGACACCCTCTACTTCGAGCCGCTGACGCTGGAGGACGTCCTCAACATCATTGATGCCGAGCGGCCGGCCGGGGTGATCGTGCAGCTCGGCGGGCAGACGCCGCTGAACCTGGCGTTGGCCCTGGAAGCGGCCGGCGCCCCGATCATCGGGACCGCTCCGGCCCAGATTGACGCGGCGGAGGACCGGAAGAAATTCAGCGCCCTGATCGAGCGGCTGGGGCTTCGGCAGCCGCCCAACGGCACCGCGATGACCGTTGAGGAGGCGGTCGCGATCGCCGACCGGCTGACCTATCCGGTTTTGGTCCGTCCCTCCTATGTGCTCGGCGGGCGGGCGATGGAGATCGTCTACGACGAGACGGGGCTCAAGGCCTACATGGCGGCGGCGACCCTGGTTTCCCCGGAGCATCCGATCCTGGTGGACAAGTTCCTCGAAGACGCGATCGAAGTGGATGTGGACCTGATCGCCGACGGGAAGCAGGCGGTCGTCGGCGGAATGCTCGAACATGTCGAACAGGCCGGGGTCCATTCGGGAGACGCAGCGATGGTGCTGCCGCCCCACACCCTCTCGCCCGAGATCATTGAGAACATCCGTCAGGCCGGGCGCGCGCTGGCGGCTGCCCTTGAAGTGCGGGGACTGATGAACATTCAGTTCGCGGTCAAGGGGAAGCAGGTGTTCGTGCTGGAGGTCAACCCCCGGGCCTCCCGGACGATCCCGTTCGTCTCCAAGGCGATCGGCGTACCGTTGGCCAAACTGGCCGCCCGGGTCATGGCGGGGGAGACGCTGGAGGGACTCGGCTTCACCCGGGAAGTGCCGATCGGATTCACCGCGGTCAAGGAATCGGTCTTTCCCTTCTCCCGCTTCTTCGGGGTGGACATCATCCTGGGGCCGGAGATGCGTTCCACCGGCGAGGTCATGGGATTGGACCGGTCGTTCGGCATCGCCTTCGCCAAGTCGCAGATTGCGACCTACAGCCAGGTGCCGCTGTCCGGCACCGTCTTTCTGAGCGTCAAGGACGCCGACAAGCCGGCCGCCGCCGAGATCGGCCGGCGGTTGGACCGAATGGGCTTCAAGATCGTCTCGACCGGGGGGACCGCCGAGGTCCTCCGGCAGGTCGGCGTCGAGGCGCAGACCGTCCGGAAGATCCATGAAGGGCATCCCCATGTCCTGGATTTCCTGCAGGAGTCGAAGGTGGATCTGGTGATCAACACCCCGGCGGGGAAGGCGACGAAACGGGATGAGCAGAAGATCCGGTCGCTGGCGGTCTCCAAGGGGATCCCCTGTGTGACGACGATTCAGGGGGCCCGGGCGCTGACGACCGGGATCGAGTCGCTGCGGGCCTCCGGTTTTGAAGTTCGGTCGCTCCAGGAGTGGCATGAAGAGGTCCGTCGGCCGAAAGGGAAGGAGAAGCTGATCTCGAAATGAGTCTCGACCGTCTGCCGACCGGGATGGGATTGACCGCCGCCCCGGTCCTTTTGAATCGGGTGATCGCTCCGGACCATTTCCTGACCCGGCTCAAAGCCCCGCAGGTCGCCCGCCGGGCCCGGCCGGGGCAGTTCCTCCATCTGATTTGTCCGCCGGCCGCCGATGCCTTTCCCCAGCCGATGCTGCGGCGCCCCTTTTCGATCTTCGACGCGGATACGCGGTCGGGAACCGTGGACTTTATCTACAAGCGGGTCGGGATCGGGACCGAAGCGCTCGCCCGGGTCCGCCGGGGGGATCGGCTGGATTTGCTGGCGCCGCTCGGTCTTCCGTTCGATCCGCCGGCTCCCGGCCGGGAGGCGATCCTGGTCGGCGGCGGGGTGGGGATTCCTCCCCTCTATTTTCTGGCCAAGGCGCTGAAAGCCGCCGGGATCGCCGTCCGGGTCGTTCTCGGAGCCCGCAAGAAGGGCTGGGTGATCTGCGTCTCCGACTTCCGGAAGCTGGGGGTCCCGGTGCAGGTTGCCACCGACGACGGCTCGATGGGGCATCGGGGCTCGGTCGTGGAACTGGCGGCGGCGGCCCTCAAGCGCCGCGAGGATCGTTCAGGGATTCAGCTGTTCATCTGCGGCCCCACCCCGATGATGGCGGCGGCGGCCCGCTTCGCCCGACGGGAAGGGGTTCCCGCCCAAGTGTCGCTGGAGGAGCGGATGGGATGCGGGCTGGGGGTCTGTTGGGGCTGCTGCGTGGAGGTGACGACTGAGCCGAAAGGGACGCACGCCCGCTTCCAGCGGGTCTGTACCGAGGGCCCGGTTTTTCCGGCGGAGGCGGTCTCATGGCGGTGATGTGGTTGGCCGGGTCTGGCTGGAGCGGAGGGAGAAGGTTTCCTTTGGTTTGATCTCCGGCATCTTCGCCGTCAAGTTCGGCTTCGCCGTCGGTCTGGGGCTCCTTTTGGCGGAATGGGTTTACCCGGTCTGGGGGTGGCTGATCGCCGGAGCGATTGCGCTGGATCTGTGGTGTAAATACCGGTGGCTCAAGCGCTTCCCCCAGGAAAGCCCCCGGGTCGTCTGGGAGAAGAACCGGGGCTCTCTTTCTTATGCCGCGCTGGCCGGGATGGTGACCGCCAAGATGATGGTGGGGCTGGTGATCGGCGCTTTTCTTTGTCCCTGGCTCAAGGGGGCCGCGCTTTGGGTGATCGGAGCCGCCTTTGGCTTCGGTCTTTTTCTGGCGACCCGGTTCTTCCGGATCAAATGAAGCGGAAATCGGTCCGGTCCGCCGCCGTGAGTCTCAGGGTTCGTCTGGGCCGGCTGACTTTGCAGAACCCGATCCTCGTCGCCTCCGGCACCTTCGGCTACGGCGCCGAATACGCCCGGCTCTTCGATGTGGACGACCTGGGGGGGGTGGTGACCAAGTCCATTTCGCTCAAGCCCCGCCCCGGCAACCCGGCTCCCCGCATCTGGGAGACCGCTTCGGGGATGCTCAACGCGATCGGCCTGCAGAACACCGGGGTCGAGGAGTTCCTCCGCTCGAAGATGCTGTTCCTCAAGAAGCTCACCCGAGCCAAAGTGATCGTCAACATCATCGGGGAGCGGATCGGGGATTACGCCCAGATCGCCCGGCGGCTCGACGGCGTGCCGGGAATTGATGGCCTGGAGCTGAACCTCTCCTGCCCCAACTGCGAGCGGGGGGGGATCGAGTTCGGCGTTAACCCCAGGATGACGGCCGAAGCGGTCCGCCGGGTCCGCAAGGCCACCCGGCTGCCGGTGATCGCGAAACTCTCCCCGAATGTCACCGACATCACCGCAATCGCCCGGGCCGCGGCCGACGGCGGGGCCGACGCCCTTTCCCTCATCAACACCCTGCTGGCACTGGCGGTGGACCCGGAGAGCTGGAAGCCCCGGATCGCGCCGGTCACCGGCGGCTTGAGCGGTCCTGCGGTCAAACCGGTCGCTCTGCGGATGGTTTGGCAGGTCCACCGGGCCCTGCCGAAGATGCCGCTGATTGGAATCGGTGGTATTATGCGCTCGGAGGATGTCGTGGAATTTTTGTTGTGCGGGGCCAGCGCGGTTGAGATCGGGACGGCCAACTACATCCGGCCGACCGCGGCCCCCGAGGCGGTCCAGGGACTGGCCCGATATTTGAAGCGGAAGGGGTTGCGCTCTCCCGGGGCGCTGGTCGGCCGGATTCAGACGCCGGCCCGGCTGCGGGGGATCCCGAAGCTGGTGGCCTCTCGCCGCTCCGGATCGGGAAGGTAACCATGCCCCGGCTCAAGCCCGAAGAGCGGCTGATCGTCGCCCTCGACACCGACACCTTGGCGGAGGCCGAGGCCATCGTCAAGAAGCTGGTCCCCAAAGGGGTGGACCACTTCAAGGTGGGGCTGGGGCTCTTCACCGAGACGGGGCCGGAGGCGATCCGGATGGTCCGCCGGCATGGCGGGCGGGTCTTCCCGGATCTGAAATTCCACGACATCCCGAATACCGCCGCTCACGCGGTCCGCTCGGCGGTCCGCTGGGGGGTCTGGATGACGAATTTACATCTTTTCGGCGGCGCCGCGATGGCGCGGGAAGCGTTGGCCGCCGCCCGGGCTGAGTCGGCCCGGCAGAAGGGGACAGCCTCCCTTCTGGTCGGGGTCACGGTGCTGACCTCGATGGATGACGCCGCCCTCTCGGCATTGGGGATCCGCCGGGGCGCCCGGGAACAGGCGCTGCATCTGGCGAAGATGGCGAAGAGCGCCGGGTTGGCCGGTGTGGTCGCCTCCCCGCAGGAGGCGGCGGCGATCCGCCGGGCCTGCGGCGCCGGTTTTCTGATCGTGACTCCTGGTGTCCGGCCGGCGGGGGACGCTAGCTGGAAAGAGGACCAGAAGCGGGTCGCCACGCCGTCCGCCGCGGTGGCGGCGGGGGCCGACTACATCGTCGTCGGGCGGCCGATCACGCAGGCCGAGGATCCCTCTGAGGCGGCCGAGCGGATCATTCAGGAATTAGAAGGGAACGCGCATGCGACCGAGTGAAGTCAGTCGGATCTTCCGGGCCTCCGACGCCTGGCAGACCGGACATTTTGAGCTGACCAGCGGCAAGCACAGCCAGGATTACTTCCAGTGCGCCAAGGTCCTGCAGTACCCGACCCTGGCCTCCCGGCTTTGCGAGGCGCTCGCCGAACCATTCTTCGTGGATGAACCGACCTGTGTGGCCGCCCCCGCGATGGGGGGGATCCTGGTCGGCTACGAGTCGGCTCGGCACCTGGGCGTCCGCTCCATCTTCGCCGAGCGGAAGGAAGGGAAGCTTCAGTTCCGGCGGAGCTTCCAGGTGGGGCCGCAGGACCGAGTGCTGGTCGTTGAGGATGTGGTCACGACCGGCGGCTCGGTCCATGAGGTGGTGACCCTGGCCCGGGACGCCGGGGCGACGGTCGTCGGGATCGGGGCCTTTGTGGACCGCTCCGGCGGCTGGGCCTCCTTCGATGTGAAGTTCCACGCCCTATTGAGTCTTCAGGTCAAGACCTTCGATCGGGACAACTGCCCCCTCTGCAAGGAGGGGGTGCCCCTGGTCAAGCCGGGCAGCCGCTCCCTCTAAGCGGTCGCCTCAATAGAGATTTTCCAGCGATTGTTGGGGCTCCTCGACCAGATGTTAGTGTGCATTATTTTTAATTATATGATTGACTTGATCCTATTTTTGCCTCATACTTGCTCCATGCAAGGCAATCTTTTCCAACAGCGACCCGCCCCACACAGGACGGCGGCGTTCTTTCTGGCCCTCCTGATGGTTTTGCCCTCTCCAGCGCTGGCGCTGCGTCCCATGAACGCCGGGATGGAGGAACAATCTCCCATGAATGCTCAGCTTCAGGGGGCCTTGAGTCTTGCCGCTTCGGGCCTGGAGACGGCGGCGGGAGCTGCTCTGCTTCAAACAACGGTTCTGAATGCCTGGCACAAGACCCATTCCGGCCGCATGGTTCCCTTCGGCGGTTTTGAAATGCCGGTCCAGTACACCTCCATTCTGGAAGAATACACCGCTGTCCGGACGGCGACGGGGCTCTTTGATGTCTCCCACATGGGGATTGTCGAGGTCAAAGGGGCGGATGCCGCGCGGTTTCTGAACCGGGTGGCGACGCACCGGGTGGACACGCTGGCGCCGGGCGACTGCCAGGTTTGCTTCCTCTTCAATGACGAAGGGGATCTTGTTGATGAGACGATGATCTTCAAACTGGCGGAGGACAATTACCGTCTGGTGGTCAACGCGGGACACTCCGGAGAGGTGATCGATTGGTTTGAGCAGGTGAAGGCCAGGGATGAGTTTTCCGGTCGGCAGATCGAGGTGGACGATCTGCGGCAAGCCCGCGATCCGAAAGACAGCCGCGTGATTCTGGCTTTGCAGGGTCCCCAAACACTGGATCTTCTGGGACAGGTTATGAGCGATACGGACTACGCCGCGATCCGTGACATGGCGCCTCTCACGCATCGGGAGGTGACCGTGGCCGGCGTTCCGGTCGGGATCTCCAAGACGGGCTGGTCGGGCGAGAAAGGTTTTGAGTTTATCCTTCACTCTGACAATGTTCTCCCGTTCTGGTCGGCCCTGATTGATTTGGGCATCCCCCCCATCGGGCTGGGAGCCAGGGATCAGTTGCGGCTTGAAGCGTCTCTTCGCTTGAGGGGAGATGATTTCGGGGGAGAGCCCAAAATCACCCCCGGAGAAGCGGGATACGGCAATCTGGGATTCATCAACTGGAATTCAGACTTTATCGGGAGAGAGGCTTTGAGTCGCGCCGAGACGGTGTCCATCCGGCGGGTGGTGAATGTCGTTGTGACCGGCGCCTCTGAAGGGGAAATCAACCCGGACAGCGCCCGCCGTTTGCCCCGGCTTGGGTATGTGGTTCGGGCAAAAGACGACGACGGCCAATGGCAAGTCGTGGGAGAGATTCGATCGTCGGGGCTGTCAAAGATTTGGGAGGGCTATTCCGAGAGAGGGCTCCACATCGCTTCGGCCCTTCTCTATGACCGCGCCTATGCCCGGCCCGGTCAGGAGCTCCAAATTGAACTTCCGAGAGGGCAATTTGTTTACGCCAGGGTCCTGCCGGATTTCTTTTACTGGAACGGTTGGGGCAGCACCGTGGATTTGACCAAGATGCGCCGGTTCCTTAAAGCGGCTGCCGACGAAGCGGACGCGGAAGCGCCGGAGGCGGAATTTTCCGGGTTAGAGGAGCGTTCTTCCGAGGGAATTACGCTCGAACAGCGGCTGGCCCTGTTCCGTTCGGCCGCCCGCACCACCCCATTCTTCGTGATCGCCGGGGGATTGGAAGCAAACCCCGTGGTGCGCGCCTTTGCCGGTTTGGAAAGGAGTGTTGTGCTCCACGACCCCCGGCATCCGGAGAGCACCATCGTTCAGCTCGCCGGTTTGGGGGCGGATGGGTTCACGGTGCTGGGCGGCTTGGAAGCGGCCGATCCTTTGTTGAGCATGGCGGCGTACGCGGGCATGGAAGCGATTGTTGATCGGTCGGTTTTGGCCGGGCCTCGGGCCGTCATTCAACGCATCTTCGAGCGGATGGGGGTTCCCGACGATCTTCTCTCGGTCCAGCTGCCCGCCCTGATGGGCGGGTTGGAAGCGCTGGCACTCCAGGCGTAACGGCTTACGCCGCCCGGCGCCGCTTCTTGGCCGGGCCGCCGCGGGTCAGCGCCAGGCTGACGATCCGCCGGATCAGCCGGTCGTACGGCAGTCCCCCCTTGAGCGCCGCCAGCCCCACCTCATCCTCCTCCGCCAGGCAGGGATTGACATTGGGCTCCAGGATCACGACCTGGCCGCTGGGGGTCAGCCGGATGTCGAAGCGGGCGTAGCTGCGCAGGTTGAGCGCCCGGTAGGCCCGCTTGCAGGTTTCCTGGACCCGCTCCCAGGCGCCGTTGGGCAGCTTGCCGGCGGAGACCGAATCAATCCCCCAGCGCTTGCGGTAGCCCTCGTCCCACTTCGCCTTGTAGGTGGCGATCCGGGGTTCATCCTCCGGCCGCTTGCCGAACTTGAATTCCCGGGGCGGGAAAACGACCAGCCGATCGGCGCCGAGCACCGTCACATACAGTTCCCGGCCCTCCACATACTCCTCGGCGATCGCATCGCTGTTCATCTGCTCATGCAGGAATCGGACTCGCTCGATGAAGGCCGCCTCATTGTCCACGACCGAGGCCTCGGAGATCCCGCGGGAGGCCTCCTCGCAGAGGGGCTTGACGACGCAGGGCAGCGTCAGGACCTTCGGCAGCCAGACCCGGTGGCCCCGCATGAAGGTCTGGAAGCGGGGGCCCCGCAGGCGGTGGTAGCGAAGCACCTTCTTGAACAGCCCCTTGTTGTTGCAGAGGAAGAGGGCCTCCGAGGAGGCGCCGGTGTACGGGATGCCGAGCATCTCCAGGATCGCCGCTACATTCTTGTCCAGGTAGGTTTTGTTGTCGAACACCTCGACCAGGTTGAAGATCACATCCGGCCGACGTTCGGCCACCTCCTCGATCAGGACGCGAATGTCGTTGTGGATCCCGACCGTCCGGGCTTCCCAGCCGTTGTCCCGGATCGCACGCAGGACATCCCGCTCGGTCGCGAAGGCGGGGCCCTTGAACTCTTCCTCGTAGCCGTAGCCGCGCGGCTTGATCACCCCGATGTCGAAGGCGACGAGGACCTGGAGCCGTTTCTTCATTTGCGCTTCTCCCCGCGGAACCAGCCGGTGTAGCGGTGGTTCATCACGAGGGTCGTCAGATAGGCGGTCAGGCGGGAGAGGGCGATCGGCTCCGGATCGGTCCGCAGGAGTTTGAGCTTCCGGCAGCGGGTTTGGATGTCCTTGAGCAGGTCCCCGATGATGTATTTGGGCTGGCCGGTCCAGTTGGAGACGATCTGCACCGCCGCGGACCGGTGTTTCTTCACGAAGTCGGCCGCTCCCGGCGCGGCCGCCGGCCCTTCGGCGGGAAACATCTGCCGGAGGCTCGGGTCGTGGAAGTCGGGGTAATCCTCCGCCTGGGAGCGCCGCCGCCGCTTGTAATGCTCGCCCAACCGGCTGGTCATCTTGGCGGCCACCCAATACGGCCGCCCCTTTTCCTTCAGCGGGGGCTTGTCCTGGATCGAGCGCATCAGCTGATCCATGAAGTGGAGCTTCTTCAGCGCCGGCCATCCCTTGTACCGATTCTCCCAATCGAGGCCGGGCGTCAGCCAGACCGCGAAGGTCTCCGCGAAATCCTCATCCGGATGGTACTGCGCGTAATAGAAGTCCAGGTGCCGGACGAAGCTCTTGCTGTGGGGGCGGAAGAAGTAGGAAGGGGGCTCCTCCTCCTGCGGGTCGCCGAAGGTGCCGCGCCAGCCCCGGCGGCTGTGCAGCTTGTAGGCATAGCCAATCGCGTGGCCGGTCTCATGCCGCAGCAGCTTCATGCACCGTTCCTCTCCCTCCCCCTCGGCTTCCAGCATGAACTTCTTCTCCAGCCGGGTCAGGACCGGGTGGGCGAGGTAAAAGGGGATGCCGATCACCGGCTCATCCTCGGGGGTCACCCATTCCTCGGCGAGATAACAGCGGGGGCGGAACAGGAGCCGCTTGGCGGCCAGCTCGGCGTGCAGCTTCTCGATGCAGCCGGTCAGCCAGGTCCCCTCAATCCGGATCGGCAGTTCCCTGAGCCGGAGCCCGAGCAGCTGCTCTTCCGAGAGGGTGTTGAGATCAGGGCCGTTGGCGGGCTGGCCCATCC
>PCVW01000063.1:15607-69074 GCA_002787095.1 Candidatus Omnitrophica bacterium CG11_big_fil_rev_8_21_14_0_20_64_10 | reverse complement strand
CGAGACCTTCTCCGTGCGCCGGACCAGCTTCGGTGAGGGGGTGGAGCGGACTTTCATGCTCCATTCGCCGCTGATCGAGAAGCTGATGGTGGTGCGCCGCGGGGAGGTTCGCCGGGCCAAGCTGTATTACCTGCGCAAGAAGGTCGGTAAAGGGGGCCGCATTCAGGAGCGTGTTGAGGAAACCAACACCCCTGCCTCAGGCGCTGCCCGCGTTCGACCGGCAGCTGAGGCACCGGCACAAGCTTAAACTTCGTGAGTTGGCCGGCCTGGATGAGGCCGGTCGCGGCCCGCTCGCCGGACCGATCGTCGTTTCCGCAGTCGTCCTCTACAATTCCCGTTTTACGCTTCCCGTCAACGACTCCAAGAAGATGACCCCTTCCGCCCGGGTCGCGGCCTGTGGGGCGATCCTCCGCCAGGCGGCGGTCGGGATCGGCGTGGCCCTGCCGGAGGAGATCGACCGCCTGGGGATTGAAGCTGCTTGGGGGCTGGCGATGCGCCGGGCCGCCGGTCGTCTTTCGATCCTTCCCAAGCTGGCCCTGGTGGACGGCAACCGCCTGCCGCCCGGTCTCCCATTCCCCGCGCAGCCGCTGGTTCAGGGGGACGGCCGGTCGCTGGTGATCGCCGCCGCTTCGGTGGTCGCCAAGGTGACCCGGGACCGGCTGATGGAGCGTCTCCATCGGCTGGTGCCCGAGTACCGCTTCGAGCGGCACAAGGGGTACGGCACCGCCGAGCATCTGAAGCTTCTCAAGACGATCGGCCCCTCTCCGTTTCACCGCTACAGTTTTGAACCGCTGCGATGACCGGTTCCCGGAGCGCATTGGGCCGCAGGGGGGAGGAGGCGGCCGCCCGGTTTCTGACCCGATCCGGCTACCGGATCCTGGAGCGGAATGTTCGGGTGGGCCGCGGGGAGGTGGACCTGATCGCCCGGCAGGGGGGATTCATCTGCTTTGTGGAGGTGAAATCGGCTCCGGTCGGAGCCGCCGTGCCGCCGGAGGAACATCTCTCGGCCGGCAAGCGGCGCCAGTTGGTCCAGCTGGCGGCGCGATGGTTGGCCGCCCGGGGGCTTTCCGAGGCGCCGGTCCGTTTTGATGTGGCGGCGGTGACGCTGGCTGAGGATCAACCGCCGGCCGTCCGCCTGATCCCCGGCGCCTTCGACGCCGACGGAGATTAGTAGTAACGAAATCTATAATTGATTATTTTGAAATTCCCCTCCGGATCGGCCATACTTGGTGTGCCCATGACGAAACTCCAACAGGGGAAACCCGTTGCCGCTTTTCTGGGGCTTTGGCTAAGTGTCGGTCTGTTGCCGGCGCCGCCGGCTTGGGCCCTGCGCTCCACTGCGCCTGTGGAGTCCGGGCTGGAGGCGGAGCTGAGCGCCGCTTTGATGGGCGGCCGCTCGGTCAATCCAGGTCGGGGAACCCCATTTTCTTTGGCGGCCGGGGGATTGGAGGCTGACCCGGCCGTTTTCAACGATCCTCGGATGGGTGAGATTGAGGCGAGGGTGATGGCTCGCTTGTCAGATTGGCAGAGGCCGGATACCGCCGGCACGACGCTCGCGGACCGCGTTTCCGCCTACGAGCGGTTCGTGACCGATTTTGCGGCTGAGTGGGATGTCTCGGTGGAGCAGAAGTCCTACGGTCTGATTGCTTTCAATCAGCGCCATTTCGGGGATGCCAAGGCGGTCCTCTCGAATATCTTCAGGCTGATTCGGGCCGGAAAACCCCCATATGCTTTGGGGGAAGGGGGGGGGTTCCTCTCCAAGCTCCTGATGATGGCCCTGCAGTTTGATGTGCCCAATGTGAAGCCGGTGGAGTCGCCTGACGGGGTTGTGGTTGAATACAGTCCCAACAGCCATCTTTATCCGACCTACCTGCTTCCCTGGGCCGTATCCAGCCTGGTGGTGGGACTGGATGGGGCCGTTTTCATGGGGGTTGGGTTTACCGCCTATTACGCGGTGATGCTCAAGACCCGAAGATCAGCGGAAGGCCATGAATGGAGCCATGTTGTTCAGTACACGATCTTGAACCAAATTCGGACGGAGCTTGGCATGGAGGAGGGATTCGATCAGTTCTATGGGTCCGTTCCCAGTTCGATTCTGGAGCGCCCGATGTTCGGAATACACCGGGAGCCGCCGACCCAGCAACAGTTGCAAACGATCGCGCGGTACCTTTTTGAAGATTTAAAAGGGCTGGCCCCGAAGGAGCCCGCCGGCGGGCTGGAAGCGATTGCGATGCTGGAGCCGACCGAAACCATGTTGACCGATCTGGCGGAGTTCCTGAAGGAGGTGACCACGGAACACGGCGCGGCGGAGACGGGTCTGACCCTCCGGCTGCCGGACGGCAGGACGGCGCTGGTGACGCTGGAGGGGATGGACAGCCGGGATGTTCCCGCGATTGCCGCCGAGATCGAGGAAACGGTCTCCGCCTTGACCGGGGATGCGTTGGACCCCGCTTCCCAGTGGGCTATTTCCGTTTCATTTGAGGACATGGCGATAGATCATGTGGCCTTCGGCGCTCCGGCGCCTGAGGGGATGGAGGCCTATCCCGTCGAGGTGGCGCTCCAGCGATTGGACCGGGAGATCCTGGAGGTGGCTCCGATCTATTTCCCGGAGGAGACGGTCCTGGAATACACCCTCCGCCTCCTGAAGCTGTATTCCATCGCCGCCCGCCGGGCCGGCATGACCACTTTGGTCCACAGTGTTCAGGGAGCTCTCCGAAACGGCACTCCGGCCGACGAGGATGAGCCGTTTGCCGGGGCCATGTTGGCGATCCAGCTTCGCCAGGTCCGAGGCAGTTTGCCCGGTGAGCTTGCCGCCGAGGCGCTCCAATCGGTTGTCATCCATCCGGATGAGGACAGTTTGGAGGTGGATTTCCGTCTCCGTCCGCGGGCAGCCGGGTTGGAGTACGCCGCGGCCCCTCAGGCGGTCGGGCCTGTCGCGGCCCGGTCGGATGGGGTGGCGGACACCTTCTTGGGGGAGCTGTTTACCGGGGTGGATGCGCCGGCCCCGATCGTGATCGGCTCGGCGGTCCGCTCGGTCTACCCGGAACTGGAGAATCTGAGAGGGTTGGAGGGGCGGGGGATCTTCTTGGAGCCGGAGGAAGATTCCGGGGCCCTTCTGGAGCGGTTGGCCCGGTCGGGGGCCAAGCGATTGGTTTATGTGGGGCTTCCCCGGGAGCGGGAACAGTTTTCCGAGTCGGCCGGGGCGCGGGGGATTGATGTCAGTCTGGTGGACCCGGCCCGGCCTGATTTCCGGGGGCTTTTGCTGGCGCTTCTTTCGGAGGCGACCGGTCTGGAGGAGGCCGCGATCGCCGCCCGGTCCGGTTTCGAAAGCTTCATGCAAACCGTCTCGGCTCTCCCCGAATCGGCCTAAACGGCCCGTTTTCCTTCGCAACCGTAACTCTTTCCGTTATAATGGCTTGATCATGACCATTTCATCGCCGGGGAAAATTCCGTCCAACATCGAGATCGCCCAGAGCGCCCGCCCGCTCCAAATCACCGAGATCGCTCGCCGGGCCGGTCTCCGGATGGAGGAGATCCAGATGTACGGGGAGCACAAGGCCAAGATCGGCCTGAAGGCTTTGAGCCGGGTCAAGACCCGTCCCTACGGCAAGCTGATTCTGGTGACCGCGGTCACCCCGACCAAGGCGGGGGAGGGGAAGACCTCCACCGCGATCGGGCTGACCCAGGCGATGGGGCGGCTGCGCAAGCGGGTGATGCTGACCCTGCGGGAGCCCTCCATCGGGCCGATCTTCGGGGTCAAGGGGGGAGCCTGCGGCTCCGGCTACGCCCAGATCCTTCCGATGGACGACATCAACCTTCACTTCACCGGGGACATTCACGCCATCGGAACCGCCCACAACCTGCTGGCGGCGATGGTGGAGAACCAGGTGACCCACGGCAACCCCAACCGGATCGATCCGGCCCGGATCCTCTGGCGGCGGGTGACCGAGATCCCCGACCGGAACCTGCGGCATGTGGAGGTAGGGTTGGGCGGGGAGGGGAGTCTCAAGCGCACGACCGGCTTCGACATCACGGTGGCCAGCGAGATCATGGCGATCCTGGCGCTGGCGAAGGATTTCGATGATTTGAAAGCCCGATTGAGCCGGATCGTGGTGGCGTGGGATTCAGAGGGGCGCCCGGTGACCGCTGAGCAGGTCCGGGCGGTCGGGGCGATGGCACTGCTGCTCAAGGAGGCGGTGCAGCCCAACCTGGTCCAGACGCTGGAGGGGCAGCCGGTCCTGATCCACACCGGTCCCTTCGCCAACCTGGCCCACGGCGCCAATTCGATCATGGCGGTGGAGCTGGCGATGCGGCTGGCCGACTACTGTGTGACTGAATGCGGTTTCGGGGCGGACCTGGGATTCGAGAAGTTCTGCGATATCGTCCTGCCGGGGACCGGTTTCGCGCCGGACGCGGTGGTGCTGGTGGCCACCCTGCGGGCCTTGAAGGTGCACGGGGGGTTGTCGCTGGAGGCGGCCTCGGCCGGCGAGAATGTGCCGGCCCTCCAGGCCGGTTTCGCGAACCTCGCCCATCATCTGAAGATCATCCGGAAGTTCGGCCTGACCCCGGTCGTCGCGATCAACCGGTTCCCTTCCGATTCGGCGATGGAGCTCAAGCTCGTGCGGGAGCATTGCCTGGGGCTGCAGGTCCGCTTCGCGGTTTCCGAGATCTCCCAGAAGGGGGGCGAAGGGGGGGAGGCGCTGGCCCGGGAGGTGATGGGGGCGCTGCAGGAGAAGGGGTCCCAGTTCAAGCCCCTCTACCAGGCGGATCGGCTCTCCCTGGAGAAGAAGATTGAGCGGATCGCGACCGAGGTGTACGGGGCCGATGGGGTGGACTTCGTGGAGTCGGCGCCGGCGGATCTCAAATGGCTGGAATCCAACGGCTACGGGGCGCTGCCGGTCAACATGGCCAAGACTCAGCTCTCCCTGAGCGACGATCCGAAACAGGTCGGGGTGCCGACCGGCTGGCGGCTCAAGGTGCGTCAGCTGCGGGTGGCCGCCGGGGCCGGTTTCGTGGTGGCGTTGACCGGCAAGATCCTGACCCTGCCGGGGCTGCCGGCCCGGCCGCTGGCGGAACAGCTGGATGTGGACGCCAATGGAAAGATCACCGGGTTGTTCTGATGGCTCCTTTCGCCCTTCCCCATGCCGCCTGGCGGATCGACCGTTTCCTCAAGGCGCTGGCTTCCAAGCAGCCGGTGCCGGGCGGGGGGGCGGCGGCCGCTTTGGCCGGGGCGATGGGGGCGGCGCTCGGGGAGATGACGGCCCGCGTCCTCTTGAACCGGAAGAAGAAGGTGCCGCCCGCGGCGGCCCGGGTTGCCCGGCAGACCGCTCGACAGTTCGATCGGCTCCGCCGGCGGTTCGAGGCGGCGGTGCGGGCGGACGCCAAAGCCTACGCCGATTGGGCGGTTTCCGCTCAAAGGAGTGGAACCGTTTCCCTGCCTGGCCGGCAGGCCGGCGGGCGGCTGAAGCGGCGGGCGATCGAGATTCCGATGGGGATTTGTGAGGATGCGGTGGAGGGGGCGGTCTGGCTGCGGAAGCTCAAGCCGTTCGCCGGCCCCCATTTGTCGGCGGACATCGAGGCGGGGCTGGCCCTCTTCCGGGGGGCCTTCCTGGCGGCCGACGCGATGGTCCAGGTGAATTTGAAAGGATAATTCTCTTCGATGGAGACCATGGCGCAGATCTTAGACGGCAGCGCGATCGCCGGCAAGCTGTATGAGAAGCTCAAGGGGGAGGTGGCGCAGTTGACCCGGAAGCACGGGGAGGCCCCCTTCCTGTTGAGCGTGCAGGTGGGGACTCATTCCGCCTCCGACCTGTTCGCCCGTTCGCAGGCCCGGGCGGCGGAGCGTCTCGGAATCGGCTACCGGCTGGAACGGCTCTCGCCGGAGACCACCCCTGAGGGGCTGCTCAAGAGGATCGAGCACTGGAACCGGGACCCGGAGGTGACCGGGGTCACGATCCAGTTCCCTCTGCCGGCCGGTTTCGACGCCCGGGCGATCTCAGCCGCGCTGGATCCCCGCAAGGATGTCGAGGGGATCCATCCGCAGCACATCGGCCAGTCGATGTTCGGCTGGTCCCGCATCGGCACCTGCACCTCGCTGGCGGTCATGGAGTTGATCGATTCGACCGGGGCCGATCTGTACGGCAAGGAAGCGGTGATCGTCGGCCACAGCGAACTGATCGGCAAGCCGGTCAGCCTGATGCTGCTGGACCGCCTCTGCACCACGACGGTCTGTCATGTCGCGACCGCCGACCGGGGCCGGCTGGCGGAGCATGTCCGCCGGGCGGAGGTGCTGGTCGTCGCGGTCGGCAAGGCGAGCCTGGTCAAGGGGGAATGGGTCCGGCCGGAATCGATCGTGATTGATGTGGGGATCAATCTGGTCAACGGCCGGGTGGTCGGGGATGTGGAGTTCGAGCCGGCCGCCCGGAAGGCCAGCTTCATCACGCCGGTCCCCGGCGGGGTGGGGCCGGTTGTCGTCGCTACCCTGATGCGCAACACGGTCGAGGCCTTCAAGCTGCAGGCGGCGGGGCGCTGAGGAGAGCCGTTCGGTGGCGGGCCAGGTGACGATTCCCGATCTTTTGAAGAAGAGGCAGGCCGGCAGCAAGATCACGATGCTGACCGCCGCCGACTGTCCGACCGCCCGGCTGATTGACGGGGCCGGCGTCGACATCATCCTGGTCGGAGATTCCCTCGGCATGGCGACCCTCGGGTATCCTTCCACGGTCCAGGTCACGATGCGGGAGATGCTGCACCACGCCAAGGCGGTCCGCCGCGGGGTCCGCCGGGCCCTCCTGATCGGCGACATGCCGTTCATGTCCTTCAACCGCTCCGTGGATGACGCGGTCCGGAATGCCGGCCGGTTCCTGAAGGAGGCCGGCTGCGATGCGGTCAAGGTGGAGGGGGGGCAGGGCTCCCTGGAGTCGCTGGAGGCGGTCAAGGGGATCCATCGGGCCGGGATCCCGGTCATGGGGCACCTGGGGTTGACGCCGCAGACCGCGGTGCAGGTCGGCGGCTTCAAGGTGCAGGGACGGACCGCCGAGGCGGCGGCCGCCCTGGTCGCCGCGGCCCGTCAATTGGAGCAGGCCGGCTGTTTCGGGGTGGTGCTGGAGTGCCTGCCGGTCGAGGTCGGGCGGGCGGTCACCGAACGGCTTTCGATCCCAACGATCGGCATTGGGGCCGGTCCCGACTGCGACGGACAGGTGCTGGTGACCCACGATCTCTTGGGGATGTCGCCCGATGCGGTCCCCCGTTTCGTCCGGGCCTTCGCCCGTCTCCATGAGACGATCGCCCGGGCGGCCGGGGATTACCGCTCGGCGGTGGAGAACGGCGGTTTTCCAGGAGCGGAGGAGAGCTACCGGATGCCGCCGGAGGAGCTGAAGAAACTGGAGGGGCTGCTCCGTGGCTGAGTCGGCGCTGGTTGCGATGAGCGGCGGAGTGGACTCTTCGGTGGCCGCGCTGCTGCTCAAGGAGCAGGGGGTCCGGGTGGTGGGGATGACCCTCAAGACCTGGGGGGAGGAGATGTGCGAGACGATCCCCAAGCGCCAGACCTGCTGTTCGGTCCGGGACATCGAGGATGCCCGGGCGGTCGCGGCCCGGTTGGAAATCCCCTTCTATGTGGTCGAGGCGGCCGAGATCTTCCAGCAGAAGATCATCACCCCGTTCGTTCAGGGCTATGCCGAGGGGAGGACCCCCAATCCCTGCGTCACCTGCAACCGGGAGATTAAATTGGGAATTTTGCTTGAGCGCGCCCGGGCCCTGGGGATCGAGAAGGTGGCGACCGGCCATTACGCCCGGGTCGGTTGGAGCGAGGCCCACAAGCGGTACCAGATCCGGCAGGGGGCGGATTCCGACAAGGACCAGTCGTATGTCCTCTCCCAGGTGACCCAGGATCAGCTGGCCCGGCTCCTGCTGCCGGTCGGGGAGCTGACCAAGGCGGAGGTCCGCCGCCGGGCGGTGGCCGCCGGACTGCCGGTCGCCGAGAAGGCGGAGTCCCAGGAGCTTTGTTTCATCCCGGATGGGGAGACCCAAAAATTCCTGCGGGGCCGCAGACCGGAAGGGTTCACGCCGGGGCCGGTGGTTCTCCGGGACGGGACGCTTCTGGGCCGGCATGCCGGGGTGGCGGCCTACACGGTCGGCCAGCGGCGGGGGTTGGGACTGGCGCATCCGGAGCCCCTCTATGTGCTGGAACTGGACGCGGCGGGGAACCGGGTCGTGGTCGGCACCCAGCAGGAGTTGTCCTCGACCGGTTTCCTCGCCGAAGCGGTTCATTGGGTCGGCATCCCGGCGCCCAAAGAGCCGATCCGGGCCGAGGTGAAGATCCGGTACAAGAGTCTGCGGCGGCCGGCGGAACTGATTCCGGACCCGGCCGGGGTTCGGGTCCGTTTCGACGAGCCGGTTGCCGACGGGATTGCTCCCGGTCAGGCGGCGGTCTTTTACCGGGGGGACCTGCTGTTGGGAGGGGGCTGGATCGCCCGGTTCGGGTAGAATACTTGTTTTGATCGGAGGCGGCGTAGCTCAGCCTGGTAGAGCAAGCGGCTCATACCCGCCATGTCGCTGGTTCGAATCCAGCCGCCGCCACCACTTTGGCTTTCCTTCGGATCATGGATTTCGTTGAGACCGTTTCAGAAGCGTTGGACCGTCACCGGATGCTCCGCTCCGGCGACCGGGTGCTGGCCGGGGTCTCCGGCGGCCCCGATTCTACCGCCCTTCTGCTGGCTCTGACCGCGCTGCGCCTCAAACGGCGTTTTTCCCTGCAGCTCCTCCATCTGAGCCACGGCTTGCGGCCGGGGGCGGGGCCCCGGGAGGCGGCCTTTGTCCGGCGGCTTGGGAAGCTGTACGGAGTGCCGGTGACCGTCCGGCGGCTGACCATCCGGAAACGGGGCGGCGAATCGCTGGAGGAGGCCGCCCGGCAGGCCCGTTTTGAGGCGCTGGAGGCGGCCGCCCGGCGGCTGGGCTGCGGGGTGATCGCCCTGGGGCATACGCTGGACGATCAGGCGGAGACGGTCTTGATGCGGCTTCTCCGGGGGACCGGTCCGGAGGGGCTGGCCGGCATCCCGCCGGTTCGACCCACCGGCCGGTCCGGCCGCCTCAAGCCCCTGCGGGTGATTCGGCCGCTGCTGGGGATCCCCCGGACGGAGGTGGAGCGGTTCCTCCGGGCGCACGGGGTTCGTCCCCTGCGGGATCCTTCCAACCGTTCTTCCCGATTCTTCCGCAACCGGCTTCGCCGCCAAGTCTTCCCGCTGTTGGAGGCGGCGGCCGGCCGGGACCTAAAGCGGCATCTGGCCGATTTGGCGGAGCTCACGCGGGAAGAAGGGGAACTGCTGGATCGGGAGGCGGCTGCCGCTTACCGGCAGGCGGCCAAGAGCGGGCCGGGCCGGGTGGACTTCAAAGGGGAGGTCATGGCGACCCTCCCGCGGGCCCTCCGGATCCGGCTGTTTCGCCGGGCGGTGGAACGGCTCGCCGGATCGGTCGCCGGATGGGAACAGGCCCATTGGGCGGCGCTCGATCGGATGGGTCAGGGGGCCGGCCCGGCCCGGACCGATTTCCCCGGCGGTTTGACTGCCCGGTCTCTGCCGGGCCGCTCCCATCGGTGGCGATTGTTTGTTAACCGTCATGAATAGTATGGTATAATGCCATCATGCTTATTTCCCGAATCAAGTCACTTGTCTGCCTATCTCTGTCCGGGGCCCTGCTGCTCGAAGTGGGGCCGGTTTTTGCCATGCCGGTAGGGCGGGGGATGTCGTCCGAGATGCTTCGACCGGCCGGGTTGGAGGAAAACGATCCCGCGGTGCGGGCGGCTTTCTTTGGGGCGCTTGGGGTTTCGGATCCCTCTGGGCCGGCCGGCGGCTTGGAGATGCGCTGGCCCAACAGCGGGGTTCCGGTCAGCGTCGATGGGCATCGGATCTCGGATGTTGTTCAATCTCTGGGGAGCCGGAACAGGCTGGCTTCCATCGAAATCCTTTGGTCTTATTTGAGGCAGAGTCCGGATCCCGTCTCCCCGGGCCGGGCGCTGCGTGAGATGATCGGTGGGGCGGTTTTTCCGATCGGGACGGAGCTTTCCCAGCGGCGGCGCCGGGGGGAGGATCTTCTGGTGGAGGCCTGGCTGCTGGCTTCCGATTGGGAACCTGCCCTTCGGGGGCGGACCGTGTCCCAGATCGCGACCGAAGCGGTTCTCTATTCGCGGCAGACGGCGGACAACCAGCCGTTGAATGAGCCCTTTTCAAGATGGGTTGATCGGGTTGCCTCAGTCACGAATGTCAACCCGGAAGTTGTCCGGAGTCTTTTTCGTTTCGCCGGTCAGCTGCGGGCCATGATTCGGGAGTCCTTCGAACGGCAGGGGGCGGACAGTTTCCCCCTGGCGTTCAGTCCGGTGGACTGGATTAATCGCCTTGCCGAGCTTCGGCCTTCTTCCCGCCGGCCGGGCACCCTTGTGATGATCCGGCAGCGGCCCGATTTTAAGGAGCTTCAACGCTTCCTGCACCGGACGGAGGGGGCTCAGCTGTACGGGTTCCGTTTCCCTTCCGGCCGGATCCAGATGGGGATCGGCCTGCCCGGCTCGGATCCGGCCAGGTTCACCCGCTCGATCCTGGCGGCGGTTCGGTCGGCGACGCCGGCGCTGGAGTTGGCGCTGCTGATCCATCGACGGGACCCGCAGAGAGGCATTTTCCCCGATACCACTGATTTTGTCCCGTACGATCTGCAGGAAGCGGGCCCGGCGGTGGAGCTGGCTGTGCCGAAGCGGCAGTTTGTCTACTCCCGTTCCGGCTCTCGGGAGAATTTTCTGGAGTTTGGCAAGATCCCCAAAGAACGGCATCCCTATCAGGGGCAGACCACTGTTCTCATGGCCTATTCAGCCGGATCGAAACGCCATTCAAACAGCTGGTTTTATCCTGACTCGGTAACAGCCGGAGAAGTCGGCCGGGGCGGTCTTCAGAACAAAGGAGTCGGTGTTGAATTCTGGCGGGCGGCCCAGATCCCGAGGGCGACGCAGGTCAAGCTGATCGACGCCGCCGGCCACTGGATTATCTGGGATCGGGGGGAGACCCTTGAATCGGTCGTCGTGGATCAGTTGGAGGCGGCTTCGGCCGGTTTGGAATCCAATCTGGGGGGTCCCTTCTCCGGGGGGTTGCTGGAGCAGACCCGGCCGGAGGCGGCCGATCGGATTTTGGCCGGGTCGGCCGCCTGATCGGCCTTAAATCCCTGTGGTAAGATAGGACTCAAGATGGCGACGATGCGATCAGAAGGAGGACCCAAAGCCCCGGTGGGGCCGCAGCCCCAGGGGTCCACGCCGCCCCCGAATCCCAACTGGTTTCGGTGGATGGTCTGGATCGTTTTGGGGTTGACGCTGATCTCCCTCTACCGGGTGGGGTCGGTCTCCCTGGAGGGGGGCGTTCCCCGGGAAATCACCTACAGCGAGTTCTACCGGTGGCTCCAGAGCGACGGCTCCGGCCCCTCGGTGCAGGAAGCGGTCCTGACCGAGAATGTGGTCCGGGGGACCGCCAGCGACGGCCAGCGGTTCCTGGTCAACCTGCCGGACGACGACCCGGAGATGATGACCTTCATGCGGGAGAGGATTCCTGTCTTCAAGGTGGAACCCCCCAAGACATTCCTGTTGGGCCTCCTGTTCAACCTGTTGGGACCGCTTCTGCTGTTGGGGGCCTTCTGGTTCCTTTTGTACCGCGGCGCCCAGGCCGGCGGCGGGGGGCGGATCCTTTCTTTCGGCAAGTCCCGGGCCAAGCGGCTTTCTCTGGAAGACAAGAACGGCGTCACCTTCCAGGATGTGGCGGGTGTCTCCGAGGCCAAGGAGGAGCTGCAGGAGGTCATTGAGTACCTGAAGGAACCGAAACGGTTCCAGCGGCTCGGGGGGAAGATCCCCAAGGGGGTGCTGCTGCTCGGCCCGCCCGGTTGCGGCAAGACGATGCTGGCCCGGGCGGTCGCCAACGAAGCGGGGGTTCCCTTCTTCTCCATCAGCGGTTCCGATTTCGTCGAGATGTTCGTCGGGGTCGGGGCAAGTCGGGTTCGGGATCTTTTTGACCAGGCCAAGCGGTCGGCCAAGGAGGCGACCCGGGGGGCGATCATCTTCATTGACGAGATCGACGCGGTCGGCCGCCAACGGTTCGCCGGCATCGGCGGCGGCCACGACGAACGGGAGCAGACGCTCAACGCCCTGCTGGTGGAGATGGACGGCTTCAACACGCAGGAGGGGGTGATCCTGGTGGCCGCCACCAACCGGCCGGATGTGCTGGACCCGGCCCTCCTGCGGCCGGGGCGGTTCGACCGGCAGGTGGTTGTGGACCGGCCGGACCTCACCGGCCGGGAGGAGATCCTGAAGGTCCATATCCGCAAGATCAAATTGTCCAAGGCAGTGGACTTAAAGGTGATCGCCCGGCAGACTCCCGGTTTCTCCGGAGCGGACCTGGCGAACCTCTGCAACGAGGCGGCCCTCTTGGCGGCCCGTCGGAACAAGAGCGAAGTAGGGACCGCGGAGATGGAGGCGGCGATCGAGCGGGTCATGGCCGGACCGGAGCGGAGGTCCCGGGTGATTTCTCCCTATGAGAAGAAGGTGGTCGCGGTTCATGAGTCCGGCCACGCGTTGGTCTCGATCATGCTGCCGGAGACCGATCCGGTCCACAAGGTCTCGATCATCCCCCGCGGCACGGCCGCCCTCGGCTACACCCTGCAGACGCCGCTGGAGGACCGGTACCTGATGACCCGGAAGGAATTGTTGGCCAAGCTGGCGGTGCTGCTGGGGGGGCGAACCGCCGAGGAACTTTGTTTCAGCGAGATCACGACCGGCGCGCAGAACGACCTGGAGGTGGCGACCGACATCGCCCGCCGAATGGTCTGCGAGTATGGGATGAGCGAGGCCCTCGGGTCGCTCACCTTCGGCCGCCGTCAGCAGATGGTCTTCCTCGGGCGGGACATCGGCGAGGAGAAGAACTACTCGGATGAGACCGCCCGGAAGATAGACGCGGAGGTCCACCGGCTGGTGGAGGAGGCCCATGCCCGGGCCCGGACGATCCTGACCCAGCATCGGGCCCGTCTCGACCGGTTGGCCTCGGTGCTGCTGGAAAAAGAGATCCTGGATGGGGACGAGGCCAAACGGATCGTGATGGCCGAGGCCTTCTCGGAGGCCGGAGAAAAACCGGCCGCTTCCGACGCGCCTGAGGCCGGCGCGCCGCCGGCCGGGCCGGGTTTCTCCGGTTAAGTCTGCCGCCGGCGTGCCGCGCCGACCACTCCGCTGCGGGCGCTTCCTGCTTCCCTTGGGGGGCCGCCCCCTCCTGATGGGCATTCTGAATGTGACGCCCGATTCCTTCAGCGACGGCGGCCGGTTCCTCGATCCGGAGCGGGCCTGCCGGCGGGCCCTCCGGATGCAGCAGGCGGGCGCCGACTTGATTGATATCGGCGGGGAGTCCACCCGGCCGGGGGCCCGGGCGGTTTCGGTGGGGACGGAGCTGAAGCGGGTGGTTCCGGTGATCCGGCGGCTTGGCCGCCGGCTGAAGATCCCGATCTCGGTGGACACCTCCAAACCGGAGGTGGCCGAAGCGGCGCTGGCCGCCGGCGCCTCGCTTGTCAACGATGTGACCGCCCTCTCGAGCCGCCGGATGGCCCGAGTGGTTGCCGGGGCGGGGGTTCCGGTGATCCTGATGCACATGCGGGGCTCCCCCCGCACAATGCGGAAACGGGTCCGCTACCACCATCTGATCCGGGAAGTGCAGGCCGAGCTCCGGCAGGCGATCCGGCGGGCGTTGGCCGCCGGAATCCGGAAGGACCGAATTCTGCTGGATCCGGGGATCGGTTTTGGGAAACGGCTGGAGCACAACCTGGAACTGATCCGGGAGTTGGGGGCGTTTCGGAAACTGGGTTATCCGCTCCTGCTGGGTCCTTCCCGAAAATCCTTCATCGGGCAGCTGCTGGACCAGCCGGTTTCCGGTCGGTTGATGGGGACCGCCGCGGCGGTGGCGTTGGGGGTGGCCCATGGCGCCGACATCCTGCGGGTGCATGATGTGGAGGCGATGCGGCAGGTGATTGATCTGGCTTATGCGATTGAGACGGGGGATGCGGCTCGGCGTTAATGTGGACCATGTCGCCACGGTGCGGCAGGCCCGTTTGGGGAAGGTGCCGGACCCGGTTCGGCTTGCCCAGGAGGCGCAGCGCGCCGGTTGCGACGGGATCGTCTGCCACCTGAGAGAGGACCGGCGGCACATCCAGACCGGCGACTTGTCTCGGTTCAAGCGGGGGCTTGGGATTCCGTTGAATTTGGAGATGGCGGCCGTTCCCGAAATCGTCCGGATCGCCTGCCGGATTCGGCCGGCGCAGGCAACGCTGGTTCCGGAGCGGCGCCGGGAACTGACGACTGAAGGGGGATTGAATCTCAAGCGGGGCAACCGCCGCTTGTTGGAGGCGGTCCGGCGGCTCACGCGGGCCGGGATCCGGGTTTCCCTCTTCATTGATCCGGCGCCGGCCGCGGTTTTGGCGGCCGCCGCCCTCGGGGCGCCGATGGTGGAGCTGCACACCGGCGGCTACGCCGAGGCCCGGACCGCCTCGGACCGGAAGCGGCATCTGGAGCGGCTTCGGACGGCGGCCGATCTGGCCGGCCGGCTGAATCTGGCGGTCGCCGCCGGGCACGGTCTGGACACCGGCAATGTCGGGCCGGTGGTTCGGATCGCTCCGGTGGAGGAGCTGAACATCGGTTTTTCGATCGTGGCTCGGGCGCTCACGGTGGGGATGCGGCAAGCGGTGCTGGAGATGCGCCGGGCCATTCGGAAAGGGAAGGGACGATCATGAAGCTGGTCGGTTTGGGAATGGACTTGGTGGAGGTGGCGCGGTTCGATCGGGCCCTGGCTCGTTGGGGGGACCGTCTGACCGACCGGCTCTTCACCCCGGAGGAATTGGCCTATGCCCGGCGCCACAAGCGAGCCGGCCAGCATTTGGCGGTTCGGGTCGCCGCCAAGGAGGCGGTGGTCAAGGCGCTCGGGGCCCCGAAAGGGCTGGGGTTGGAGTGGCGGGATCTGGAGATCTGCCGGGACGCCTCCGGTCAGCCGAAAGTCCGTTTTCACCGGACACTTTCCCGTTGGGCCGGTTGTCGGGTCCATCTGTCGCTGACCCATACCGAGCAGGTGGCGGCCGCTTCCGCCCTGGTGACGGCGTGAAATCGGTCCCCGGCGCCCTGCTGCGTCGCCGGGCCGCCAGCCACAAGGGGGATTACGGCCACCTGCTGATCGTCGCCGGCGCGGTCGGGATGACCGGGGCGCCGGTCCTCTGCGCGACCGCGGCGCTGCGTTCCGGCGCCGGCCTGGTGACCCTCGCGGTTCCCAAGAGCGTCTATCCGATCGTCGCCCGGACCGCCCCTCCCGAGGTGATGGTCCATCCGGTCACCGATCAAAAAGGGAAGATGACTGCCGCCGCCTTCCGGAACCTGGCCCCGCTGTTGGAGCGGGCCAGCATTCTGGCGATCGGCCCGGGGCTTTCCCGGACCGCCGGGACCCGGGCCCTCGTCCGCAAGCTGCTTCGTCAGACCCGCCAACCGGTCGTTCTGGATGCGGATGGAATCTGGGCGCTCAAAGGGCTCCGGGGATTGGACCGACCGCGGGGGGCCGGGGAGGTCGTGATCACCCCCCATCCGGGGGAGATGGGACGGCTGCTGGGGGTCTCCACTGCCGCGGTTCAGAAAGACCGGCCGGCGGCGGCGCTTCGGGCGGCCAAACGATTCGGCGTGATTGCGCTCCTCAAGGGGCATCGGACGGTGATCGCCGATTCGACGGGGAAGGTGCGGATTAACCGCTCGGGAAATCCCGGCATGGCGACCGCCGGGATGGGGGATGCCTTGACCGGGATCATCGCCGCTTTGGTGGGCCAGGAGCTTCCTTCCTTCACGGCGGCGGCGGTCGGCGCTCACTTCCACGGGGTCGCGGGGGATTTGGCGGCCAAAACGATCGGACAGGCGGGGTTGACCGCTTCCGATTTGATTGAGAGAATCCCGGAAGTCTTCCGGAGGGCCGCCCGAAAGCAGAACTTGCTGGCGTAGCTCAACGGTAGAGCAACGGTTTTGTAAACCGTCGGTTGGAGGTTCGATTCCTCTCGCCAGCTTTCCTTGATCTTGGATCGAGAGAGTTGATTTGCCGAGGGATTCGGGGGTATGTTGTTCCCCCTGGGGGCAGGTACTCAAGTGGCCAACGAGGCTTGACTGTAAATCAAGTGGCTAACGCCTACAGAGGTTCGAATCCTCTCCTGCCCACCACCTTGTTTTCGATTCAAGAGGACCGCTTGTTTCCTTTGAGCCGATGAAGCGTTTCGCCGGATTCTTGCTGCTGGGGATTCTCCTGGCCGCGGTCAGCTGGGGGGGCTGGTATTTCCTCCAGAGCCGGCAGCGGGGGCTGAAGGTACAGGTGGCGGTCTCCGCCTCCGAGGAGTTCTTGAGGGAATGGGGCGGGCAAACCTACCGGAAGGAGATCCTCTTTCCCCGGCTGGAGACTGCCTTCCCGGGACAGGTGCTTTATGTGGCCTTCCTGGTCAGCGGCTACGGGCTGGATGAGCAGGGGAGCACCCGGTTGACCGGAGACTTCTTCTTAATCGGGCCGGATGGGCGGATCCTGATTCGGAATGAGAAAAGTTTTGGTCACCGGGAAGGGGTCGGCTCCTTCGGGACCGATGGAGTCCTGATCCTGGAGCCGGTGACCCAGCTGGTTTTCGATTCGGGGGACCCGTTTGGTCCATACCGGATCCGGGGGGTGGTCCGGGACGAGGCCGGGGGCCGCAGCGGTGTGGGGGAACACCAGCTTCGGCTCCGACCCATCCGGGAAATTTTGAAGCAGCTTCTCGCGGGCGTAGTTCAATGGTAGAACGGCAGCCTTCCAAGCTGCTCACGGCGGTTCGATTCCGCTCGCCCGCTTGTTTTCAGGCGGATCGAAGGTGGGAAGAGTGAATTTTTCTTGACACTTATTCCTATCTCCCTATAATAGGGGAGCTTGCAGTACCCCTAAATAAAACAGACAACAATAGTCTCTTTTTTTAGAACCCAGCTTCGTTCTTTGCTGGAGTAGCTCAGTTGGTAGAGCACGTCCTTGGTAAGGACGGGGTCACGGGTTCAATTCCCGTCTCCAGCTGGAAAAGTGGGGAGGGGTTTTTTACGCTTTTTTGTTCCAACTAAAATAGAGTCAACCAACAGCAACTGCGAGGGGACAATGGCGAAGGAGAAATTCGCACGGACAAAGACGCATGTCAATGTGGGTACCATCGGTCATGTCGACCATGGGAAAACCTCGCTGACTTCGGCGATCACCAAGGTTTTGTCCAAGCAGGGCAAGGCAACCGAGAAGACCTACGCCGACATCGCCAAGGGGGGCGTGGTCCGGGGTGAGAGCAAGATCCTCACCGTCAGCATCGCTCACGTGGAGTATGAGAGCGAGACCCGGCACTATGCGCATGTCGATTGTCCGGGACACGCGGACTACGTCAAGAACATGATCACCGGGGCGGCGCAGATGGACGGCGCGATCCTGGTGGTTTCGGCGCCGGACGGCCCGATGCCCCAGACCCGGGAGCACATCCTGCTGGCCCGCCAGGTCAATGTGCCGGCGATCGTGGTCTTCCTCAACAAATGCGATCTCGTTGAGGACAAGGAGTTGCTGGACCTGGTGGAGCTGGAAGTCCGGGAGTTGTTGACCAAGTACAACTTTCCCGGCGACAAGACCCCGATCATCAAGGGGTCGGCCCTGAAGGCGCTTGCGGGCGATCCGGAAGGGGAGAAGTCGATCCTGGAACTGATCAAGGCGGTCGATGAGTTCATCCCGACCCCGCAGCGCGAGGTCGACAAGCCGTTCTTGATGGCGGTCGAGGATGTCTTCTCGATCACCGGGCGGGGGACGGTCGGCACCGGCCGGATCGATCGGGGCAAGGTGCATGTCAACGATGAGCTTGAGTTGGTTGGGTTGCGTCCCCAGACCAGCAAGACGGTCGTGACCGGGGTCGAGATGTTCCGCAAGGAGTTGGACGAGGGGCAGGCCGGCGACAATGTGGGTCTGCTGCTGCGGGGCACCGACAAGAAGCAGTTGGAGCGGGGAATGGTGCTCGCCAAGCCCGGTTCGATCACGCCGCACACGAAGTTCAAAGCGGAAGTATATGCTCTGACCAAGGAGGAAGGGGGCCGGCACACGCCGTTTTTCAAGGGCTATCGGCCCCAGTTTTATTTCCGGACCACCGATGTGACCGGCGTCGTCACGCTCCCGCAGGGGACCGAGATGATCATGCCGGGCGACAACGCCAATGTCGAGGTGGAGCTGATTACCCCGATCGCGATGGAGAAATCGCTTCGGTTTGCCATCCGGGAGGGGGGACGGACCGTCGGCGCCGGCGTTGTTTCAGAGATCATCCAGTAAATCGCTGGTTTTCCTCTGATTGTCGGATTGCATTTAGGCCAGTAGCTCCAACTGGTAGAGCAACGGACTCCAAATCCGATGGTTGGGGGTTCAAATCCCTCCTGGCCTGAGTTTCGGGGGATTTGAACGAGACCCCGACCCGGTGCAGGGGCCGCGACGAAGGAGCGGCTCAACCGCTGAAGGGGGATCAAATCCCTCCTGGCCTGAGTTTCGGGGGATTTGAACGGCTCCTGGCCTGAGTAAACATATATAGGGAAGCGTCAGTACAGCGCGGGGCTGTCATCCTCGGATGGCTGGCCCCGCTTTCATCAAGGGGATGCGGTCGGATGTTTGAAGGGGCGGTTCGATATCTGAAGGATGTGCGGGGGGAGATGGGCCAGGTTTCCTGGCCTCCGGCCCGCGAACTGTCCTCTTCCACCCGGCTCGTTCTGGCGACGGTGGCCGGGACGGCGGTCGTGATCGGCTTGTTCGATCTGCTGTTCGCTCAAGTGATGCGCTGGATCATCCGCTAGTTCCATGGCGCCTGAAGGTCAGAAAAACTGGTATGTGATCCACACGCTGACCGGGCAGGAGGAAAAGGTCCGGGCGGCGCTTCAGAAGGCGCTCGATTCCGGCTCGGCGGCCGGGATGATCTCGCAGGTGCTGGTTCCGATGGAGAAGGTTTCGGAGGTCAAGGGTGGGAAGAAGAAGATCTCCGAGCGGCATGTCTTCCCGGGCTATGTCCTGGTGGAAATGGCGCTGAGCGATGAGGCCTGGTACCTGATCAAGACGACCCCCGGGGTCGCCGGCTTCGTCGGCGCCCGCACCAAGCCGGTGCCGCTGCGGCCCGAAGAGGTCAAGCAGATTCTTCGGGCAACGCAGGAGAAGATGGAGAAACCGACCCCGAAGGTCAGTTTCGACCGGGGAGAGTCGGTCCGGGTCACCGAAGGGCCGTTCAACAACCTGACCGGCGTGGTGGAAGAACTGAATCCGGAAAAAGGGAAACTCAAGGTGATGGTCCCAATTTTGGGTCGGGCCACGCCGATCGAGCTGGAATACTGGCAGGTCGAGAAAATCTGAGCCATGGCGAAAAAGGTGAAGGCGTTGATCAAGCTGCATTGCCCGGGGGGGCAGGCCAATCCGGCCCCGCCGGTGGGTCCCGCGCTGGGTTCCCATGGCTTGAACATCATGGAGTTCTGCAAGGCGTTCAACGCCCAGACGCAGGACCGCCAGGGGCTGGTGCTCCCGGTCGTGATCACGGCTTTCGAGGATCGGTCCTTCACCTTCATCATTAAGTCCCCGCCGGCTTCGGTGCTGCTCAAGCAGGCCTGCAGCATCGCGAAGGCCTCCGGCGTCCCCAACCGGGACAAGGTCGGGAAGGTGACGAAGGCCCAACTGCAGGAGATCGCCAAGACCAAGATGAAGGACTTGAACACGACCCGGCTCGAAGAGGCGGTCAGGCAGGTGGCCGGCACCGCCCGTTCGATGGGGATCGAGGTGGAAGGATGAGCCGGGTGACCAAGCGGAAGAAGGCGGCTGCCGCCTTGGTGACGCCGGGCAAGGCCCACTCCCTGGCGGAGGCGGTTGTCCTGCTGAAGCAGAGTCCGGCGGCCCAGTTCGACGAGACCGTCGAGGTGGCGATCTCGACCGATGTGGATCCCAAGCAGGCGGATCAGATGGTCCGGGGGACGGTCGTGCTGCCGCATGGGACCGGAAAGACCCTGCGGGTGGTCGTCTTCGCCAAGAGTCTTCAGGCGCAGGAAGCCGCCAAGGCGGCGGGCGCCGATGAGGTCGGGGCCGAAGAGCTGATTGAGAGGGTTCAGAAGGGATGGACCGACTTCGATGTCGCGATCTCGGTTCCCGATCTGATGCGGGAATTGGGGAAGCTGGGGAAGGTGTTGGGCCCCCGGGGGCTGATGCCTTCTCCCAAGGCTGGCACTGTGACGCCGGATGTCGCTCGCGCGGTCAAGGAGGTCAAGGCCGGCAAGGTGGAATTCAAGCTGGACAAGCAGGGGGACATTCATTTGGGGATTGGGAAGCGCTCTTTCTCCGAGAAGGCGCTGCAGGAGAACGGATTGACGCTCTTGGAGGCGATTTGGCGGGCCAAGCCGGCGACGGCCAAGGGCCGCTACATCCGCTCCATTTCCCTTTCGACGACGATGGGGCCGGGGATCCGGCTCGACGCCCGCCAAGGGAAGGTGGAGGCGTGATCATGGCCGCCGCTTCTGCTCAGGCGGTCAAGCCGCTTCGGGTCGGGCAGCAGGTCCGCCAGGGACTGACCCGGGACCTGGAACAGCGTCTCTCCGGCGTCGATTCGCTGGTGGTCTCGAAGGCAGAGCGGGTCACCGCGCAGGACCTCAACCGGCTGCGGCGGGACTTGGAGGGGATCTCGGTCTCGATGATCGTGGTCAAGAACTCCCTCTGCCGCGTGGTCTTCAAGAAGATGGGCTTCTCGGGGCTGGAAGGGATGCTCGATGGGACCTGCGGGGTGACCCCGGTGACGGGAGACCCGGCGGCGGTCTGCAGGCTGCTGGCCGCCTTCGCAAAGGATCACGAGGGATTCGTCCTTCAGGGCGGGCTCCTCAGTGGACAGGTGCTGGACGCCCAGGGGGTGCTGGAGCTGAGTAGGATCCCCTCCCGGGAGATCTTGTTGAGCAAGGTGGTGGGAGCCATTCAGGGGCCGCTGGCCGGTTTGGTCGGGGTCCTGAACGGGCTTCAGCGAAATTTGGTTCAGGTGCTTCATCAGATCGCGGAAAAACAGAAGGGGGTTTGAGATGTCGACGGAAGTGAAGGAAGAGGCGAAGGCGGCTGGGGAGAAGGGCGCTCCGTTGTCGGAGAAGTCCAGCAAGCTGATCGAATCCATCGAGAAGATGACGGTGCTGGAACTGTCCCAGCTCGTCAAGGCGCTCGAGGAGAAGTTCGGCGTGACCGCGGCCGCTCCGGTTGCGGTGGCCGCCGGCGGCGGTGCCGCTGCGGCGGGCGGGGCGGCGGCTGAGGAAAAGGATTCCTTTGACGTGATCCTCAAGGAGGTCGGGGCCAATAAGATCCAGGTGATCAAGGAACTGCGCGTGGTCACCACGCTGGGTCTCAAGGAGGCCAAGGATCTGGTCGACTCGGCGCCCAAGCCGGTGAAGACCGGGGCCACGAAGGAGGAGGCCAACACGATCAAGGAGAAGCTGGAAAAGGCGGGAGCGAAGGTCGAACTTAAATGAAGACCCGCCACTTCGGCACGATCTCCGAACGGTTTGACATGCAGGATCTCCTGGAGATCCAGGTTCAGCCGTTCGAGGAGTTTCTCCAGCGGGACGTTCCCCGGACGCGCCGGAAGAATACCGGCCTGCAGGAGGTTTTCAATGAGGTGTTCCCCATTGAGAGCCCCGACGGATCGCACCACCTGGAGTTCCTCCATTACACGATCGGCAAGCCGAAGTATGACCTGCCCGAGGCCCAGCGCCGCGGTTTGACCTACGCCGCGCCGCTGAGCGTGAAGCTTCGCCTGCGGGGCCCGAAGGGGATGAAGGAGCAGGAGGTTTATCTCGGGGACATCCCGCTGATGACCCGGACCGGCACCTTCATCATCAACGGGGATGAGCGGGTCGTCGTCTCCCAGCTGCACCGCTCGCCCGGGGCCTTCTTCGAGGAAGGGGTTCATCCCAACGGCAAGCGGATGTACACCGCCCGGGTCATTCCGTACCGGGGGGCTTGGCTGGAGTTCGAGTTCGACCTCTCCGATGTTTTGCACGCGGTGATTGACCGCAAACGGAAGGTGCTCGTGACCACCTTCCTGCGGGCCATCGGGGCCGGAACCGACGAGGAGATTCTGGAGGCCTTCTGCGGCGTGGAGACGATCAAGGCGCACGAGTTCTCCGATGTGAAAGCGGCGGCCGGCCGGATCCTCGCGGTGGACCTGATTGATCCCCAGACGCAGGGGGTGCTCCTCTCCCGGTTCCAAACGCTCGAGAAGGAGCAGCTCAACATGGTTTGGAATTCCGAGATCCGGGAAATCAAGGTGCTCAAAAACCGGGTTCCGGAAATCCTCAAGACCTTCGAGAAGGACCGGCTCCGCAATGTGGACGACTCCGTCATGGACCTGTTCCGTAAGCTGCGGCCCGGTGACCCGGCGACGCTGGCTTCGGCTCAGAACCTGTTGCACCGCCTTTATTTCGATCCCAAGCGATACGACCTGGGCCGGGTCGGCCGGTACATCATCAATCGGAAGTTGGGCCTGGAAGGCAAGCTCGAAGACCGGGTCGTGGATCCCAAGACAATCCTGGCTGTCCTCAAGTACCTCCTGCAGCTGAAGGGCGGGCAGGGGGAGGTGGACGACATCGATCATCTGGGTTCCCGCCGGGTTCGGTCGGTCGGAGAGCTGCTGCAGAACCAGTTCCGGATCGCCTTTGCCCGGGTCGAGCGGTCGGTCCGGGAGCGAATGGGGATCTTCGACTTGTCTGCCACGCTGCCGCACCAGTTGGTCAACGCCAAGCTGGTTTCCGGACTGGTCCGGGACTTCTTCGGGCGGTCGCAGCTGTCCCAGTTCCTCGACCAGACGAATCCGCTCGCGGAGTTGACCCACAAGCGCCGGTTGTCGGCCCTGGGTCCGGGGGGGCTTTCCCGGAAGCGGGCCGGTTTCGAGGTGCGGGATGTGCACCATTCCCATTACGGCCGGATCTGCCCGATTGAGACGCCGGAAGGTCCGAACATCGGTTTGATCGCCTCCCTGTCCACATACGCCTGCATCAATGAGTTCGGTTTCATCGAGACTCCCTACTGGAGCGTCGACAAGGGGCGGGTGGTCGAGAAGCCGCAGTTCCTGGCCGCCGACACCGAGGACAAGTATGTGATCGCGCAGGCCAACGCTCGTTTGAGCGACCAGGGGCGCTTCCTCGACAAGCTGGTTCGTTGCCGCCATCGCGGCGACTTCCCCCTGATGAACCCGAACGACATTCACTTCAAAGATGTTTCCCCGAAGCAGTTGGTCTCCGTTGCTGCCTCCCTCATTCCTTTCCTCGAGCACGATGACGCGAATCGGGCCCTCATGGGGTCCAACATGCAGCGGCAGGCGGTGCCGTTGCTCTTTCCGGAGGCGCCGTTCATCGGCACCGGTATGGAGGGGCGGGCGGCCAAGGACTCCGGCGCGGTCGTGACGGCGCAGGCTGCCGGAATCGTCCGGGAGGTCCAGGCCGACCGGATCGTCGTGGACCGGACCGTTTACGATCTGAAGAAATTCCGCCGCTCGAACGCCAATACCAGCATCAACCAACGGCCGCTGGTTCAGGTCGGGCAGAAGGTCAAGGCGGGGGATGTGCTGGCCGATGGTTCGGCGACGCAGGACGGGCTGCTGGCGCTGGGCCGGAACCTTCTGGTGGCCTTCATGCCGTGGCGGGGCTACAACTTTGAGGACGCGATCCTGGTCAGCGAACGGCTCGTCAAGGAGGATATCTTCACCTCGATCCATATCGAGGAGTTCGAGATTGAGGCGCGGGACACCCGGCTGGGCAACGAAGAGATCACCCGGGACATCCCGAATGTCGGCGAGGAGGCCCTCAAGGATCTCGATGAGCAGGGGATCGTCCGGCTTGGAGCCGAGGTTCGGCCGGGGGACATCCTGGTTGGCAAGGTGATCCCGAAGTCGGAGACCGAGCAATCCCCCGAAGAGCGGCTGCTGCGGGCGATCTTCGGTGAGAAGGCCGGCGATGTCCGGGATGCGAGCCTCACGGTGCCCCCGGGCGTTGAGGGGGTGATCGTGGATGTCAAAGTCTTCAACCGTAAGAAGGCCCGCCCCCGCACGAAGGAAGAGCAGGCGGCCGAGCAGGCGAAGGTTGACGAGATCTACAAGGAATATCAGGTCCAGATGCAGTCGGTCCATAAGGAGCGAATGAAGACCCTGGACCGGCTCTTGACCGGCCAGAAGCTGGAGCAGGCGCTGGTGGATGAGGAAACCGGCGCCTCCCTTTTCTCGAAGGGAGCCGTGGTTCGGGCCAAGGATATCGCGAAGCTGGAGCGGGCCGACCTGGAGGATCTCCGGGTCCAGGACAAGGAGCGGGGGGACGAGATCAAGCGGGCCCTCCGGGTCCTGGACGATCAAATGGAGGAGTTGGCCTACGAGCAGGAGCGGGAGGTCGAGCAGCTGAAGCGGGGCGATGAGCTTCCGCCCGGGGTGCTCAAAAAGGTGGTCGTTTATGCCGCTTCCAAGCGGAAGGTCCAGGTCGGCGACAAGGTGGCCGGCCGCCATGGGAACAAGGGGGTGATCGCCAAGATCCTTCCGGAGGAGGACATGCCGTTCCTGCCGGACGGCACGCCGGTGGACATCGTCTTGAATCCCCTGGGGGTTCCCTCCCGGATGAATGTTGGACAGATTCTGGAGACCCATTTGGGGTGGGCCGCGCAGGCCTTGGGATTGCGGATGGCGACCCCGGTCTTCGACGGCGCCGAGGAATCGCAGATCAAGGAACTGATGAAGCAGGCGAGCCTTCCGGAGGACGGCCGGGTAACGCTTCGGGACGGATTGACCGGCCGGCCGTTCGATCAGAAGGTGGCGGTCGGCTACATCTACATGATGAAGCTGATCCACCTGGTGGACGACAAGATCCATGCCCGATCGATTGGTCCCTACTCGCTGGTGACTCAGCAGCCGCTTGGCGGCAAGGCCCAGTTCGGCGGTCAGCGGTTCGGGGAGATGGAGGTGTGGGCGCTGGAGGCGTACGGCGCGGCCTACATCCTGCAGGAGCTTTTGACCGTCAAGTCCGACGATGTGGTCGGGCGGACACGCATCTACGAATCGATCGTCAAGGGGGAGCACGCGCTGAAGCCCGGTACGCCGGAGTCCTTCAATGTGCTCGTCAAGGAGCTGCAATCGCTTTGTCTGGACATTCGAACCGAAAAGAACGGATCCTCCAATGGCTGAAAAGATCGCTGAGAAATCCCGGTTGAAGGACGAGAAGAGCTCGCTGGAGCGGGTCGAGAAGGCGGTTCGGGACCTCGGCTGGGGTCCCGACGGGGCTGCCGGTGAAGGGGCCGCGTTCGATGCGATCACGATCCGCCTGGCCAGTGCTGAGGTGATTCGGGGTTGGTCCCGCGGCGAGGTCAAGAAGCCGGAGACGATCAACTACCGGACCCTGAAGCCGGAAAAGGACGGGCTGTTCTGCGAGCGGATCTTCGGGCCGACCCGGGACTGGGAGTGCCCCTGCGGCAAGTACAAGGGGGTCAAGTACAAGGGGATCGTCTGCGACCGCTGCGGCGTCGAGATCACCCGCTCTTCGGTCCGCCGGGAACGGATGGGCCACATCGATCTGGCGACGCCGGTCGTCCACATTTGGTTCTTCAAGGCGATCCCGAGCCGGCTCGGGACCTTGTTGGACATCAACCTGCGGGACTTGGAGCGGGTCGTCTACTATGAGGAGTATGTCGTCACCGATCCGGGCGACACGACCCTGAAGAAGAAGGAACTTCTTTCGGAAGAGCGGTATCAGGAGGCCCTCAAGAAGTTTGGGCACAGTTTTGAGGCCCGGATGGGAGCCGAGGCGGTGCAGATCCTGCTGAACGATGTGGACCTTGGGAAGGTGGTCGAGAAGTGCAAGCGGGACATGAAGACCGCCAAGGGGGAGCAGGCCCAGAAGAAGCTGATCAAGATGCTCCGGATGGCCGACAGTCTCCGAAAGTCGGGCAACGATCCGGAGGCGATGATCCTCTCAGCGGTCCCGGTGATTCCGCCCGACTTGCGGCCGTTGGTGCCGTTGGACGGCGGCCGCTTTGCGACCAGCGACCTCAACGACCTGTACCGCCGGGTGATCAACCGGAACAACCGGCTCAAGAAGCTGATTGAACTGAAGGCTCCGGATGTGATCGTCCGGAACGAACGCCGGATGCTGCAGGAGTCGGTGGACGCCCTCTTCGACAACGGTCGGCACGGCCGGCCGGTGCTGGGCCCGGGCAACCGGCCGCTGAAGTCCATGGCCGATATGCTTAAGGGAAAGCAGGGGCGCTTCCGGCAGAACCTGCTCGGGAAACGGGTCGACTATTCCGGCCGCTCGGTCATTGTCATCGGTCCGGAACTGAAGCTCAACCAGTGCGGGTTGCCCAAGAAGATGGCGCTGGAGCTCTTTGAGCCGTTCATCATCAAGAAGCTTCGGGAACGGGGCTTCGTCCACACGATCAAGTCGGCCAAGCGGATGGTCGAGCGGGCCCGGCTGGAGGTGTGGGACATCCTGGAAGAGGTCATCCGAGACCATCCAGTGATGCTCAACCGGGCGCCGACCCTTCACCGGCTCGGGATCCAGGCGTTTGAGCCGGTCCTGATCGAGGGGAAGGCGATCAAGATCCATCCGCTGGTCTGCACCGCCTTCAACGCGGACTTCGATGGGGACCAGATGGCGGTTCATATCCCGCTCTCGATCGAGGCCCAGATGGAGGCCCGGTTGTTGATGATGGCGACCAGCAACATCTTTTCCCCGGCCAACGGGCAGCCGATCATCACCCCGACCCAGGACATCGTGCTGGGGGCGCACTACCTGACCCGGAAATTCCCCGGCAAGCGCATGGGTGAAGGGGCTTCGTTTGCTCAACGGGAGGATGCGCTCCTGGCGGCCGATGAAGAGGAGGTGGATTGGCACGCTACGGTCCAACTGATGGAGCAGGGGAAGATCATTGAGACGACCCCGGGGCGGGTCCTGTTCAACACCGTCTTCCCGACCGATTTTCCGTTCGTCAACGACACAATGAACAAGGGGTCGCTCGGTCAGTTGATCGTCCAGGTCTACAAGAAGTACGGGCATACCCGGACCGTCCAGTTGCTGGATGATCTCAAGACGCTTGGTTTCGAGACGGCGACCCGGGGGGGGCTTTCGATCGCGATCGACAACCTCCAGATCCCGACCGAGAAGGAAGGGATCATCAAGGCCGCCAAGGAGGAAGTGGCCTCGGTGCAGGACCAGTACCGCAAGGGGTTGATCACCGACGGTGAGCGGTACAACAAGGTCATTGACATCTGGACGCACGCGACCGACAGGGTCTCCGACTTGATCTTCACCGAAATGACACCGGACAACCCGGTCTTCATGATGGCCGATTCCGGCGCGCGGGGCTCGAAGCAGCAGATCCGACAGCTGGCCGGGATGCGGGGGCTGATGGCCAAGCCGTCCGGGGAAATCATCGAGAGCCCGATCACCTCCAACTTCCGCGAAGGGTTGAGCGTGCTGGAGTATTTCATCTCGACCCACGGCGCCCGCAAGGGGTTGGCCGACACCGCACTGAAGACCGCCGACTCGGGGTACCTGACCCGGCGGCTCGTGGATGTCGCGCAGGATGTCTCAATCCAGGAGCAGGATTGCGGGACCCTCAACGGAGTCATCGTCTCGGCGATCGTGGAGGGGGACGAGGTGGTTGTCTCCCTGGCGGAGCGGATCATCGGCCGGGTCGTGCTGGATAACATCGTGGATGTCATCACCGATACGACGATCGTGGAGGCCGGTCAGGAGATCACCGAAGAGATCGCGGAGAAGGTTGAGAGCGCCGGCATCGAGAAAATCCGGATCCGTTCGGTGCTGACCTGCGAGTCGGAGCGGGGCGTCTGCGTTCTCTGCTACGGACGGAATCTCGCCGCGGGGAAGCTCGTGGATATGGGAGAGGCGGTCGGCATCGTCGCGGCCCAGTCGATCGGCGAGCCGGGGACCCAGCTGACGATGCGGACTTTCCACATCGGAGGGACCGCCTTCCGGGTCGTCGAGACCTCTCAGATCAAGTCGAAGCACAAGGGGATCGTCAAGCACCACAACCTCCGGATCGTTCCGAAGGACAAGGGCTTCGTCGTCGTCAACCGCAACGGCCAGATCTCGATCAACGATCCGGACGGCCGGGAGCTGGAGCGGCATGTCGTTCCCTCCGGCGCGACGTTGAAGTACGCCGATGGAGACAAGATCGGCAAGGACGAGATCTTCCTGCGGTGGGATCCCTACACGGTCCCGATCCTGACCGAAATCCCCGGCAAGGTCCGCTATGAGGACATGAAGGAAGGGGTCACGGTCCGGACCGATATTGACCCGGCGACCGGCTTGCCGGAGCGGGTTGTGATGGAGCACCGCGGGGAGTTCCATCCCCAGCTGGTGCTGGAGGACGCGCAGGGGGAGGTGGCGGCGATCTATCCGATTCCGGCCGGCGCTCATGTCGTCGTCAAGGATGGTCAGAAGGTGGCCGCCGGCGACCTGCTGGCCAAGACCCCCCGGATGCTCAGCAAGACCAAGGACATCACCGGCGGTCTGCCGCGGGTGGCCGAGCTGTTCGAGGCCCGCCGGCCGAAGGACCCGGCAATCATCAGCGAAATCGACGGCGTCGTCGAGTTCGGCGAGGCCAAGAAGGGGCTGCGGCGGGTCATCGTCAAGAGCCCGACCGGCATGAAGCGGGAATACCTGATTCCGCACGGCAAGCACCTGAATGTCTACAAGGGGGACTGGGTGACCGCCGGCGAGCCGCTCGTGGACGGTCCGGTCGTCCCGCAGGACATCCTGCGGATCGGCGGGGACAAGCGGCTGCAGGAATACCTGCTCAACGAGATTCAGGAGGTCTACCGCCTCCAGGGGGTCAAGATCAACGACAAACACATTGAGGTGATCGTCCGGCAGATGCTGCGCAAGCTGCGGGTGGACGATCCGGGAGACACCGAGTTCCTGGTCGGAGCGCAGGTGGACAAGTCGGTCTTCATCAAGGAGAATCAGCGGGTTGCCAAGAAGGGGGGCAAGCCGGCTCAGGCGACGCAGCTGCTTCTGGGGATCACGAAGGCCTCCCTCTCGACCGAAAGTTTCATTTCGGCCGCCAGTTTCCAGGAGACGACCCGGGTGCTGACCGAGGCGGCTTTTTCCGGCCGGCGGGATGATCTGCTGGGGCTCAAGGAGAATGTGATCATGGGGCATCTGATCCCGGTGGGGACCGGTTCGCCGGAACACCAGGCGGTGGCGTCGGAGAAGCTCGGGGAGCCGGTGCTGCCGGCTTTTCCGGAGCTTTCGGCTGAGTTGCCGGCCAAGCCGGAAGGAGTCGCCTGATGTGCCCGACGATTTCGCAGCTGATCCGGAAGGGGCGGCAGTCGAAAACCAAGCGGTCGAAGTCGCCGGCCCTGATGAATCGGCCGCAGGTGCGGGGGGTTTGTCTGCAGGTCAAGACGATGACCCCGAAGAAGCCGAATTCGGCCCTCCGGAAGATCGCCCGCGTGCGTCTGACCAACGGCGTCGAGGTCACCGGCTACATCCCGGGCGAGGGGCACAACCTGCAGGAACATTCGATCGTTCTGGTCCGCGGCGGCCGGGTCAAGGATTTGCCGGGCGTGCGGTACCACATTGTTCGGGGAACCTTGGATACTGCCGGCGTCAACAACCGGCGCAAGTCGCGGTCCAAGTACGGCGCCAAGCGGCCGAAGGAGTGATGGGGTGAGACGCAGAGCCATCGTTAAGCGGGTCACCGCACCCGACGCCCGGTTTCGGTCGCGGCAGGTTCAGAAGTTCATCAACATGCTGATGGAGCGGGGCAAGAAGTCCACCGCCGAGCGGATCGTCTATCAGGCGATGGATGCCGCCAGCACAAAGGCGAAGGTGGAAAACCCGCTCGACCTGTTCACCAAGGCGCTTGAGAATGTCCGTCCGCTGGTGGAGGTGAAGTCCCGCCGGGTCGGCGGGGCCACCTATCAGGTTCCGATCGAGGTGCGTCAGGACCGGGGGATTTTTTTGGCGATGCGCTGGATTCGGGATTTCGCCCGCGGCAAGGCCGGCGGCCCGATGTCCCAGCGGCTCGCCGACGAACTGGCCGCCGCCTATCAATCGCAGGGTTCGGCGGTGAAGAAGAAAGAGGATCTGCACCGCATGGCCGAAGCGAACAAAGCTTTCAGCCACTACCGATGGTAAGGTCTCATGGCTGGTGAGGAAATGAAAGCATATCCGCTGGATCGAACCCGGAACATCGGGATCGTCGCCCACATCGATGCGGGCAAGACGACCACGACCGAGCGGGTTCTCTTCTACACCGGCCGCGTTCACAAGTTGGGAAGCGTGGACGAGGGGACCGCGACGATGGACTGGATGGAGCAGGAGCAGGAGCGGGGGATCACGATCACCTCGGCGGCCACGACCTCCTTCTGGAAGGACTATCGGATCAACATCATTGATACGCCGGGCCATGTGGATTTCACGGTCGAGGTGGAGCGGTCGCTCAAGGTGTTGGACGGCTGCGTCGTGATCTTCGATGCGGTGTCCGGCGTGGAGTCGCAGTCGGAGACGGTTTGGCGGCAGGCCGACCGCTACCGGGTGCCGCGGCTCTGCTACATCAACAAGATGGACCGGCTCGGGGCCGATTTCTACGGGACCTATGCCGAGATCATCGAGCGGCTCGGGGCCAAGCCGGTCCCGCTTCAGATCCCGATCGGCGCCGAGGGGGGCTTCAAGGGGATGATTGATCTCCTTAACGAGCGAATGATTGTTTATGTGGACGAGCAGGGGGTCCGTTTCGAGCTGCAGGATGTCTCCGATGAATACAAGGAGAAGGTCAAGGAGTGGAAGGCGAAGCTGATCGAGGGACTCGGGGAAGCGGATGAGGCGATCCTCGAGAAGTACATCAGCGAGCAGGCCATCTCGGTTGAGGAGTTGAAGGCCGCGGTTCGCCGGGCCACGGTGGCCGGCAAGATCGTGCCGGTGCTGTGCGGCGCCTCGGCCCGGAACAAGGGGGTCCAGCCGATCCTTGACGCGGTTTGCGACTTCCTTCCCTCGCCGCTGGATTTGCCGCCGGTCAAGGGGATCAACCCGGAGACCGACCAGGAAGAGCTGCGCGAGTGCAGGCCGGACGCGCCGGTCTGCGCGCTGGCCTTCAAGATCATGAGCGATCCGTTTGTCGGGAAGTTGACCTTCCTGCGGATCTATTCGGGGACGCTCACCTCCGGCGCCTATTACCAGAACTTCAACCGGCGGGAAAAGGAGCGGATCGGCAAGCTGGTTCGGATGCACTCCAACAAGCAGGAAATCGTCAAGGAGGTTTCCTGCGGCGACATCGTGGCGGCGGTGGGATTGAAGGCGACCCGGACCGGGGAGACGATCGGGGCCGAAGACCACCCGATCCTGCTGGAGGCGATGGCCTTCCCCGAGCCGGTCGTGTCGCTCGCGATCGAGGCGGAAACCAAGCTGGATCAGGACCGGTTGGGCAACGCGCTCAACCGCCTGCAGGAGGAGGACCCTTCCTTCGTGGTCCGCTACAACAACGAGACCGCCCAGACGATCATCTCCGGGATGGGGGAGCTGCACCTGGAGGTCCTGATTGAGCGGATGAAGCGGGAGTTCAAGGTGGCCACAAAGGTGGGTCCGCCGCAGGTCGCCTACAAGGAGACGATCACCCAGGCCCTCAAGGAGGTCGAAGGGAAATTTATCCAGCAGTCGGGCGGCCGCGGACAGTACGGCCATGTCGTGATCAGTGTCGAGCCGGCCGAGCGGGGGGCCGGGGTGAACTTTGAGAGCAAGGTCGTCGGCGGGGCGATTCCGCGGGAATTCATCCCGGCCGTCAAGCAGGGGGTTCTGGAGGCGGCGGCCGGCGGGGTCGTGGCCGGCTATCCGGTGATCGACCTGAATGTGACGCTCGTGGACGGTTCGTATCACGATGTCGACTCCTCGGAAATGGCGTTCAAGATTGCCGGTTCGATTGCCCTGAAGGAGGGGGTTCGGGCGGGCAAGCCGGTCTTCCTGGAGCCGATCATGAAACTGGAAGTCACGGTGCCGGAGGAGTATCTCGGGGAGGTCATCGGTGATCTCAACAGCCGGCGCTGCAAGATTTTGGAGATGGGACAGCGGGCGAACATCAAGTTTATCGTCGGCGAGGTGCCGCTGGGCGAGATGTTCGGCTACGCGACCGTCGTCCGGTCGCTGACCCAGGGGCGGGGAGCTTACAGCATGGAGCCGCACGCCTACGCGCAGGTGCCGGGCCAGGTGGCGGAGAAGATCGTCAAGAGCCGGCAGTCTCAGGAGGCGGGCCGATCATGACCGAAGAACAGAGAAAGATTCGAATCAAGCTGAAGGCATACGATCACCGGATACTGGACCGCTCCACGATTGAGATTGTGGAGTCGGCCAAGCGGACGGGGGCGGAGGTTGCCGGTCCGGTTCCGCTGCCGACCAAGCGGGAGATTTACACGGTGCTTCGTTCGCCGCATGTCGACAAGAAGTCGCGGGAGCAGTTCCAGATCAAGACGCACAAGCGTTTGCTGGACATCCTGAATCCGACCGCCCGAACGATCGACGCGCTGCGGAAGCTCGATCTGCCGGCCGGCGTGGATGTGGAGATCAAGTAACATGCGGCTCGGCGTGGGGCTCATCGGCAGAAAGCTGGGGATGACCCAGATGTTTCGGGAGGATGGCCGGCCGGTCGCGGTCACCGTCCTGGAGGCCGGTCCTTGCTCGGTGGTCCGCGTCAAGTCGGTCGAGGGGGACGGTTATCCGGCGGTCCAGCTGGGTTTCGGGGAGCGGCCGGAGAAGCGGGTGGCCAAGCCGGTCCTTGGACAGTTCAAGAAGGCCCAGGTGTCTCCGAAGCAGGTTGTCCGGGAGTTTCGGCTCCCCCGGCTCGCCGCCGCGCCCGGGAAGCCGGCTGCTTCGGGCGAGAAGCCGGCGGCCGAAATGCTTGCTCCGGGAGCCACCGTGACCGTTGAGCTGTTCAAGCCGGGAGACCGGGTGGATGTCAGCGGCGTCTCGATCGGCAAGGGGTTCCAGGGAGGGATGGCCCGCTGGAACTGGCGCGGGGGGCCGGCGACCCACGGTTCGATGTCCCACCGGGCGCCGGGATCGATCGGCTCCAGTTCCGAGCCCTCCCGGGTTTACAAGGGGCACCATCTGCCGGGCCGGATGGGGGGGGAGCGGACCACTATTCAGAACTTGGAAGTGATTCAGGTGGATCTCGAGAACCACCTTCTGTTGGTCCGCGGGGCGGTGCCCGGCTCGGATCGGTCGGTGGTGACGATCGTCAAGTCCCGGCGGCAGAAGAAGGCGGCCGCCGCTCCCGCTTCGAAGAAGGGGAAGGGGGAGGCCAAGGAAGGCAAGGCCGAGAAGAAGGAGGCCAAGCCGGAAAAGAAGGACGCAAAGGCCGAGAAGAAGGGTTCGCAGGCTGAGAAGAAAGAGGAAAAGAAGGGTTGACCCCCGTGGCGCTCAAGCAGATGGATATCTTGGATCGTTCCGGCAAGGTGGTCGGAAAGCAGTCCCTTCCGAAGGGATGGGAGGGAGAGGTGAACACCGCCCTGCTGTGGCAGGCGGTTCGGATGTACCGGACCAACCGGCGCCAGGGGACCGTGAAGACCAAAGACCGGGGCGAGGTCTCCGGCGGCGGGAGAAAGCCCTGGAAGCAGAAGCACACCGGCCGGGCCCGGCAGGGTTCGATCCGGGCCCCCCAGTGGCGGGGGGGCGGGGTGGTCTTCGGCCCGACGCCGAAGGATTACCGGATCGCGCTGTCTCAGACCGTTCGGCGGCAGGCGCTGAGCGAGGGGCTGAAGCAGAAATTGGAGGCCGAGCGGCTTCGGATCGTGGACCGTCTCGAGGAATTGGAACCAAAAACCAAGGCGTTGGCCTCGGTCCTGAAGTCCCTTTCGGTGACCGGCGGGGTTCTTCTGGTCGTGGAGAAACATGACCCGACGCTGGTCCGGATTGCCCGGAACATTCCGGGGGTTTCAGTCCGCAGCGCCGCGGAGCTCAACTGCTACGATGTGCTGGCGGCCCCCCAACTGGTGCTGACGGCCGGCGCGGTCAAGGCGCTGGGCGGCCGTGCGGAGGAGTCTGCGTCATGAGCCGCGCGCCGCAGGACGTGATCCGGACGGTGCTTCGAACCGAAAAGGGGACCCGGATGCTGAACCACCGGACCTATTGGTTCGAGGTCAGTTCCCGCTCCACGAAGCCGGAGATCCGCAAGGCGGTCGAGACCCTGTTCAAGGTCAAGGTAACGCGGGTGCGCACCGCGGTGCTGTCCGGCAAGCCGAAGCGGGTGCGGGCTCAGTGGGGCTACAAGCCGGATGTTAAGCGGGCGGCCGTGACCTTGGCCGAAGGAAACAAGATCGAGGTGGCGCTGTGAGCGTGAGAAAATTCCGACCGATTACGCCTGGACGGCGGCACATGACCGTTTCCCGCTTCGAGGAGATCACGAAGTGGACGCCGGAGAAGGGACTGCTGGCGCCGATTCGCAAGAGCGGCGGCCGCAACGCCCACGGCCGGATCACCAGCCGGCATCGGGGGGGCGGCAACAAACGGATGCTGCGGATCATCGACTTCAAACGGGATCGCCGGGATACCGCGGCCCAGGTGATCGCGATCGAGTACGATCCGAACCGTTCCGCCCGGATTGCCTTGGTCGAATATCCGGACCAGGAGCGGCGATACATCCTGGCGCCGAAGGACCTGAAAGTGGGGAGTCAGGTTTCGGCCGGTCCCCAGGCGGAGGCGCTGCCGGGCAATGCGCTGCCGCTTTCCCAGATTCCGCTCGGAACCCTGCTGCACAACGTGGAGCTTCAGCCGGGCCATGGCGGACAGATGGTCCGTTCGGCCGGCGCGGCGGCGCAGCTCTTGGCGAAGGAAGGGACAATGGTAACCCTGCGCCTTCCCTCTGGAGAGATGCGGATGGTGTCGGCGGCCTGCTACGCGACTATCGGTCAGTTGGGGAATGAGGAGCGGGAGACCCTCTCAATCGGCAAGGCGGGCCGCAGCCGCTGGCTCGGCCGCCGGCCCCAGAGCCGAGGGGTGGCGATGAACCCGCATGATCACCCGCACGGCGGGGGGGAAGGAAAGGCGCCGCAGGGGAACCCCCACCCGGTCACCCCATGGGGTCAGGCGACCAAAGGGCTCAAGACCCGGGCCCGATCGAAGCCGTCGAATCGGTACATTGTGAAGCGTCGTCCGAGCAGAAAGAAGAAGTAGAGCGATGTCGCGATCCGTCAAAAAGGGGCCGTTCGTGGCCGACCACCTGATGAAGAAGGTGGAGAAGCTCTCCGGAGCCGGGGAGAAATCCCCGATCAAGACCTGGTCCCGGCGGTCCACGATTCTGCCGGAGTTCGTGGGGTTGACCTTTTTGGTCCACAACGGGAACAAGTTTCTTCCGGTTTTCGTGACCGAGAACATGGTGGGGCACAAGCTTGGAGAGTTTTCTCCGAGCCGGATCTTCAAGAAGCACGGTTCCAAGGGGGTCACCAAGGCCCCGGGTCCGAAATGATCGCCAAGGCCAAGGGACGGTATCTGCGGACGACCCCCCGGAAGATCCGGGAGGTGATCCGGCTGCTGCGGGGGATGGATGTCCTGACCGCCCAGGCGACGCTCAAGCATTTGCCGAAGCGGGCCGGCGAGCCGATCGGAAAGGTGCTGAACTCGGCGATCCATAACGCGACGCGGGAAGGGACCGTTCAGCCGGAGCAGCTCGTGATCTCGAAGATTTGGGCCGATGGCGGCCCGATCATGCGCCGCTACAAGGCGGCCCCGATGGGCCGGGCGGTTCCGATTCAGAAGAAGACGACCCATTTGTCATTGGAGTTGGACATCAAAAAATGAGCGATGACCTTTTGATCAATAGGAGTTTTTGAGCGTGGGACACAAAGTACCCCCTCTGGCGAATCGTCTGGGCTACACGAAGGACTGGGCTTCCCGGTGGTTCTCTCCCCGACAGACTTTTGGGAAGCTGCTGACTGAGGACATCCGGATCCGGAAGCATCTGCAGAAACAGCTGCAGAATGCGGCGGTCGCCCATGTCGAGATCGAGCGGACCGGCGGGAAGGTGCGGGTGATCATCCACTCCGGCCGTCCCGGGATCGTGATCGGCCGCCGGGGAGCGGACATCGACCGCTTGCGGGACGACCTGCACCGCTTGACCGACCAGGAGATCGTGATCGACATCAAGGAGGTCAAGGACCCGGTCGGCAACGCCCAGTTGATCGCCGAGAATGTGGCGTTCCAGCTGCAGCGGCAGGTGAACTTCCGGCGGGCGATGAAGCGGGCGATCCAGCTGGCGATGGATTCGGGGGTCCAGGGGGTCAAGATCCGCTGCGCCGGCCGGCTGGGCGGGATCGAGATGTCCCGCAAGGAGAGCTACAAGGAGGGAAAGATTCCGCTCTCCACCTTTCGGGCCAACATTGACTTCGGTTTCGCGGAGGCCCAGACGACCTATGGCCGGATCGGCGTCAAGAGCTGGGTTTACACGGGCGACTCCTTGTTGGAGCAGCTCAAGGAAGAGCCGAAAGGGGCGGTCGGAAGCGCCGCTCCGGCTCCCGAAGGGAAAAACGGGTAAACGACGATGGCATTCATTCCGAGCCGGGTCAAATACAGGAAGTCGCAGCGGCGCAGTCGGACCGGTGTCGCCACCCGGGGTTCCCAGATCTCCTTTGGGGAATACGGGCTCCAGGCGCTGGAGAACGGTTGGGTCAGTCACACCCAGCTGGAGGCGGCCCGGGTCGCCCTGACCCGGCATGTCCGCCGGGGCGGCCGGGTGTATATCCGGGTCTTCCCGGACAAGCCGATCAGCAAGAAACCGGCCGAGACCCGGATGGGCAAGGGGAAGGGGGAGGTGGCGTACTGGGCCGCGGTGATCAAGCGGGGACGGGTCCTCGTGGAGATGGAGGGGATCCCTGAGAACCTGGCGAAGGATGCTCTGCGGCTGGCCTCGGCCAAGATTCCGCTGAAGACCCGCTTCGTCCGACGGATGGCGGGGGCTTAGGCCATGGCGGAATCGGATCTGAAGGACTTGAGCGTCGAGGAGTTGACGGCGCGGTTGACGAAACTGAAGCAGGAGATGCTGGAGATGCGGATCCAGGCGACCGGCGGCAAGTTGGACAAGCCGCACCGGCTCCGGTTGGCCCGCAGGGAAGTGGCCCGGATCATGACTTGGCTGAGCCGGCATCAGCAGACGAAAAAACAGGGGAGTTGATGACGATGGCGGGTCGGCAGGTGAGCGGGGTGGTGGTGTCCGAAGCGATGCAGAAGAGCCGGGTCGTGGAGTTGACCCGTTCGGTCCGTCATCGCCGCTATCAGAAAGTCATTCGAAGAACCAAGCGGGTGCATGTGCACGATCCGGAGTCGGCCTCCCATGTGGGGGACGAGGTCCGGATTGAGGAGTGCCGGCCGTTGTCCAAAACCAAGCGCTGGCGCCTGATCGGGGTGACTCGCCGGACGCGGGAAATTGAGAAGGTGACCACGGAATGATTCGAATTCGATCGGTCGTTCAGATTGCCGACAACACCGGCGCCCGCAAGGCGGCGATGATCGGTGTCATCGGCCGGCACGGGAAGCTCTGGGCGGAGGTGGGGGATGTGATTACCGCCAATGTCCGGGAGTCGACCCCCGACGCGATGGTCAAGAAGGGGGAGGTCATCAAGGCGGTCGTGATCCGGACTCGGAATCCGATCCGCAGGTCCGACGGCTCCTCGATCCGCTTCGACAGCAACGCGGTCGTGATCATCGACGCGCAGAAGAATCCGCGCGGCACCCGGATTTTCGGGCCGGTGGCCCGGGAGCTGCGGGAACGGCGCTTCACGAAGATCGTTTCCCTGGCGCCGGAGGCCATTTGAGATGGCGCGGGTGAAAAAAGACGATCTGGTCGCGGTGATCCGCGGCAAGGACAAGGGGAAGCGGGGGAAGATCCTCCATGTGGATCCCAAGCGGGGCCGGGTGATCGTGGAAGGGGTGAACCTCGTCAAGAAAGGGGTGCGCCGTTCTCAGGAGGCGCCGCAGGGGGCGCTGATCGACCGGGAAGCTCCGCTGCCGATGGATCGGGTGATGCCGGTGGATCCCAAGACCGGAAAGCCGACCCGGGTCAGCGCGAAATTTCTGGAGGACGGCACGAAGGTGCGGGTCGGTCGGGCCTCGAAGGAGACTTTCTGATGGTGTCTGCGGAAACTCCAAAGAAAGGGGCCGCGAAGGCGGCGCCCCGACTGCTTCAACGCTACCGCTCGGAGGTGGCGCCGGCTCTGCGGAAGCAGTTCGGCTACAAGAACCCGCACCAGGTGCCGCGGCTGACGAAGGTCGTCGTGCACATGGGGGTCGGGGCGGCCGTCCAGGACGAGAAGATTCTGCACAAGGCGGCCGAAGAGCTGGGCCAGATCACCGGACAGAAACCGATCCTGACCCGCGCCCGCAAGGCGGTCTCGAACTTCAAACTGAAGGCCGGGCAGGCGATCGGCGCCAAGGTGACCCTGCGCCGGGCGGTCATGTATGAATTTGTGGACCGGCTGTTCAACATCGCGATGCCCCGCATCCGGGATTTCCGGGGGGTGCTCGCGACCCGGGGATTTGACGGGCAGGGGAATTTCTCCCTGGGGATCACCGAACAGCTGATCTTTCCGGAGATTGAATACGATAAGGTGACTCGGACGCAGGGGATGCACATCACCTTCTGCACGAGCGCCGCGAACCCGGAGGAGGCTCGGGCCCTGCTGAAGGGGCTGGGGATGCCGTTCCGGGAGGCAAGCCGGCAGACGGCGGGGAGCGCGTAACGGTATGGCGAAGGTTGGGAAACTGGAAACTTGGAAGCGAAAGTGGGCGAAACCGAAGTTCCGGGCGATCCGGCACAGCCGCTGCGCGCAGTGCGGCCGGTCCCGGGCGGTTTACCGGAAGTTCCGCCTCTGCCGGATCTGTTTCCGGGAGATGGCCCATCGGGGGCAGATCCCGGGCGTCCTGAAAGCGAGCTGGTGAACCATGAGCCTCTCTGATCCGATCGCCAATTTTCTGACCTCGGTCCAGAACGCCTCCCGGGCGCTGAAACCGCAGGTGGATGTGCCGGCTTCCCGCTTGAGTCAGGGGATCGCCGAGTGCCTCAAGCAGGAAGGTTTCATCCAGAATTGGCGGTTCCTCAAGGAGGGATCGTCTCAAGGGGTGCTCCGGATTTATCTGAAGTACACGGCGGACCGCAAGCCGATCCTGCAGCATGTGCGCCGGATTTCCCGGCCGGGCCGGCGGATCTATGTCCGGAAGACCAATGTGCCCCGGATCCTTTCGGGGATCGGGATGGCGATCCTGTCCACCCCCGGCGGGGTGGTGAGCGACGCGCAGGCCCGCGCCAGCGGGACCGGTGGGGAGATGATCTGTCATGTCTGGTGAGATCCGATGTCACGCGTAGGCCGGTTGCCGATTCCGATTCCTTCCGGCGTGAAGGTGGAGATCCGGGACGGGGTGATCTCCGTTGAGGGGTCCAAGGGGAAGCTATCCCACCGTTTTCACGCCGGGATCTCGGCGGAGCAGAAGGACGGGGTCGTGGAGATCAAGCGGGCTTCCGAGGTGAAGACGGTTCGCGAGCTGCACGGGCTGACCCGGACGATCGTGTACAACATGATCCAGGGGGTCACACAGGGGTTTTCCAAGACGCTGGAGCTCAGCGGGGTCGGTTACCGGGCCTCGATGCAGGGGAAGCGGTTGGAGTTGTTCGTCGGTTTCTCCCATCCGGTCTTTTATGACATTCCGGACGGCGTCACCGTGCAGACTCCGAAACCAACGCAGGTGACCGTTCAGGGAAACAACAAATGGCAGGTGGGCCAGGTGGCCGCTCGGATCCGGGAGGTCTGCCCGCCGGAGCCGTATGGGGGCAAGGGGATCAAGTATTCGGACGAGGTGATTCGGCGAAAGGCCGGAAAGACGGTGGGGTGAGGCATGTCGCAATTGACGGCGCGTGAACAGGGGCGGCTGCAGCGGGCCCGGCGGGTCCGCAAGCGGGTGATCGGCTCTTCCGAGCGTCCCCGTCTGTCGGTCCATCGGTCCTCCAAACATTTGGTGGCCCAGTTGATTGATGATTTGAAGGGGAAGACTTTGCTGAACCGGACGACCCGGGGTAAGGGGTTCTCGGGTCAAGTGGGCGTCGGCGGGACGGTGGCGGGTGCTAAGAAATTGGGGGAGGTGCTCGGACAGGCGGCGGTGAAGGCCGGCATCTCCAAGGCGGTGTTTGACCGGGGCGGGTATCCGTATCACGGCCGGGTTCGGGCCGTGGCGGAAGGGGCCCGGTCGGCTGGATTGGAGTTCTGAGCATGGCCTACGCGCGAAAACAGACCGGCGCTCCTCGGCAGCCCCGGCCGGAGCATGACCCGGAGATCATCGAAAAGGTGGTGACGATCAACCGCCTCGCGAAGGTGACCAAGGGGGGTAAGCGGCTCTCCTTCAGCGCCGTCGTGATCGTCGGGGACGGCAAGGGGCAGGTCGGCTGGTCCCTCGGGAAGGCGAACGAGGTGGCCGACGCGATCAAGAAAGGTTTTGGACAGGCCCGGCGGGGGATGTTCCGGGTCCCGATGCGGCAGGGGACGATCCCGCATCAGGTGACCGGCGCATATTCCGCTTCCCGGATCCTCCTGAAGCCCGCCGCTCCCGGGACCGGGATCATTGCCGGCGGCACGGTGCGGGCGGTATGCGCCGCGGCCGGCATCTCCGACATCCTGGCCAAGTCGCTCGGATCGGACAATGTCGTCAATGTGGTTCAGGCGACGATCGAAGGACTCAAGCGGCTGGAGGATCCGAAAGCGGTTCGGGAGCGGCGCAAGGCTTTGAGCGGCACCGAGGAGGCGTCATGAGTCTCGGAAACCTGAAGAAGCCGGCCGGGGCAACCCACCGGTCCAAGCGGCTCGGCCGCGGACGCGCTTCGGGGAAGGGGAAGACCTCGGGCCGGGGGACCAAGGGGGCCAAGGCCCGCACCGGATTCCGGCAGCGGCCGGAGTTTGAAGGGGGCCAGATGCCCTTCGTCCGTCGGATCCCCAAGCGCGGTTTTACCCATGAGAAGCGCCGGCCGTTCGCGGTCGTGAATCTGGAGGCGCTCAACCGCTTCCCGGCCGACGCGGTCGTCAATGCGAAGGCATTGGCCGAAGCGGGGCTGATCCGGAGCGAGGGGCTTCGGGTGAAGGTTTTGGGGGATGGAGAGCTTAAACAGAAATTGACGGTCCAGGCGGCTGCTTTTTCCGGCTCCGCATTGAAGAAGATCGCCGCCGCCGGCGGCAAGACGGAAACGGCATAGTCCCCGGCGATGTGGAAAGCTTTCGCGAACAGCTGGAAGGTCCCGGAGCTCCGCCGCCGGGCTGGGATGACTTTCGCGCTGATCGCGGTGTACCGGGCCGGCGCGTTCATCCCGCTGCCCGGGATTGACGGCGCGGCCTTGACGCAGTTCTTTGACACCATGACGCAGCAGCTGGGGGAGACCCTCTTCACCCTGATGGATCTCTTTTCGGGGGGGAGCCTCTCGGGGATGACGATCTTCGCGCTCGGGATCATGCCGACGATCACCGCCTCGATCATCATGCAGCTGCTGATCCCGGTTTTCCCGAGGCTCGAGCACATGGTGCGGGAGGAGGGGGAGTCGGGCCGCCGCACCTTCAACCAGTGGACCCGGTATCTGACGGTGGGCTTGGGGCTGATGCAGTCTCTCTTCATCAGTTTGATGCTGGAGAATCCGGCCAATTTCGGCGGGCAGGTGATGGTGGCCGAGCCGGGGTGGGCTTTCCGGATCGTGACGATCATCACGCTCACCAGCGGCACCGCCTTCATCATGTGGCTGGGAGAGCAGATCTCGGCTTATGGGATCGGCAACGGAATGTCGATCCTGATCACCGCCGGGATCCTCTCTTCGCTGCCGACGGCCGTTCGTCAATTGTGGAAGATCGGCAACCCGCTCATGGCGGCGCCGCAGATTCCGCCGGCGACGCTGGTCTTCATGCTTGTGATGCTGGTGGCGGTCGTGCTGTCGGTGATTGCGATCACCCAGGCGCAGCGGCGGGTGCCGATTCAATACGCGCGGCGGGTGGTGGGCCGCAAGGTGTACGGCGGACAGACCAGCTACCTGCCGATCCGGGTCAACGCGGCGGGGGTGCTGCCGATCATCTTCGCCCAGTCGTTCATCATGATGCCGGCGACGCTGTTCGGCTTTACCCGGATCGAGGCGTTCAACCAGATCAGCCATTGGCTCTCGCCCGGCGGTTGGATCTACATGATCTTTTATCCGGGGCTGATCATCTTTTTCTCTTATTTTTACGCGGTTGTTCAGCACAACCCGCTGCACATGGCCGAGGACATGAAGAAATATGGGGGGTTTGTTCCGGGGATTCGGCCGGGGAAGGCGACCGCGGAATTTTTCGACCGGCTGATCACCCGGATCACCCTGCCGGGGGCGATCTTCCTGGCGATCATCGCGGTGATCCCGATTTTGATCTCCCGGTCGCTGGGGATCCCGGGGCTGATTGCCAGCTTCTTCGGCGGAACCAGCTTGTTGATCGTGGTTGGCGTCACTTTGGATACCTTGAGGCAGGCGGAGTCGTTCCTGCTGATGCGCAACTATGAGGGCTTTCTGACCCGAGGGCGTCTTCGGGCCCGCAGGTGATCGCCATGCGGTTGATCTTTGTCGGGGCGCCCGGCGTTGGAAAGGGGACACAGGCCCGACTGCTTCAGGAGCGGCACGGGGTTCCGCATCTGGCCAGCGGCGACCTGCTCCGGGAGGCGATCGAAGCCGGTTCCCGGCAGGGTCGGGAGATTGAAACGAAGATGCAATCAGGGGCTTTGGTCCCCGACGCCTGGATTCAGGCGCTGATCTTTCAAAAGATTGAGGCACTGGGGAGTGGCCGCTCGTTTTCGCTGGATGGATTTCCTCGGACGCCGGAGCAGGCGAAGGCGCTGGAGGAGATGCTGCGGCGGGCCGGACAGGCTCCCGTAGACCTCGTCATCGATTTCGAGATGGAGCCGGAAGCGATCATCCGCCGGCTCTCCGGGCGCCGGGTTTGTCCGAAATGCCGGATGGTGTTTCATCTGACGAACCTCAAGCCGTACCAGGAAGGGGTCTGCGACCGGTGCGGGACGAAACTTACGACCCGTTCCGATGATCAGCCCGGGACGATTCAGAAGCGTCTGGCCGTTTATGAGCGGGAGACCAAGCCGTTGCTGGATTTTTACGAGGCGGCCGGGATCCTGCGCCATCTGCCGGGGGACCTGTCGGTTTCGGCGCAGTATGACGCGATGATCGAGCTGTTGACCCGGGAACGGCTGGTGGGGGCGGCGTGATCGAGCTGAAGAATTCGGTCCAGCTTGACAAGATGCGCTCGGCCGGCCGGATCTTGGGACAGCTGTTGGAGCAGTTGGGGGCGGAGGTTCGGCCCGGGATCACGACCCAGGCGTTGGATGAAATCGCGGAGCGGTTCATTCGGCAGCAGGGCGGCCAGCCGGCCTTCAAGGGGTACCGGGGGTTTCCGGCGACGATCTGCGCCTCAGTCAACGAAGAGGTGGTGCACGGCATCCCATCGGACCGGCGGTTGAAGGCCGGGGACATCGTGGGGCTGGATGTCGGGGCGATCGTGGAAGGGTATTACGCCGACGCGGCTCGGACCTTTCCGGTGGGGGAGATCTCCCGGGAAGCCCGGGACTTGATCGCAACGACCGAAGCGGCTCTGAACGCCGGGATCCGGCAGGCCCGGCCCGGGAACCGGTTGGGAGACATCTCCCACGCGATCCAAGCGGTCGCCGAAGAGGGCGGCTATGCGATCGTTCGGGATTTCGTCGGGCATGGGATCGGCACCCGGCTGCATGAGCCGCCGGAGGTCCCCAATTACGGGGAGCCGGGGCGGGGGCCGGTGCTGGAGGCGGGCTGGGTGCTCGCGATCGAGCCGATGGTGAACTTGGGGGGAGCGGCGGTTGAGGTCTTGCCGGACGGGTGGACCGCCGTCGCGAAAGACGGGAAAATTTCAGCTCATTTTGAGCAAACGGTGGCGGTGACCCCGCAGGGTCCAGAGATTTTGACGGAATGCCCAAAGAAGAAGCCATACAAGTAGAAGGCGTTGTGGAGGAAGCCCTTCCCAACGCGATGTTCAGGGTGAAATTGGAAAATGGACATCCGATCCTGGCCCATGTGGCCGGGAAGATGCGGATGCATTTTATTCGGATTCTGCCCGGGGACAAGGTCACGGTGGAGATGTCTCCTTACGACCTGACCCGGGGCCGGATCGTTTATCGGGATAGAGGATGAAAGTCAAACCTTCGGTCAAACGGATTTGTGAGCGGTGCCGCGTGGTCAAACGCAGCGGCGTGGTGCGGGTGATCTGCGCCAATCCCAGACACAAACAAAGACAAGGATGAGCGATGCCGAGAATCGTTGGCGTTGACCTGCCGCGTGAAAAGCGGATTGACGTGGCGTTGAGATACCTGTACGGGATCGGGCCGGTCCTGTCGGCCCGGATTCTGTCCGAGGCTCGCGTTGCGCCGGCCACCCGGGCCAAGGACCTGACCGACGACCAGGTCACGAAGATCGCGGCGATCATTGCCGGCCACAAGGTGGAGGGAGACCTGCGTCGGGAGGTTTCCCAGAACATCCGGCGGCTGATCGACATCGGGTCGTACCGGGGGGCGCGGCATCGCCGGGGCCTGCCGGTGCGGGGTCAGCGGACCCACACCAACGCCCGGACCCGCAAGGGGCCGCGTCAGACCGTCGGGGCGGCTCCGAAGCCGGCCGCCGCCAAACCGGCCGCGTCCGCTCAGAAAGGAAAGAAATAAATCATGGCAGACAAGAAGCCAAACGAGAAGAAACCGGCCGAGAACAAGGCCGCCGAAGAAAAGCCGGCCGAGGTGAAGCCGGCCGAAGCCAAGGGAAAGAAGCGGTCCCGCGCCCAGGTGGCCAGCGGCATCGTCCACATCCATGCGACCTTCAACAACACGATCGTGACGATCACCGACCGCCAGGGAAACGCGGTCTGCTGGGCCTCCACCGGTTCGGTCGGCTTCAAGGGATCGAAGAAGGCGACCCCGTTCGCCGCCCAGGTGGCCGCGGAGAACGCCGCCAAGAAGGCGATGACGATGGGGATGAAAGAGGTCGAAGTGTATGTCAAGGGTCCCGGCTCCGGCCGGGAATCGGCGATCCGAGCGCTGCAGGCGGCCGGGTTGCAGGTCCGAAGTATCCGGGATCTGACCCCGGTTCCGCACAACGGTTGCCGGCCTCCGAAGCGGAGGAGGGTCTGAGATGGCGCGGTATACCGGTCCTCGAAGCCGTTTGTCCCGCCGCCTCGGCGTTTCCCTGCCGCTCAAGGGGGCCAAGATCGGGACCGACAAGGATCCCTACAACCGCCGTCCCTACGCGCCGGGGGAGCATGGGCAGGCTCGGGCGAAGAAGAGTTCCGATTACGGGCTGCAGCTTCGGGAGAAGCAGAAGGTTCGGGCGATCTACGGGGTGCTGGAGCGGCAGTTCCGGAAAGCCTTCCAGACCGCTTCCCGGGCCAAGGGCCAGACCGGCGTGCGCCTCCTGGAGATCATGGAGCGCCGCCTCGACAACGCCATTTACCGGCTGGGATTCGCGATGACGCGGGCCCAGGCCCGGCAGTGGGTCGCCCACGGCCATGTGAAGGTCAACGGGCGGAAGGTCAATGTCCCCTCTTTCTCGGTCCGGCCCGGGGAGGTCATTCAGATCCACGGCTCCGAGAAGTTGCTGCAGATGGCCAAGGAGGCCAAGCTGCAGTCGGAGGAGCGGGCGGTGCCGGCTTGGCTGGAGCGGGACCCCGAGAAATTTGAAGGAACCGTCAAGGGGATCCCCAAGCGGGAAGATGTTCAGTTCCCGATCAAGGAACAGCTGATCGTCGAGCTTTATTCAAAATAACGGAGGCGTCCCATGGGCAGCGCTTGGAGAGATTTTCAAATGCCGTCGCGGATCGAGTGCGACGAGTCCACCTACACCAACACCTACGGCAAGTTCACCGCCGAGCCTTTTGAACGGGGCTACGGCAGCACGATCGGGAATTCCCTGCGCCGAATCCTGCTCTCCTCCCTGGAGGGGGCGGCGATCACCTCGGTCCGTTTTGAGGGGGTGTCGCATGGTTTTTCGGCGATCCCGGGCGTGGCCGAGGATGTCGCGGAGATCATCATGAACCTCAAGCAGGTGATCCTGAAGGCGCACACCCGCTCCCCGAAGACGCTGACCCTGTCGGTGGAGAAGAAGGGGGAGGTGACCGCCGGACAGATCGTGACCGACGAGTCGGTCGAGATCCTGAATCCGGACCTGAAGATCGCGACCCTCACCAAGGCGGCCAATTTCAAGGTCGAGATGGAGGTGGGGATCGGCCGGGGCTATGTGCCGGTGGAGCGGAACCGCAAGGAGTCGCAGCCGATCGGCGTGATCGCGCTGGATTCGGCCTTCTCCCCGGTCAAGCGGGTCAATTTCCGGGTCGAGGACACCCGGGTCGGCCAGATGACCGACTACGACAAGCTGATCATGGAGGTCACAACCAACGGGGCGATCAATCCGAAGGAGGCGCTCCTGACCTCGGCCTACATCCTGCAGAAGCACCTGGATGTTTTCACCGGGTTCGGGGAACTCCCGGCCGATGAGGCCGAAGGGGGCGAGGAGGTTTTGCCGGCCGGCGTCGTCGAGAAACTCCGGATGCCGGTGACCGAGTTGGAGTTGTCGGTCCGTTCCGCGAACTGCCTGCGGGAGGCCAAGATCAAGACAATCGCCGATCTCGTCCAGAAGAGCGAGGGGGAGATCCTGAAGTTCCGCAACTTCGGCAAGAAGTCGCTCGCGGAGATTGCCGAGATTCTCAAGGGGATGGGATTGACCCTCGGCATGAAGCTGGACAAGGGGACGCTGTCGCAGGTCGAGGCCGGCGTTCTTTAAGATGGGACACGCGGTCCATACCCGGGATTTGGGACGGTTCAGCTCGTATCGGGCGGCGACCGTCCAGAGCTTGGCACAGGCGCTGGTCCGCCATGAGCGGATCAACACCACGCTGGCTCGGGCCAAAGAGGCCCAGCGGTTGGCGGAGCGGCTTGTGACTCTTGCCAAGAAGGGGGGGCTTGCCGACCGCCGCCGGGCGGTGGCCCTGCTGCAGGACAAGCAGGGGGTCGGACGACTCTTCTCCCAGATCGCCCCCCGGTTCGCTTCCCGGGCCGGCGGCTACACCCGGATCCTGCACAACGGGATCCGGTCCGGCGACGGCGCCTCGATGGCCGTGCTGGAGTGGACCGAACTTTCCCCGGACCTCGACAAGAAGGCGGAACCGGTCCGCCGGGATCGGAAGAAGGGAGTTTCGACCCTCGCCATCCGGCCGCCGTCGGCCGCCCCCGAGGCGGAGAAGCCAAAGGTCCAACCACCCGCTTCCCGGAAGAAGAAGCCGGAATCGGCCCAGAATCGCCCCAAGGAGCCTAAGAAGGGGGGCTTCCTCAAGGGACTGCGCCGATTCTTCGGCGGCGACCAGCGCCGCGGCGCTTGAGATGCCTTCGGGGCTGACCCGAAGAATCGAGGCGGTCCAGCCCTCGGCGACCCTGAAGATCACCGCCCTGGCTAAGCAGATGCGGGCCCAGGGGAAGAAGGTGATCAACCTGGCCGGTGGAGAGCCGGACTTCGATACCCCCGCTTTCATCAAGCAGGCGGCGATCGCCGCGATCGAAGGGGGAGCCACCAAGTACACCCCGACGACCGGCCTGCCGGAACTCAAACAGGCGGTCGCCGATGCTTTCCGGAAGTTCTCCGGCCTTTCCTTTTCCCCCGCACAGGTCGCCGTCACCTCCGGCGCCAAACAGGCGCTCTACAACGCCATCCAGGCTCTGATTCAGGAGGGGGATGAGGTGCTGATGCCCTCTCCCTATTGGGTCAGCTACCCGGAGATGGTCCGGCTGGCCGGCGGCACGCCGGTCGAGGTCCGGACCCGTCCCGCCGACGGTTTCCGCCTCACGGCCGAACAGGTCGCTTCCGCTTGCACTTCCAAAACCCGCTGTCTGCTCCTCAACAGTCCGGCCAATCCGACCGGCGCGGTGCTGAATGAAGCGACGCTCAAGGCGATCGGCCGGATCGCGTTGGAGAAGGGGCTTTGGGTGATCAGCGACGAGATCTACGCCCGCCTCAGTTTCGACGGGCCGGCCCGGTCGATCCTCGCGGTGCTTCCGGAGCTGGCTCCGCAGACCTTGATCGTGGACGGCGTTTCGAAGGCCTACGCGATGACCGGCTGGCGGATCGGTTTCCTGGCCGGGCCGGAGAAGGTGGTCGCCGCCTGCGGGCGGTTGCAGGACCACGCCACCTCCTGTCCGAGCCACATCAGCCAGCGGGCCGCGCTCGCCGCCTTGACCGGGGAGCAGGGGCCGGTCGAGGCGATGGCGCGGGAATTCAAGAAGCGGCGGGACCTGCTCGTGGAGCGGGTGGGCCGGATACGGAAGGTGAAGCTTGCCGCTGCGCCGGCCGGCGCCTTCTATGCCTTCCTCGACATCTCCGGGACCGGACTCGATGCCGACGCCTTGGCCGAGCGGTTGCTGAAGGAGGCGGAGGTGGCGGCGGTGCCGGGGAGCGGTTTCGGCTGGACCGATCATTTGCGGGTCAGTTTTTGTTTGGACACCAAGGAGATGCTGGTCGGTTTGGACCGGCTGGCTGAATTTACGGAGAAGCTCAAATGAGTCATCGGGTGACTTTTATTCCGGGGGATGGGATCGGGCCGGAGGTGTCGTCAGCGGCCCGCAAGTGTCTGGAGGCGACCGGCGTGTCGTTCGAGTGGGAGGTGCACGACGCCGGCGAGGGGGCAATCGAGAAGTTCGGCTCCCCGCTTCCGGAGCCGCTGCTGGCCTCCATTCGGAAGAACAAGACGGCGATCAAGGGGCCGATCACGACCCCGATCGGCAAGGGGATCCGCTCCGTCAATGTGGGACTGCGGCATGCCCTGGACTTGTACGCTTGCGTCCGTCCCTGCCGGCTTTACCCCGGGATCAATTCCCGCTACGATCGGGTGGATCTGGTGATCATCCGGGAGAACTCCGAGGACCTGTATGCCGGGATCGAGTACGACGACGGCACCCCCGAGGTCAAGGAGCTGATCGGCTGGGTCAAGGCGCACGGCGGCAAGACGATCCGGCCGAGCGCGGCGGTGTCGCTCAAGCCGATCTCCGCGGAAGGTTCCGAGCGGATCATCCGGTTTGCCTTCGAGTATGCCCTGAAGAACAAGCGGAAGAAGGTGACCGCGATCCACAAGGCGAACATCATGAAATTCTCTGATGGTCTCTTCCTCGAGGTATTTCGGAAAGTGGCGGCCGAATACGCCGGCCGGGTGGAGGCGGACGACCGGCTCGTGGATGCCCTCTGCATGCAGCTGGTGCAGAAGCCGGAAATCTTCGATGTGCTGGTGCTGCCGAACCTGTACGGCGATATCATCTCCGACCTCTGCGCTGGTTTGGTCGGGGGACTCGGGGTGGCTCCGGGGGCGAACATCGGAGCGGAAGCCGCGGTCTTTGAGCCGACACACGGCTCGGCGCCGAAGTACGCGGGACAGAACAAGGTCAACCCGGTCGCGACAATCCTTTCGGGGGTCCTCATGCTGCGCCACCTCGGAGAGGGGAAGGCGGCCGACCGGTTGGAGGCGGCGGTGAGCGCGGTTCTCAAGGAGGGACGGGCGGTCACTTATGATCTGAAGCGAGGAGGGAGTGGCGCGCCGGTGGGAACCAGCCAGATGGCCGACGCCATTGTCGAGAAGCTGAAATCTTGAAATCGTTCGACCTCGTCGTTTTGGGCGGAGGTCCCGGGGGGGTGTCCGCGGCGGTGCGGGTGGCCCGGTCTGGGGCCTCCGTTTCCGTTGTGGGTGCCGGCGGTCGTGGCTGAGGCGGTTCGGATTCCGGCATTCCTTCGGCGTTCCTTCAGCGTGCACGGCCAATGGGAACCGGCTAAGCAGCTGGTCCGGGAGCTGCGGCTCAACACCGTCTGCCTTGAGGCCAAGTGCCCTAACCTCGGGGAGTGCTGGAGCCACGGCAATGTCAGTTTCATGATCCTGGGGAGCGCCTGCACCCGCTCCTGCGGTTTCTGTTCGGTCCGAACCGCCCGGCCCGGCGGGGTGGACCCGGGAGAGCCGCAGCGCCTGGCCGAGGCGATCGCCCGGCTGAAGCTCCAGTATGCGGTCGTGACCTCGGTGGCCCGGGACGATTTGCCGGATGAGGGGGCGGGGCATTTCGCCGCCTGCATCGGGGCGATCCGGGCCCGTTCCCCCCAGACGCAGATCGAGGTGTTGATCCCCGATTTTCATGTCCGGCCGGATTGTTTGGAGCGGGTGGTGGGGGCCGGGCCGGAGGTGGTCAGCCACAACCTGGAGACGGTGGAGCGGCTGACCCGTTTGATCCGACCGCAGGCCGGTTACCGGCGGTCGCTGGAGGTGCTGGCGGCGCTCCGGCGGTTGGGGGGAGAGCAGCTCCGGGTCAAGAGCGGCCTGATGGTGGGGCTCGGGGAGCGCCCGGAAGAGGTTCGGAAAACGATGGCCGATCTAAAAGGGGCCGGATGTGATATTCTAACGGTCGGCCAGTACCTCCGGCCCACGCCGGAGCACCTCCCTGTGGCTGAATTTCTCTCTCCCGAGGCGTTTGAGCGGTACCGTGCCTGGGGGCAGGCCATGGGGTTTTCTTTTGTGGCGAGCGGCTCTTATGTCCGCTCATCCTATAACGCCTTTGAAGCCTTGCAGTTGGAGCGGAAACGATGAAGCGAAAAACGACACCGGATTCCAAGATCAAGCCGGAGTTTCCCGGGAAGCCCTCGGTGATGCATGAGGCGAACCGGATGAAGCGGCTGCCCCTCTATCTCTTTACGATCATCGATGATCTGAAGGCGAAGGCGGCGGCCCGCGGGGTGGATGTGATCGATCTGGGGATGGGGAATCCGGATCTGCCGACCCCGCCGCACATCGTGGAGGCGCTGCACAACGCCGCCAAGAAGGTGGAGAATCAGCGTTACTCCCGCCCGAAAGGGGATGTCGAGCGCCGCTTCAAGCAGGCGATCGCCAAATGGTATCACCAGCGTTTCGGCGTCGAATTGGACGCGGAGCGGGAGGTGCTGCCGCTGATCGGGTCGAAGGAGGGGATTGCCCACCTGTCGCTGGCATTCCTGAACAACGACGACATCGGCCTGATCCCGAGCCCCGCCTATCCGGTTCACTTCAACGGTGTGATCATGGCCGGGGGGATCCTCGTGAGCCTGCCGCTCAGCGCCGAGCACGACTACAAGCCGGTCTTCAAGCCGTTGAGCAAGGAGATCACCCGGATGGCGAAGTTGATGCTGGTCGGCTATCCGCACAACCCGACGACCGCGACGGTGGACCTGGACTTCTACCGGGAGTGGGTGGATTGGGGCAAGAGTAAGGAGATCATCATGGCCTCCGACCTGGCCTACTCCGACATCGTCTTCGACGGCTACACCGCCCCCAGTCTCCTGCAGGTGCCGGGGGCCAAGGAGCTGCCCTGCATCGAGTTCCACACCTGCTCGAAGAGCTACAACATGGCCGGCTGGCGGGTCGGTTGGGTGGCCGGCAATGCCGAGATCCTGGCTTCTCTCGAGAAGACCAAATCGTACATCGATTTCGGGATCTTCCGGGCGGTCCAGGAGGCGGCGATCGCGGCGCTCACTGGTCCCCAAAGCTGCGTTAAGGAGGGGGTAGAGATCTACCGCAAGCGGCGGGACCTCTTCGTCGAGGGCCTCAAGAAGATCGGCTGGGAGGTGGCCAAACCCAAAGCCACCTTCTATATCTGGGCCCATGTCCCGCCGAAGTTCTCCGCCCTGAGCTCCCTGGAGTTCGTTCAGCTGCTTGTGGAGGAGGCGGGGGTGGTCGTGGCTCCCGGCACCGGCTTCGGCGAGTACGGGGAAGGGTTCGTCCGGTTCGCCCTCGTGGAGCCGGAGGAGCGCCTTAAAACCGCGTTGGAGCGCATCGGGAAGGTCCTGAACATTTCGGGCTGATTATGTCCCGAAAAGTCCTCTTGATGTACATCACGGTCCGGTCGGGCCATTACCAGGCCGCCCGGGCGCTGGAGCGGGGGCTGCGGGTCGTGGACCCGGCGGTCGAAACCCTGACCATTGACGCCTTCCAGTACCTCAATCCGATCCTGGCGCCGATCGTGGATCGTCTTTACATGTCGGTGATTCAGCGGTTGCCGGAGTTGTGGGACTATCTGTACGACAACCCCAGGATCGTCCGCCGCTCCTCCCGCTACCGGGACCTGTTGCATCGGTACGACTCCCCCCGTTTGGAGGGGCTCCTCCGGGACTTCAAGCCGGAGGCGGTCGCCTGCACGCAGGCTTTCCCCTGCGGCCTGGTCGCCGACTACAAGAAGCGGCGGGGGGTTCGGATGCCGCTCTACGGCGTCGTGACCGATTTTGTCCCGCACGCCTACTGGGTTCATGATTGTGTGGACGGCTACATGGTGGCTTCCGACCGGAGCCGCCGTTGGATGCTGGACCGTCAGGTTCCTGAGGAGAAGGTTTTCGCCACCGGCATCCCGATCCAGCCGGTTTTCGCCGAGACGCCGGATGCGGAGCGGATCCGAAGCCGATTGCAGCTGAAGCCCGGCGTTCCGGTCATCCTCCTGATGGGGGGCGGGCAGGGGCTGGGGCCGCTTAAGGAAACGGTCCGGGCGCTGGACCGGATCGCCGATCCGTTCCAGATGCTGGTGGTCACCGGTTCCAACCAGCGCCTCTACCACACCCTGATCCGGGAGATGCCCCGCCTGCGCCATCCGATCGAGGTGTTCGGCCATGTGGATTTCATCGCCGATCTGATGTCGGCCGCCGATCTTTTGATCACCAAGCCGGGAGGGTTGACCACCTCCGAGGCGCTCGCCAAGGGGGTCCCGCTGGTAGTCGTGGAGCCGATCCCGGGTCAGGAGAACAAGAACGCCAATTTCCTCAAGGAGGCCGGCGTCGCCGTGCAGGCGGATCATCCGGCCGATGTCCCGAAGGTGGTCGCCGATCTTCTCAACGATCCGGCCCGTTTGCAGGGGCTCCAAACCAAGGCCCGGGCGCTCGGCCGGCCGGACTCCGCGATCCAGATTGCCCGGCGGGTGCTGTCGGGTTTCTCCCCGGAAGCGTAGGGGATGGGGCTCCTCCTGCTGTATCAGATCGGGTGGGGATTGGCGGCGATTCTCCCCCGGCCGTTTCTTTACTGGCTGGCTCGGCGGATCGGGGAGATTTTCTATCTTCGCTCTCCGAAGGATCGGCGGGCGGTTCGGGCCAACCTGGAGGCGATTTGCGTCGGGGAAGCGGTTTCCGAAGGGCAGGTCCGGGCGGTCTTCCAGAACTTCGGGATGTACCTGGCCGACTTCTTCCGGTTCGGCCCGGCGACCGAGCGGCTGATGAAGCGCTGGGTGGTGATCGAGGGGGAGGAGCGGCTTGCGGCGGTGCTGGCCGGCGGCCGAGGGGTGATCGGC